>NZ_JBSTYL010000024.1:0-73766 GCF_054052465.1 Aeromonas enterica | reverse complement strand
GCCGGCTTCACAAGGAAGCTGGCTCATCAGTCCGGCGTGCTCCGCCGTGCTGGTAGGGGCGCATTATAGGGAGCCGCGCCGCGATGACAAGAGGAAATCTGCGAAAAATGGCACTTTTTGCCGTTTAGCGGTTCGAATGCCTATTTATCAAACAAAAAGCCCCGCATCTGCGAGGCTCGAGCCAGCTACGGCGCGGAGTTGCTATCTTTTTGACCAGAATTCACGAGCAAAGCGGCGCACCTTTTCCCAATCTGTAAACTCGAGGTCCTTGCTGGTATCGGTACTGCCACCGGTGATCTTCATGATCAGCTGAATGATGCGGGTCTGCCACCAGTTATAGCGGGAATATTGCAGAGCGCCGGCGAACACTCCCAGAGTTCTCGGCTTCCAGGGGGAGAGGCGCAGGAACTTCTTCATATAGGCATTGGTCTGCGGCGTCTGCTTCTCCGGCTTGCGCGCGGTCAGGTTGACACAGAAGAAGGCCGCATTGGCCACTTCCAGCTGTTCATGATGGGCATGAATAAAGCTGAGCAGGCTGGGATGGAAATTGCCGTAACGAATGGAGGCACCGATCAATACCTTCTTGAACTTGCTGAGATTGCACATGGGCAGAGTGTGCAGGTCATGCATCACCACCTCGCAATCCGGCATCTCCTCCAGCATGACATCCACAATTTTCCGTGTTTGCCCATCCCGAGAGGAATAAAGCACCAAAATCTTGTCCATACCTACCTCAACTACGCCAGAATGCGGGGGTAAACAGTACCAGAAGCGTGAAAATTTCCAATCGGCCGAACAACATGGCCAGGATCAGTATCCATTTTGCCGCCGCGCTGGTACCGGCAAAGTTGGAGGCCACATCACCCAGACCCGGCCCCACGTTGGTGAGGGTCGCCGCCACCGCCGAGAAAGCGGTCACCTCGTTCATCCCGGTAGCAATCAATGCCAGCATGAACAACACAAACAGAATGATGTAGGCGGCAAAGAAGCCCCACACTGCCTCAACAATCCGATCCGATACCGCTTTGCGCCCCAGCTTGAGGGTATAGACAGCGCGCGGATGCACCAACCTCTTCAACTCCCGTACCCCCTGCATGAACAGGATCATGAAGCGCATCACCTTGATGCCGCCACCGGTACTCCCGGCGCAGCACCCTATAAAGGAGGAGAACATCAACATCATCGGCAGTATGGATGGCCAGTCGGCATAACTGGTGGTGCTGTAACCCGTGGTGGTACCCAGTGATACCGACTGGAACAGGGCGTGATTGAGAGTCTCCTGCCAGTTTTCGTAGTGGTTATGCTGCAGCAAAACGGTGGCGCAGAACAGAAACAGAAACAGCTGGATCCCAAGAAACACCTTCACCTCAGGGTCACGCAGATAGCTAAGCAGGCGCACCGGAGTGTGAGTGAAGACCATGAAGTGCAGACCGAAGTTGATACTGCCGATCAGCAGGAAGCACACTGTGATCAGATTGATGACCGGACTGTTGAAGAAGCCGATGCTGGCATCATGGGTGGAGAAGCCACCGATGGAGAGGCTGGAGAAGGAGTGACAGATGGCGTCGAACAGTGTCATACCGGCCAGCCAGTACGCCAGGGCGCAGAGCATGGTCAGCAACAGGTAGATAAACCAGAGCGCCTTGGCCGTCTCGGCGATACGTGGCGTCACCTTGGTATCCTTGACCGGCCCGGGGATCTCGGCGCGGTAGAGCTGCATGCCCCCGATGCCGAGCAGCGGCAGTATGGCGACGGCCAGCACTATGATCCCCATGCCCCCCAGCCATTGCAGCAGCTGGCGGTAGAACAGAAACGCCTTGGGCAGATTGTCCAGCCCGGTCAGTACCGTCGCCCCCGTAGTGGTCAGGCCGGAAAAAGATTCGAAGAACGCCTCTGAGACCGACATGTCCGGCACATCGCTCATGATGAAGGGAACGGCCCCCACGCTGCCCAACACAGTCCAGAACAGCACCACAATAAGAAAGCCCTCTTTCGAGCGCAGCTCCTTCTTGTGGGAGCGGTTGGGAAACCAGAGCAGCACACCTAGCAATAGCGCGATGAAAAAGGAGCTGACGAACTCGGCACCACCACCATCCCGATAACCAAACGCAACCATGGCAGGCAACAACATGGTCGAGCTGAACAGCGCAACCAGCAGGCCAACGATGCGAATAATGCTCAGAATGTGCATTCCGGCTCCCTCTTCAGGCTAAAAGAGCGATGGATTCTAGCCATCTAAGGAGCGAAGGGATACCCGTCCATGGGTTCGGTCGGTCAATTCCCGATCAACCTGGGCCCAAATAGAGGATTCCCACGCGACCCGCAGGGTGACGCGAGCACCGTAATCGGCATCCAGCAACTGGCCGTGGTGGTAGCCGAGCAGCGCCTCCACCACCCCCATATCGGCATAGTCACACTGGATGAGAGAGGGAGTCTGCTGGCGCTTGACCCTAGTTTCGAGCTGCTTGAGCGCGGCCCCCACGCCACCGCCATAGGCCTTGACCAGACCACCGGTGCCCAGCAGCACACCGCCGTAGTAACGTACCACCACGGTGGCTATCTCACCCAGTCCGGAGCCCATCAGCTGGGCCAGCATGGGCTTGCCGGCCGTCCCCGAGGGCTCGCCATCGTCGCTGAAACCGTAAACCTGGCTGTCGTGTGGTGGACCGGCGACAAAGGCCCAGCAGTGATGCCGGGCCCCAGGGTGTTGCTGCCTTATCTCATTGATCCACGTCTTGGCGGCCTCGACCGTCGGTGTGTGCGCGATCAGGGTGATGAAGCGGCTCTTCTTGATCTCTTCACTCAACGCCAGCGGCACGGCCGGAATGGCATAGTCTGCCGCCATCAGAGTCCCGCTTGCCTGGTCAGGTTCTCCACCCCGTTGGCGTGCAACACTATGTTGTCCTCAATGCGGATGCCGCCAAACGGACGCAGCGCCTCCACCTTGTTCCAGTTGATCCGCTTGCCCTGCTCGCTCTGACGCAGCGGCTCCAACAAGCTGTCGATGAAATAGAGGCCAGGTTCTATGGTGAACACCTGGCCCACCTCCATCACCCGGGTGCAGCGCAAATAAGGAAACTGTTCGGGAGCAGCAAGGTGAGTGCCGCGCTCATCCTGCATAAAACCACCGGCATCGTGCACCTGCAGGCCCAGGAAATGACCCAGACCATGGGGGAAGAAGACGTTGGTCACCCCGGTGTGGATCATCTCATCCACTGACATGTCCACCAGCTCGACCGATTGCAGCAAGCGCGCCAACCTGTGATGCATCTGCAGATGCAGCTCGCTGTAACGGCGACCCGGTTTGATCTCCTCGATGATCTCCTGCTGCTGTGCATCCAGCGCCGCGATCAGATCGGCAAACTCGCCACGACGCCAAGCCCAGGTACGGGTAATGTCGGAGGCATAGCCGTGAAAATCCACCCCGGCATCGATGAGGAAGGAGTAGCGCTCCACATCCGGCACTCGCAGCGCAGAGAGGTGGGTGTAATGGAGGATGGCCGCATTGCGGTTGATGGCGACGATATTGCCGTAGGGTGCCTCATTGGCCCCCTGCCCGACCGCCTTCATGTAGGCCAAGTTGATCTCGAACTCGCTCGCCCCCGCCATGAAGGAGTCCTTGGCCGCGACATGGCCACGTACGCCGATGCGGTTTGCTTCGCGCAGGCACTCCAGCTCATAAGGAGTCTTGTAGGCGCGGTGATAGTGCAGATAGTTGAGCACGGCTTCCGGATTGAGCTGACCCAGCCCCAGCAACTCGGCCACCTCAAGGTGGCCGCCCAGATAGGCCCACTCCTGCTTGCCGGCGGGCAGGTGATCGGCAACCTGCTCCGGCCTCGTCAGGAAGCGGATATCGAAGAAATCGACCCAGAAGGCATTGGGCAAATCCGCCACCTTGTGCCAGAAATCCACCGGCCGGTAGAACAGCAGCACCGGCTTGTTCACGCCATCCACCAGCAACCAGCAGTGGGGGTTGTCCAGCACCGGCAGCCAGGCCTTGAAGTGCGGATTCACCTTGAAGGGGTAATCCTGGTCGTCGAGAAAGATGCGGTGGGTCTGGCCGGAGTGGATGGCCAGGCCGCTGAGCCCCTGCTGTTGCAGTATGTCGCGGGTGCGCTGCTGCAAGGTATCTAGGTGCTGGGCAAAAAGTTGGCTGTAGCTGCTCATGGCGTCCTGCTCCGGGAGAAATGTGATTTCAGCATAACATCAAGCGAATCAAGGCTCGAACCGTCAAGCTATCGCTTCGTGAGGTAACGCATACGTTACAAGGCTTTTGTTATGAAACAAAAACCAACCATTAACAAATAAAAAACAATTCAATACACTGCCGGTAGATACATGCAGTCAGGGACTACTCATGCACAACCTTTGCCTGTGGCAACCGGATCAGGAGCGGATTCAACAATCCAACCTCCAGTACTTCATGGCCGAGGTCAACCGCTTCCACGGCCTGCAACTGCACAACTATACCCAGCTCTACCAGTGGTCGGTGGAGAAAACCACCCGTTTCTGGCCGCTGGTGTGGCAGCACTGCGGCGTCAAGGGTGAGCTCGGCAACATAGTGGCGGAGAACCGCCAGGACATGCAGCGCACCCGCTGGTTCCCCGACAGCCGGCTCAACTTCGCCGAAAACCTGCTGCGCCGCCAGGATGACGCGCCAGCCATCATCTCCCGCATCGAAGGGAACCCGAGCCAGACCCTGAGCTGGCGCGAGCTGGCGGATCAGGTTGCCAAACTGGCCCAGTGGCTACGCAGCCAGGGTATAGGTCGGGGCGACGTGGTCGCCGCCTATCTGCCCAATATCCCGGAAACCGTGGTGGCCATGCTGGCAACCACCAGCCTGGGCGCTATCTGGACCTCCACCAGCCCCGACTTTGGCGAGGCCAGCGTGGTGGAGCGTTTCGGCCAGACCCGGCCGCGGGTGCTGTTTGCGGTAGACGGCTACCGCTACAACGGCAAGGCCATCGACATTCAGGACAAAGTGGCGGGCGTGGTCGGCCAGATCGACAGCATAGAGCAGACTGTGCTAATCCCGCTGCTCGGCAATCCCCTGCGGCTTGGTCACGACTGGCAGCACGTGCTGGCGAGCCAGCCGGATGCCGTCCTTCGCTTCGAGCCCATGGGCTTCAACGATCCGCTCTACATCCTCTATTCGTCCGGCACCACTGGCAAGCCCAAGTGTATAGTGCACGGCATAGGCGGCACCCTGCTGCAACATCTGAAAGAGCACCAGCTGCACTGCGACATTAAGCCGGGAGAGCGGGTGTTCTACTTCACCACCTGCGGCTGGATGATGTGGAACTGGCTGGTGAGTGCGCTCGCCTCCGGCGCGACTCTGGTGCTCTATGACGGCTCTCCCTTCTACCCGGACGGCAACGTGCTGTGGGATCTGGCGCGCGACGAACAGGTTACCCTGTTTGGCACCTCGGCCAAGTATCTAGATGCGCTGCACAAACAGGGCTATGCACCCATCAAAACTCATGAATTACCACAGCTGCGCCTGATCTGCAGCACAGGTTCGGTGCTCTCGCCGGAAGGGTTCGACTACGTCTATCAGCAGGTAAAGCAGGATGTGCAGCTCAGCTCCATCTCGGGCGGCACCGATATCTGCTCCTGCTTCGTTATCGGCAACCCCATCAGCCCGGTCTATCGCGGCGAGAGCCAGGGACGCGGCCTCGGCCTCGCGGTGCAGGTGTTCAACGAGGCAGGCCAGCCGGTGCAGGGCGAGAAGGGAGAGCTGGTCTGCACCAAGCCGTTCCCGGCCCAGCCCATCGGCTTCTGGGGCGACGACAGCGGCGACAAATACCATGCCGCCTACTTCGAGCGGTTCGACAACATCTGGTGCCACGGCGACTGGATTGAGCTGACCCCGACCGGCGGTATTCTGTTCTACGGCCGCTCCGACGCCACCCTCAACCCGGGCGGCGTGCGCATCGGCACCAGCGAGATCTATCGCTATGTCGAGCAACTCGACGAAGTGGAGGAGAGCATCGTCATCGGCCAGCAATGGCAACAGGACGAGCGGGTGGTGCTGTTCGTCAAGCTCAAGCTTGGCCTGCAACTGGACGAGCCCCTGCGCGAGCGCATCCGCCAGCAGATCAAACAGCACTGCACTGCCCGCCACGTGCCCGCCTGCATCCTGCAGGTGGATGCCATTCCCCGCACCAAGTCCGGCAAAATCGTCGAACTGGCGGTGCGGGAAGTGGTGCACAACCGTCCCGTCAACAACACTCATGCACTCGCCGATCCCGAGGTGCTGAACCAGTATCGCAATCGGCCGGAACTGGCCCGTTGATAAACAACTCACATTCAGAGCAGGCGCCGCAAGGCGCCTCTCTTTCGCCCGCTTTGTGATGAGGAGCTTTTACTCGAGAACTGTTAAACAAATGTTTTAAATAGGTGTTGAAAATGTCTTCTTTTGGATCAATAGTGAGCCTCGCCCCCTGCTGGGGAGAAAGGAGCAAAGCCCCCCACCGCGTGGGAACAAGGAGACACTCTCATGATCTACCAAGGCGAAACCCTGTCGGTCAGCTACCTCGAAAACGGCATTGCCGAACTGAGGTTTGATGCCCCGGGTTCAGTCAACAAGCTGGATCGCGCTACCCTGCTCTCACTGAGCGAGGCGATCGCCGCATTACAACAAGAACGTGAACTAAAAGGTCTGATCCTCACCTCTGGCAAAGACGCCTTCATCGTCGGTGCCGACATTACCGAATTCCTGGAACTGTTCGATCTGCCGCAAGAAGATCTGCTCGGCTGGCTGAAAAAGGCCAACGACATCTTCAGCGCCATCGAAGATCTGCCGGTGCCGACCCTCTGTGCCATCAAGGGCCATGCCCTCGGCGGCGGCTGCGAGACCATACTCTCCACCGATTTTCGTCTGGCCGACACCAGCGCCAAGATTGGCCTGCCCGAGACCAAACTCGGCATCATGCCGGGCTTTGGCGGCACGGTTCGTTTGCCGCGCCTCATCGGTGCCGACAACGCGCTTGAGTGGATCACCACAGGCAAGGATTACCGTGCCGATGACGCCCTCAAGGTGGGTGCCGTCGATGCCGTGGTCGCTCCCGAGGCACTGCACAGCGCCGCCGTGCAGATGATAAAAGACGCCATCGCGGGCAAGCTGAACTGGCAGAGCCGCCGCGCCGCCAAGAAGGCCCCGCTGCGTCTCTCCAAGCTGGAAGCCATGATGAGCTTCAGCACCGCCGCCGGCATGGTTGCCGCCGTGGCGGGCAAACACTATCCAGCCCCCATGACGGCGGTGAAAACCGTCGAAGCCGCCGCCGGCATGAGCCGTGACGAGGCGCTCGTCGTCGAGGCACAGGGCTTTATCAAGCTGGCCAAGACAGACGTAGCCAAGGCGCTGGTCGGTATCTTCCTCAACGATCAGCACATCAAGGCGCTGGCCAAGAAGGCCGCCAAGCAGGCAGCCAAGGCCACAAGCCACGCCGCCGTGCTGGGTGCCGGCATCATGGGTGGCGGCATCGCCTACCAGTCTGCCAGCAAGGGCATTCCGGCAGTGATGAAGGACATCAACGAGAAGGCGCTGGCGCTCGGCATGGGCGAAGCCACCAAGCTGCTCAACGGTCAGCTCGAGAAGGGCCGCATCGATGGCATCAAGATGGGCCAGGTGCTCTCCGCCATCACCCCGACCCTGAGCTATGACAACGTCAAGCACGTGGATCTGGTGGTCGAAGCCGTGGTCGAGAATCCCAAGTTGAAGGCCGCCGTGCTGGGTGAAGTGGAAGGGATCATCGGTGACGACGCCGTGCTCGCCAGCAACACCTCCACCATTCCCATCTCCCTGCTGGCCAAGGGGCTGAAGCGCCCGCAGAACTTCTGCGGCATGCACTTCTTCAACCCTGTGCACCGCATGCCGCTGGTGGAAATCATCCGCGGCGAGCAGACCTCCGATGAAACCATCAACCGCGTGGTGGCCTACGCTGCCGCCATGGGCAAATCCCCGGTAGTGGTCAACGACTGCCCGGGTTTCTTCGTCAACCGGGTGCTGTTCCCCTACTTCTTCGGCTTCAACAAGCTGGTTGCCGATGGTGCCGACTTTGCCGCCGTCGACAAGGTGATGGAGAAGGAGTTCGGCTGGCCGATGGGCCCCGCCTACCTGCTGGACGTGGTCGGCATCGATACCGGTCACCATGCCGGTGATGTGATGGCGCAGGGTTTCCCGGCTCGCATGAGCAAGGAAGGGCGCACCGCCATCGACGTGATGTACGACGCCAGCCGCTTCGGTCAGAAGAATGGCAAGGGCTTCTACGCCTACGAGCAGGACAAGAAGGGCAAGCCGAAGAAGGTGGCCGATGTGGCCGCTTACGAGCTGCTGGCCCCCATTGCCAAGCCGAAACAGGATTTCGACAAGGAAGCCATCATAGCCCGCATGATGATCCCCATGATCAACGAGGTGGTGCTCTGCCTGGAAGAGGCCATAGTCGCTACGCCGGCCGAAGCCGACATTGCGCTGGTCTATGGCCTGGGCTTCCCTCCCTTCCGTGGTGGCGTGTTCCGCTATCTGGACACCATAGGTCTGGATCGTTACGTGGCCATGGCCGACCAGTATGCCGATCTGGGCCCGCTCTACCGCGTCAGCGACAAGCTGCGTGAAATGGCTGCCCAGGGCAAAACCTTCTACTGATTGCGGAAAGGAGATCCATTCATGAAAGACGTAGTCATTGTCGACTGTATCCGGACCCCCATGGGCCGGTCCAAGGGCGGCGCCTTCCGCAACGTGCGTGCAGAAGATCTGTCCGCGCACCTGATGAGCTCCATCCTGCTGCGCAACCCCAACCTAGACCCGAACGAGATCGAAGACATCTACTGGGGCTGCGTGCAGCAGACCCTGGAGCAGGGCTTCAACATCGCCCGCAACGCGGCCTTGCTGGCCGGCATTCCCAAGCAGGTAGGGGCGGTCACCGTCAACCGTCTGTGCGGATCCAGCATGCAGGCACTGCACGATGCCTCCCGCGCCATTCAGGTGGGTGACGGGGACATCTTCATCATCGGCGGCGTCGAGCACATGGGCCATGTGCCCATGAGCCACGGGGTCGACTTCCACCCCGGCATGGCCAAGTCGGTGGCCAAGGCCTCCGGCATGATGGGGCTGACCGCCGAGATGCTGGGCAAGCTGCACGGCATCAGTCGCCAGCAGCAGGACGAGTTTGCCGCCCGCTCCCACCGCCGCGCCTATGCCGCAACCGTGGAAGGGCGCTTCGCCAGAGAGATCGTCGGTCTGGAAGGGCATGACGCCAGCGGTGCCCGCTTCTTCTACGACTACGACGAAGTGATCCGCCCGGAGACCACGGTCGACACCCTGAGCCAGCTGCGCCCTGTGTTCGACCCGGTCAACGGCACCGTGACCGCCGGTACCTCCTCGGCCCTGTCCGACGGCGCCTCCGCCATGTTGGTGATGAGCGCAGATCGGGCCAAGGCGCTGGGGCTGACCCCACGCGTCAGGGTGCGCTCCATGGCCGTGGCAGGCTGTGATGCCGCCATCATGGGTTATGGCCCTGTGCCGGCCACCCAGAAGGCGCTCAAGCGTGCCGGTCTGACCATAGGTGACATCGATCTGGTCGAGCTGAACGAGGCGTTCGCCGCCCAGTCACTGCCTTGCGTCAAGGATCTGGGACTGCTTGACGTAGCGGAAGAGAAGGTCAACCTGAACGGCGGAGCCATCGCGTTGGGCCACCCGCTGGGCTGCTCTGGCTCGCGCATCTCCACCACCCTGATCCACCTGATGGAGGAGAAGGACGCCACCCTGGGTCTGGCCACCATGTGCATAGGTCTGGGCCAGGGCATCGCCACCGTGTTCGAACGGGTGTGATGTCAACGGCTCGCCCTCACTGCGACAGCGAGGGCGAGCCAGAATTGTCTCTTTTGGGGTTGGCCTTGCCGGCCCGTCATCGAGTCTGTGGAGATCGCCACACGGGGTGATCGCCTGTCGTCGGAATCTGCGTGTTGGCCGCCCCGTTTGGGTCGGCCTTTTTTATTTACGGGACGCGATATGGGAGGATATTGCCCATAACCTCACATTAGATGGGGGGCTTGCTTGCTTTTTGCTCCCCCGACAGGTTCAATCTGCACAAAAAAATGGGTGGATGCACATACATATGTCAACGAGCAAACAACTGCTTATCGTCGACGACGACCAAGAGATCCGCGAGCTGCTCAATGAATACCTGACCAGGGCGGGTTTCCAGGTATTGACTGCGGCGGAAGGCAACGAGATGCGCCAGCAGCTCGCCCTGCACAGCCCTGACCTGATTATTCTCGATATCATGATGCCGGGCGACGACGGTTTTACCCTCTGCCAGCAGATCCGTCGCGACTCCCAGGTGCCCATCATCATGCTGACCGCCGCCTCCGATGAAGCGGACCGGGTGATCGGCCTCGAACTCGGCGCCGACGACTACATCGCCAAACCGTTCAGCCCGCGTGAACTGCAGGCCCGCATCAAGGCGCTGCTGCGCCGCGCCGAATTCCGCCAGCCGGAAAAAGAGAAGGAGCCGAGCCGCCGGCTGCGTTTTGCCGAGTGGACTCTGGACACCCTGAGCCACCAGCTGACCCACGACGACGGCAGCCTGCTGGATCTCTCCGGCAGCGATGCCCTGCTGCTCGGCATGTTCCTGCAGCAACCCGGCGTGGTGCTGGATAGAGACACCATTTCGGATGCGACTCGTGGCCGAGAGAGCCTGCCGATGGAGCGCGGCATCGACGTGCAGATCAGCCGGTTGCGCCAGAAGCTGGGTGACAACGGCAAGAGCCCGCGCATCATCAAGACCATTCGCGGCAGTGGCTACATGCTGATCGCAGAGGTACACGAGATCCCATGAGGACGAGGTGGTTCTGGCGGGCGCTGGTACCCCGCTCCCTGTTGTCGCGGATGCTGTTGCTGTTGCTGCTCGCCATCCTGCTCTCCCAGACCATACTCACCGGCATCTGGATGCAACAGATCCAGAAACGGGAGCTGGAAGGCATGCTCAGCACCACCCGCAACCTGGCGCTGTCGGCCGCCTCCACCGTCAACTTCTTCAAATCCTTGCCGCTGCAGTACCGCCATATTGCGCTGGACCAGCTGCGCAACATGGGCGGCAGCCGCTTCTTCGTCTCGCTGAACGAAGAGGAGATCCACATCAACGCCATCCCCGACAGCGAGCGCAAGACGCTGGTGCTCAAGGAAGTGCAGGGGGTATTGAGTCGCAAGCTCTCCGATGCCATGGCCATCAAGGTGGACTTCTCCCGCCCGGAAGAGCTGCACGTCTTCAACAACGACACCCTGCTGGCGGATCTGCCCTCCTCCTGGGCCCGCTACACGCTGTCGCTGGAGCCGCTCAATCCGCCCGTGCTGGTGACCCAGATCGAGATAGAACCGGGTGAGTGGCTCTATCTGGCGGCCTTGCTGCCCGCCCCCTACATGACGCTCGACGATACCGTCATGCCGAGCAACCAGGTGCGCTTCATCGCCCTGATGACGGTGTTTCTCTGCTTCTTCACCTTCCTGCTGGTGCGCTGGCAGACCCGTCCGCTGCGCCGGCTCGCCAAGGCGGCGGTCAACCTGGGCAAAGATATAGACCAGCCCTCGCTGAAAGAGGAGGGGGCGTCGGAGATCGTGGCGGCCACCCGTGCCTTCAACATCATGCAGCACCGCATCCGCCGTTATATCGACGACAGAGAGCGGCTGTTCAGCTCCATCTCCCACGATCTCAAGACCCCGATCACCCGGCTGCGGCTGCGGGTCGAGCTGCTCGACGACGAGGTGCAGATCGGCAAGTTCAACAAGGATCTGGACGAGCTGGAGCTGATGGTAAAGGGGGCGCTGCAGACGGTGAAAGACACCGATATCCACGAGAACATAGAGCAGCTGGACATAGACGCCATGCTGGAGCAGATGGCCGAGTCCATGAACCTGCACGACGAGCGGCTGACCATAGAGGGTCACTGCAAGCAGCTCTACCGTGGCAAGCCGCTGGCGCTCAAACGCTGCATCGGCAACCTGGTGGACAACGGCATCAAGTACGGCCAGAAGGTGCGCATCATCATCATGGACGACGAGGAGATGCTGATCCTGTTCATCATGGATGAGGGCCCGGGCCTGCCGGAGGATCAGTTCGAGCGCATCTTCGAGCCCTACTACCGGCTCAGCACGGATCTGGCCGGTACCGGTCTGGGCCTGGGCATAGCCCGCAACATAGCCCACGCCCACGGCGGCGATCTGGTGCTGGAAAATCGTCCACAGGGTGGCCTGCAGGCCACCCTCTCCCTACCAAGGCAGTAACCTTATGAAGTGGTTGTCTTTTTCTGTCATCGCCCTGTTGTCTCTGCCCGTTGCCGCCGCTCAGGTGGAAGTGTTGCATTGGTGGACATCCGGCGGTGAAGCCAAGGCGGTGGAGGTGCTCAAATCCGAATGGACCGAGCAGGGCAACCAGTGGAACGATTTCGCGGTGCAGGGCGGTGGTGGCAAAAGCGCCATGACGGTACTCAAAAGCCGGGCGCTGGCGGCCAACCCGCCGGAGGCGGCGCACCTCAAAGGCTATGAGCTGAGGGAGTGGGCCGGGCTTGGTTTCTTGCGCGATCTCACTCCCATGGCCGAACACCTCGGCTGGTACCCGCAACTGCCGCCCATGGTACGAGAAACCCTCAGCCAAAACGGCGCTCTGATGGCAGTGCCGACCGGCATACACAGAGTCAACTGGCTATGGCTCAACCGCAAGGTGTTCGACAAGCTGGGACTGACCCCGCCCACTGACTGGAATCAGTTCGTGACGGTGGCAGAGCAGATCAAACAGAAAGGGATCACACCGCTGGCCATCGGCAACGAACCTTGGCAGCTGGCAGTGTTGTTCGAGACGGTAGCGCTGGGCGAAGGAGGCAAGGAGTTCTATCGCAAGGCGTTCCTCGAACAGGACAACGCCACCCTGACCGGCCCCGACATGGTGCGGGTGCTGACCCGCTTCCAGCAGCTGCGCGCCTACGTGCCCAAGAGCTTCATCGGTTTGAAGTGGCACCAGGCCACCAACCAGCTGGAGACGGGAGAGGCCGCCATGCAGCTGATGGGGGACTGGGTGAAGGGGGAGTTGAGCGTCGGCAACTACCGGCCGGGTGAAGACATAGAGTGTCTGCCTAGTCCAGGCAGCGAAGGGTTGTTCAGCTACAACCTGGACTCCATCGCCATGTTCAAGCAGCGGGATCCCGCCCAGTTGCAGGCGCAGGGTGAGCTGGCCCAGTTGCTGATGACGCCGCGCTTCCAGCAGGAGTTCAACCGGGTGAAGGGCTCGATCCCCGCCCTCACCAAACCGGACATGAGCAAGTTCGATCGCTGCGCCATCCGTTCCTATCAGGATTTCTTGCAGGCAGAGCAGCAAGGCAACCTGCTGCCCAGCATGGCGGAAGGGATGGCGACACCGACCAACATGCGCCAGGCGATCATGGATGTGCTGAGCAACTTCTTCAACGACCCCAGGGCCAACCCGGAGCAGACGGCGCAGCATCTGGAACGGGCCATGCGCTCGACCCGCTAGCACCGTTCCCGACGACCAGAAACGACAAAGGCGGATACATCATCCGCCTTTGTCGTTGTGGGAGAAATCCGGGAGCTAAGAGTGATCGTTCTCGTCCTCATCTTCGTCGTAGTAATCGCTGAGCTCGATCCAGAGCCCCAGTCCAATCATCACCATGGAACCGAACCAGGTGCCTGTGTTACCGATCGGGCTGCCCATCACTATCATGGCGAAAGCCAAGAACCCCATGCCTGCGTAGGCTTGCAATCTGCCGTAGGAGACCTGCATATTCACACCTCCTTGTTGAATATGGTTCAATTTTTATATTACTCACAAGACGAGGACTAGATAGGGCCAGATAACACTTTGGTTACATATGCTGCTTCCAGTCCCAGTAGTTTGATTATTTTTTCGCCGTGAGTATCATTGGCAGCTGAATTGGTTGAAGGTTGATTATTAATGACTACTTTATTCTGCGATGCGACTCACGAGTTGGACGCAATCGGGCTTCGTTGCCCGGAACCCGTGATGATGGTGCGTAAAAAAGTGCGGCTGATGGCCCAGGGCGAGACCCTGCTGGTCAGCGCCGACGATCCCTCAACCACCCGCGACATCCCCAGCTTCTGCCGCTTCATGGATCACACCCTGATCGCCAGCGAGACAGAGCAGGCCCCCTACCGCTATCTGATCCGCAAGGGTCAATAAGCCCAGTTTCGGAGCAAACATGACAGCCATTACCCGAGTCGGCACCACCCAGCGTTGGTCAGACGTGGTCATTCACAACGGCACCCTCTATGTGGTGGAAGTCCCCGTGAGCGAAGAGGCCGACATTCACCAGCAGACCCGCGAAGTGCTGGCCAGCCTGCAACGCCTGCTGGAAGCCAACGGCTCCGGGGTCGACAAGATCCTGATGGCCAACATCTATCTCAAGGACATTGCGGACATCGCCACCTTCAACGAGCAGTGGGATGCCTGGATCCCGGCGGGTACGGCGCCTGTCCGGGCCTGCGTACAGGCCCGCCTGGCTCACGAAGGTTATAAAGTGGAAATCCAGCTGACGGCGGCCGTCTAAGCCGAGCGGGATGCCTGGCTCCTCTCACGCCAGCACCGCGCCTGTCCGTGCCTGCGTACAAGCTCGCCTGGCCCACGAAGGTTATAAAGTGGAAATCCAGCTGACCGCCGCCGTCTAGGCCCGCAGCGCTAGATAGCAAAAGGCCCCGCCATCGCTGGCGGGGCCTTTTTTGTTATCGGAAACCGGACGACTTAAGCGGTCGGGGTCAGGGTGATGGTCACCCGACGGTTCTGGGCCTTGCCTTCGGCGGTGCTGTTGGTGGCAACCGGCTGATCCGGGCCCACACCGCTGGTGGCGATGCGGCTGCCCGCTACGCCCTGACCAATCAGCTGGGCGGCGACGGCATCGGCACGCTCGCGGGAGAGCTTCATGTTCAGTTCGCGGGAGCCGGTGCTGTCGGTGTGACCGACCACGTTCAGCCGGGTCTTGTCGAACTCGGCAACCACCATGGCCACGCCGGACAAGGTATTGGCACCGGCCGCTTTCAGCTGGGCGCTGGAGCTGTCGAAGGTGACGTTGTTCGGCATGTTGAGGATCAGCTGGTCGCCACTGCGGGTCACGCTGACGCCAGTGCCCTGCAACTTCTCGCGCAGCTTGGCTTCCTGCACGTCCATGTAGTAACCGATACCGCCACCCAGGGCGGCACCGGCGGCCACGCCAGTCAGAATCCCCTTCTTGCGATCACCCTTGCTGGAGGAGAGCGCGCCCACGGCGGCGCCCGTCGCGGCGCCAGCCAGCGCCCCCCAGGCCCCCTTGGAGGTCTGGGATTCACCGGTATAGGGGTTGGTGGTACAGCCGGTCAGGGCAATGGTCAGTGCCAAAGCTGGCACCAGGATCTTGGCTCGCATGAAAAAACCTCTATGAATACAGTCCGGCACCATGCCGGGGGCCGGATTGTAACGCGCCACCACGCCATTGTCTGACGCAGGTCTGAACGGCTGGCGAGAGTGAGCGTTTTTTGCGCGCCGGCGGCGCCTAGCGGGCCAGATTCGGCTACAAATGCAGCCGAATTTGTCTCAAGGAAGAGGATGGTTGACGACTCCCGGCATTCGGCGTGACCGCTCGCCCCCTGGCGGAATCTGGCTCAGTCGATAAGCAGCCTCAGGCGGGCCGCTGACACTCGCCGTGGCAGGGACAGGTCACCAGATGATCGTTCACCATCCCCACTGCCTGCATAAATGCGTAGCAAATCGTGCTGCCGACGAAGGTGAAGCCGAGCTTCTTGAGTGCCTTGGCCATGGCATCCGACTCCTTTGAGGTCGCCGGAATATCGCCGTTGCCCTGCCGTTGATTGACGATGGGAGCGCCGCCGACGAAGCCCCAGAGGTAATCCGCGAAGTCGATCCCCTGCTCCTGCAACGCCAGATAGGCGCGAGCATTTTTGATGATCGACTGCACCTTGAGGCGGTTGCGGATGATGCCTTTGTCCTGCATCAGCCGCGCCACATCCTGCTCGTCGAACCGGACGATGAGCGTGGGATCGAAGTCGGCATAGGCACGGTAGTAGCTCTCGGTACGCTTCAAGATGGTGATCCAGGAGAGGCCCGCCTGCTGGCCATCGAGGCAGAGCTTGGCAAACAACTCGCGGGGATCGCGGACCGGCCTGCCCCACTGCTTGTCATGGTATTCGATATATTCCGGGTCCCTGGTCACCCAGGCGCAGCGCAGTTCCATTTCGTCTCCCTTCTTATTTGATCTGTTTCCCCGACCCTGCCCACTCTGCAGGCGGCATCGGTCACATCATATACCGAACATCCCGCTCAGCCAGGCACGGCGCAGCGCCATCCCTGAATCCCCTGTAATTTCGCCTATTATCCGACCATGCCAGACGGTATACTCCTTCGGTTCACATTCAGCAAATCTTGCTCTGATTTTCATTTCGCGCGAAAAAAATTATGCAAAAATTCGATGTCAAAACCTTTCAGGGCCTGATCCTGCAGCTGCAGGACTACTGGTCCCGCCAGGGCTGTACCATTATTCAGCCGCTGGACATGGAAGTGGGTGCCGGTACTTCACACCCCATGACCTGTCTGCGCGCTCTGGGCCCGGAGCCCATCGCCTGCGCTTACGTGCAACCGTCCCGCCGTCCGACCGACGGCCGCTACGGTGAAAACCCGAATCGCCTGCAGCACTACTACCAGTTCCAGGTGATCATCAAGCCTTCCCCCGACAACATTCAGGAACTCTACCTGGGCTCGCTGAAAGAGCTGGGTATGGATCCCGAAATCCACGACATCCGCTTCGTGGAAGACAACTGGGAAAACCCGACCCTGGGTGCCTGGGGTCTGGGCTGGGAAGTGTGGCTCAACGGCATGGAAGTGACTCAGTTCACCTACTTCCAGCAAGTTGGCGGCCTGGAGTGCAAGCCGGTGACCGGCGAGATCACCTACGGTCTCGAGCGTCTGGCCATGTACATTCAGGGCGTGGACAGCGTCTACGATCTGGTCTGGTCCGATGGCCCGCTGGGCAAGACCACCTACGGCGATGTGTTCCACCAGAACGAGGTGGAGCAGTCTACCTACAACTTCGAACACGCCGACGTGGACTTCCTGTTCCACTGCTTCGAGCAGTACGAGAAAGAGGCCCAGCACCTGCTGGCACTGGAAACGCCGCTGCCGCTGCCCGCTTACGAGCGCATTCTGAAAGCCGCCCACTCCTTCAACCTGCTGGATGCCCGCAAGGCCATCTCGGTCACCGAGCGTCAGCGCTACATATTGCGCATTCGCACCCTGACCAAGGCCGTGGCCGAGGCCTACTACGCCTCCCGCGAAGCGCTGGGCTTCCCGATGTGCAAGCGCAGCGACGAAGAGAACAAGCAAGGTTAAGGAACGGACATGGCACAACATACATTTCTGGTAGAGATCGGCACCGCCGAGCTGCCACCCAAGGCCCTGCGCTCCCTGGCCGAGGCCTTTGCCGACAACTTCAAAGCTGAGCTGACCAAGGCCGACCTGGCCTTCGGCGACGTCGAGTGGTTTGCCTCACCGCGCCGCCTGGCGCTGAAGGTGCACGCGCTGGCCGGCGAGCAGCCGAGCAAGAGCGTCGAGAAGCGCGGCCCGGCCGTCTCCCAGGCGTTCGATGCCGATGGCAAGCCGACCAAGGCTGCCGAAGGCTGGGCCCGTGGCAACGGCATCACCGTCGAACAGGCCGAGCGTCTGGTCACCAACAAGGGTGAGTGGCTGGTTCACACCGCCAAGGTCGAAGGCCGTCCGGCCAAAGATCTGCTGGGCGAGCTGGTCGCCTCCGCACTGGCCAAGCTGCCCATCCCCAAGATGATGCGCTGGGGCGACAAGACCATCCAGTTCGTGCGTCCGGTGTTCACCGTGACCCTGCTGCTGGATGGGGATCTGGTGCCCGCTCACATTCTGGGTATCGACTCTGCCCGCATCCTTCGCGGTCACCGCTTTATGGGCGAGAGCGAGTTCACCATCGACAACGCCAGCCAGTACCCGCAGATCCTGCTGGAAAAAGGCAAAGTGGTTGCCGACTTCATGGCGCGCAAGGCCAAGATCAAGGCTGACGCCGAAGCGGCCGCTGCCGCCTTCGGTGGCGTTGCCGATCTGGACGACGCCCTGCTCGAAGAGGTCACCGCTCTGGTCGAGTGGCCGGTCGTGCTGACTGCCAACTTCGAAGAGAAGTTCCTGGCCGTACCGGCCGAGGCGCTGGTGCACACCATGAAGGGTGACCAGAAGTACTTCCCGGTCTACGACAAGAGCGGCAAGCTGCTGCCGAAGTTCATCTTCGTCACCAACATCGAGTCCAAAGACCCGAGCCAGATCATCAGCGGCAACGAGAAGGTGGTGCGCCCCCGTCTGTCTGACGCCGAGTTCTTCTTCAAGACCGACCTCAAGCAGACGCTGGCTTCCCGCCTGCCGCGCCTCGAAACCGTGCTGTTCCAGCAGCAGCTGGGCACCGTCAAGGCCAAGGTCGAGCGCATCGAGACCGTCGCCGGCTTCATCGCCGAGCGCATTGGCGCCAATGTGGCTCAGGCCAAGCGTGCCGGCCTGCTCTCCAAGTGTGATCTCATGACCAACATGGTTGGCGAGTTCGCCAGCACCCAGGGTGTCATGGGGATGCACTACGCCCGTCACGACGGCGAAGACGAAGTGGTGGCCGTGGCCCTGAACGAGCAGTACATGCCGCGCTTCGCCGGTGATGCCCTGCCGTCCGCTCTGGAAGCCTGCGCCGTGGCGCTGGCCGACAAGCTCGACACCCTGGCCGGCATCTTCGGCATCGGCATGCTGCCCAAAGGCGACAAGGATCCGTTCGCCCTGCGTCGCGCCGCCATCGGTGCTCTGCGCATCATGACCGAGAAGCAGCTGGATCTGGATCTGGTTGAACTGGTTGAAGAAGCGGTACGCGTCTACGGCGACAAGCTGACCAACAACACCGTCGTCACCGACGTGGTCGACTTTATGCTGGGCCGCTTCCGCGCCGCCTATCAGGACGAAGGCATAGGTGCCGATGTGGTGCTGGCCGTACTGGCCCGCCGCCCGACCCGTCCGCTGGACTTCGATCGTCGCGTCAAGGCCGTCAGCCACTTCCGCAGCCTGGATGCCGCACTGGCATTGGCTGCTGCCAACAAGCGCGTGAGCAACATTCTGGCCAAAGTTGAAGGCGAATTGCCGACTGCCGTCAAACCGGAACTGCTGCAAGATGCCGCCGAGAAGGCGCTGGCCACCCAGGTTGCTGCCCTGCAAGCCGAACTGGCGCCGCTGTTCGCTGCCGGTGACTATCAGACTGCCCTCACCCGTCTGGCCGCCCTGCGCGAGCCGGTCGACACCTTCTTCAACGAAGTCATGGTGATGGCCGACGACGAGGCCCTCAAGGCCAACCGTCTGGCGCTGCTGAACAACCTGCGCAACCTGTTCCTGCAAGTCGCGGATATCTCGCTGCTGCAGTAGCGAAGATTGCCTGTATTACCTAAAAATGGCGCCATAGGCGCCATTTTTTTACAGATGGATTCAATACAAGAATCACTGTGTGATAAGGTGAGTATTTTTATGACATGAGTCATTATCAATAGGATAAAGGAACCTAAATTGCCTAAAGACTCTAAGAATGTCGCATCAAAGCATTTTTCCGGCGAGATATTCGACAAGCCGTTAATAATGGAAGGTTTTATAGAAAGTGAGCCTACACGTTATATCGCTGAGATGCCATACGATTTAACTAGATATGAATTTAGCATAATAAAAAAGCCTGATAACACAGAAATGTATTTTAATTTGTTCGCAGGTGCTACTATAGGCTTACTAATATCGATCATTGGAAAAGTTGCCGCCTCCTTAGTAGCTAAAGAAGACCCTCAACTGGCTGGATGGGAAATAATATCATTAGTCATTGGTTTATTAATTTGCCTAGTAACAAAGCGTTTCGTTAAATCTAATGAAGACAAAGAGAAGGAAGATTTACTAAACGCGATAGAAGAACACTTCATCAATAACAAAAAAAGAAAACTACATGTTACTAAGGGAGAATGGCAATGAAGATTAATTCTCTTCCCACCAACTATAAGGCACCGAGTAGTATTTATATCGGTAGTAACATCATATCTAATGTTAATACCTTGATAGATTTCAAAGGATTTGCCCCCATATTAATAGGTGATGGCAAGATTCCCAGGATATGGATTAATATACCAGCCAAACAAGATGGCTCAGAGTGGTACCCATTGGTAAAAGATAATTTCTCTACAAACCCGTCAGTTCTTGTAATTAAAAACGGAAATAGAGTTAAAATAACTACGCCAGATGGCGTGATAATTGACTGTGAAAAAGAAAAAAATGGGAGTGTTACAGTTAATAAATTAAATTTAAAACCTTTTGGTTTAAATGTTTACTCAGATGAAAAAAGCATGAACATTATGAATGCAACTTTCTCATCAAGCAAATTTTCAAACATGATGTCCGTAATTGGCATTAGCTAACAATTTCAGTTCGTAGGTTCGATTAGCCGTCAGGCGTAATCGGACGTTCGCGTAAATAGATTCTCCCGCCATAACGGCTAGCCGAATTTTCCCTCCGGCTGGCCACCTCTGTTGCACGGCAACAACCACAACCAAAGCCTCTCGATCGTCCGATTACGCTGCGCTAATCGAACCTGCAGAAGCGTTGGCTGGCGGTAGGTACATGCAGGTTGGCACCGAGCGTAGTGAAGCCCAACGTTTACCGCGGATAACCACGCCCCCTCATCCCCAGGCCTTCTCTTCCTTGTCCATATCGCGAGAAAAGGGGCAGTCCGCAGTTTGTAGATGCTGTCTGACTTGGCTACTACCCTGGCAGTCATCTGGGTGATATGGCGGTATCTACAGGCATGACTGGCGAGTGGACAAGCAGTGCCAGGCTGCACAAACGTCCGATTCTATTGCGCTTAACAACAAGCCTGCCATCCCTCACCGCTGCTATGATGCTGACTCCAATTCATCAACGACCGAGATATCATGCAACGCAAAACCATGATCCTGCTGTTTGGCACCCATCTGCTGGTCGCGGCGGCGGGCTTTGCCGCCGGCATCTATGCCCTGCCGATCCTGATCGCGCCTGCCGCGCCGAGCAGTGAACAGGTGGCAGCCCGTCAGCAAAAAGCGACCTTTAACGGCACCTTTCGCCGGGACCTGAAAGACAGCGACCGACTGCACTGGGGCGAAGGCAAGGTGAGCATAGGGCCCGATGCCATCAGCCTGATGGGCAAGCTGGCGCCGGGGCCCGATTACCAGCTCTATCTGTCGCCGGAATTTGTCGAAACTGAGGCCGACTTTGCCCGTCTGAAGGCTCAGATGGTACGGGTCGGGCCGGTGAAAACCTTCGACAACTTTGTCGTGCTACTGCCTGCCGATATCGACCCGGCCCGTTACAACAGCGTGATCGTCTGGTGCGAAACCTTCAGCCAGTTCATTACCGCCGCCCGTTATCAGGATGGACGCGAGGCACAGTGACGTTTCTCTGCCTGGCCAACGCAATAGAGACGGGCTGACATCACTGTCAGCCCGTTTGCTGCCTGATCTGTGTTATCAGTTGCGATTCGGCTGGGTCATCTCCTCTATCAGCTGATCGATATTGCCCACCACCAGCTCGGAGTTGCGCTCGATCTCGCGGTAGAGCGCCTCTGCCTCCTCCTGCTTGTGCTGGTTTTTGAGGTCGATGATCTGCTGGATCACCTGATGCAGTCTGGCGTGAGGGGCCGCGATGGCACGGAAGGCAACATGATCACCACAACAGGTCTGTCCCTCGCCGAAGTACCAGCGACCGAGACGGCACTCCCTGTCACTCACCGCCTCCTGGCGGGAGAGAGATTCATGGCCATCGAGGTAAGCCCGCACTCGGCTCTTCCAGCCCATGTGAGCCGCGCGGGCTCGTCCCAGCACCATCTGCACGTTGGTGCCATCCTGGAACTGGCCGGCCAGATCCCCCAGCTTATCCACCAGGGTCGCCACATGGCTGGCGATCTGAGCGGTATCGCGCGCCACCTGGGTGGTGGCCTGGGAGATCTCGTGCACACTGACGATGTTGCGGGTGATCTCGTCGCTGACCGAGGATTGCTCCTCCGAGGCGGTGGCAATCTGGGCATTCATGTCGCGGATGCTGTTGACCGCCCCCTTGATGCGACCGAGCGCATCCCCCGCGCGGTTGGCCCGCTCTACCGATTCGCCCGCCTGCTGGACACTGTGCTCGATCATGGTGACCGTGGTGCCCACCGCCCGCTGCAGTTGTTCGATGGTGGCACGGATCTCGGCGGTTGAGTGCTGGGTACGGCCCGCCAGCGAGCGCACCTCGTCCGCCACCACCGCGAAACCGCGTCCCTGCTCGCCGGCCCGGGCGGCCTCGATGGCAGCGTTGAGCGCCAGCAGGTTGGTCTGCTCGGCAATGGACTGGATCACCGCCAGCACGGAGCCAATCTGCTCACTCGCCTTCGCTACCTCCTGCACTGTGTGGCCGGCATGGGAGATCTCCTGAGCCAGCTGTTCGATCATGCTGACGCTCTGCTGCACCACCGCATCGCCGGTCACCGCCTGATTGTCCGCCTCACTGGCTGCCTCGGCGGCCTTCACCGTATTGTGCGCCACCTCGTGCACAGTGCTGGTCATCTCGGTCATGGCGGTAGCGAGCTGGGTGGTCTGCTCCTGCTGGCGCGTCATGCTGCCCAGGTTGCCGACGGCGCTGCGCGACAGTCGTTCACTCTCGCCGGCCAGCTCGCCCAGGGTGCTGGTGAGCTGGCTGATGGTATCGCGGATCTTGCCGACGAAGGCATTGAAGGCGATCCCGAGGCGCCGCGTCTCATCGGAACCTTCGACCGGCAGTCGGCTGCCGAGATCGCCGGAGCCGTTGGCCAGCGCCTCCAGCGCCTTGATGCTGTTCTGCAGTGGCCGGTTGAGGCGACCCAGCAGCAACGCTAGCGCCACCCCAATCAACGCAGTACCGAGCAGGGCTATCATCCCCATCTGCCAGATCTGCTTGGCCAGCGCGGCGGAAACTACCCCGTGATCCCGCGCCAGTTCTATGATGCCGACCGCCTTGCCGGAGAAGTCGTACAGCGGGGCCGCCACCACCAGGAAGGTGTTTCCCTCCTGCTGGATGCTAACAAAATGCGGCTCGCCAGCCAGCACGGCCTGATACCAGTCGGCGCTTTCGTTGAGCAGGCTGTTGCCGGTCAGCATGACCGGCTTGCCCTGATCGAGCAGGTAGATCGCCAGACGGCTGCTCTTCTCCAGCAGATCGCCAAAGAGCGAGGTATCCAGCGCGCGACCAAACTCAACGGAGCCTACCGGCTTGCCCTCGAAAGTCACCGGCACCACGCCACGGATACCGGTTCCCCCCAGCCCCGTTTCCAGCCCGCCCACCGGCTGATGGGTGCGGTTGACCTCCACCACAGCCAGCCGGGTGGTAGCGAGATCGTCGCCGTGCGTCTGGGGCTTGTGAACCCGGTAGAGGGAGGTGGCGGGCGGCACGTGGAAGTGGAACTGCTGGATCCCCTGCGCCTTGAGGACGGGCCAGACCGGATCGAACAACCTGGCGAGGGTCTGCCAGTCCTGCTCGGCAACGGCTTTGGCCGCATCCGGCCGCTGTGCGATCAGGGTGGCGGCCAACATGACTTCATGCCGGGTGTTGCGTAGCACTGCATCTATATTCTGCAGCTGGGTTTTCAGCTCGGTTTGCTCGGCCATCATGGCTCGCTGACGGTTTTCAAGCAGGTTGAAAGAGAGCAACACCACGGCGAGCAATACGATACCGCTGATGGTCAACAGGGTGATCTGATGACCGAGCTTGCGAGGGGGAAACATGAGACACCATCCTTGACAGTCATATCCAACCTAGAGCATGGAACGGATAGCTTGGACGTTCATCAGAACTTCTCTTTTTGTTGATAGTGATCAAACCATCGACAGGGTGGGAGTGAGGCAGATCACATTGCGCGCCTGTTCGACAGCGCCGGCAACAAAACGGCGCCCCAAGGCGCCGTTTTGTTGCATGCCACCGGTGACGGCGGCTGGCTGTTTAGCTGGCTCAGCCGGTATAGACGGGCAGCAGGCCAGCCATGTTGAGCAGGTGGAACGCTGCGGTCAGTACCCCGAACAGGAAGACGCCGGCGATCATCGGCATGCCGCCCGGCGCCCGGAAGCCCTCCTGTTTGTCACCTTGCTTGCCCTTGCCGGCGCGCACCTTCCAGGCCAGCAGGGCCGGGATGATGCAGGTCCACAGGGTGGCCACGGCGCCCGCGTAGCCGATGGCCATCAGGAAGCCGAACGGGAACAGCAGGGAGAGCAGCAGCGGCGGCAGGAAGGTGGCCGCCCACGACTTGGCGCGGCCACCGCGGCCGTTGTCGAACTTGAATAAATCCGCCAGATAGTCGAACACCCCCAGTCCCACCCCGATGAAGGAGGAGAGGATGGCGGCCATGGAGAAGAGGTTGAGGGCGCTGGCGACCGCCTCGGATTCGATCACCGAGGCCAAGGCCTTGAGCAGCACATCGACGTTGCCGCCCTGGGCTACCACAGGGCCGAACTCGCTGCGCGGCAGGTTGCCGAACACGCTCACCAGCCAGATGAGGTAGAACAGCAGGGCGATGGCGGTGCCGCCGAGAATGGCGTAACGGGCGCGGCGCTCCTCACCGTAGTAGGCGCGCATGGACGACACCGAGTGGTGATAACCGAACGAGGTGAGCGCCACCGGCAGCATGGCCAGCGCATAGGGGGCATAACTGGCGTGCTCGCTCAGGGTGTCGAACAGCAGGGTCGGCTTGATGTTGAGCGACAGCCCAGAGATGCCGAACACGAAGCTCAGCCCCATGGCAATGACCAACACCACTGAGATGCGATCCACCGCCCGGGTGGAGTGCCACACCAGACCGGAGAAGCCCAGGGTAAACAGGACTGAGCCCAACTGGCTGCCGATGCCGGTCATGCCGTCGATGATGAGGCCGGCCGAGGTGATGTAGGCGTAGAGCAGGATGCCGCCGACGAAATAGACGGTGAGGTTGTTGAGGGCGTTGAGCTTCTCCCCCAGCAGTTCGCGGGTAACGGTATCGAACGACACGCGCAGCGGATAGCCCTGATAGGACTCCAGCAGCATCCAGCCGGAGAGCGTCATCACGATCATGGTCAGGGTGATGGCCAGCACCGACCAGATGGTCCAGGCGCCCGCCCCCGCACTCGGCAAGCCCAGCATGCCGGCCCCTACACAGACGCCGGCAATGATGCATGCCCCGCCCACCAACGATGGTTTCTGTCCCATTTACTTCTCCAAAGACGATTGTGGATCTGATCGCGACCGCGGACCGTTGCATGTGCTACGCCGGTTGTCATGGTAGATCGCGCTCATCTAGGTGCCGGCGCCCGGCGCTGGCTGCTTCGCAAGGGAAGCAAGGTGCACTCAAGGCAGGCTGCCGGCCCGACACGGCAGCATGGCCGCCATGTCGGGGAAGGGACTTTACCTTGCTACCCCTCAGGTATCAAATGCGGGTGCATCTTCAGGCTGCCCGGCGGGCCCTCAACAGACAGCCTGCAACTCGCTCCTCACTACTCAATGGGTCAGTTGCGGCAGCAGCTGCAGCAGCTGGGCGCGATCTGCCAGCGGCGTCTGACTGACCCAGATACCCAGCAGGCCGTAAGCGAGCAGCGGCAGCACCAGCAGCAACAGGCAGAGCAGCCCCAGCAGCTGGCGGGGCGCGAGCCGGCGCCCCTGAGTGCCAAAGTGCAGCGCATCGGCCCGCTTGGGGCAGGCGGCCACGCAGCTCAGGCAGCTGGTGCACTCGAGACTGCGCACCGCGATGAGCTGGTGTACCTGGATACGCGATGGGCAGGCCCGGCTGCACTTGTCGCAGTCATGGCCCGCACTTCGCAGGCAACGGGCCGGGTCACGGCGAATGCGCAGTGGGGTCAGCAGGCCGAGCAGGGCCAGCCAGGCGCCATAGGGACAGAGGTAGCGGCAGAACCCTTGCCGGAAGGTGGCGGTGAGCAGCAGCACCCAGCCGAGGCACAGACCCGAGGTCAGGGTCAGGTTGAAGAAGAAGGCCCCCATCTTCATGTCCGCCGCCTGATGGTAGGGGCTGGTGAAGTAGCCGGGCAGGGCGGCGCTTGGCACCGCGATCAGCACGATAAACAGCAGGAACGCGAGCACCAGAAACTTCTGGCCGCGCAACACGACATCGAACCAGCGCGGTGGCGTCCACTCCCCCGCCAGCCATCGGCTGCGCAGGCCGTGCAGCCACTCACCCACCAGCCCGAGCGGGCAGAACCAGGCACAGAACGCCCGCCCCAGCAGCAGGGCCGACAGCGAGAGCACCAGCACCGTGATAGTGGCCGCCGGATGGTGTGGATCCACCAGCCCCTGTCCGAGCCAGGCCCGCAGCCCGAGGCCGCCGGCAATGGGCAGGAAGCCGTCCACCACGTCCGGGCGCACCAGCCAGGGGCTCATCCCCTGCCCCAGCTGCCAGACATGCAGGCCGTACTGCAGCGTCACCAGCCCCCAGCAGAGCAACAGTAGCTGGCGCGTGCGTGCCCGCAACCACTGGCTGTCGAGCGCCTCGAGGGCGGGCAGCGGCCGCCAGTGGTGCCAGAGGGCAAGCGCGACGGCCACCAGCCCCACGCCGAGCCAGAGCAGGCTGTCCGCCGCCAGCAACCAGAGCATGAGCAGCAGACCGAGGGCGAGGCGCCACTGCCAACCCGATCGCGCCTGCCACGCCAGCAGCACCAGATAGGCCAGGCCGGCGGCCATGGTCATCGCTTCAATCAGGCTCATGCATCTCCCTCATAGCACTCATGCGGATAAGGGGGCAGGATAACGAACATCTGAGTTGATTATTTTGATCTGCATGGGCAGAGGGGGACATTTGCGCCCAATGCCCCTCCCCATGGTTGAACCTTATGCTTTGCGGCTATTGAACAGCGGCTGGTCGGATTCGGCCTGCTCGGCCCAGAAGTGGATGTTGAAGCGGGCATCCTCCGACAACTCGACCCTGTGCCAGTACTGGGGCGGGCTGATGGCAAACTCCCCAGCTCGGATCACCAGGCTTATCTCAGGCTCCTCGGCCTGCTCGTCGGCAAAGCCGTGATAGGTGACGGTACCCTCCATCACGCAGAGCTGGCCGAACACCCCGGCCGCCGTGTTGTGGTGAGTGAGCAGGGCTGCGGGTACGCTCTGGCGGGTAAAGAAGGGGGTGGAACGGCGCACTACCCAATCTGTAGGAATAGAATGGGCGGGAATAAGGTGCAGTGACATAGACATTCTCCTCAGATGGCCGGGTCGACCCGGCCGGAGCAATGAAAGGGGTTAACGGGGCAGCTGGCGCAGCAGCGGGAAGGCGGCGCTCATCTGATCGCCCCCCACCACGAAGCCGCACAGCTCGCCGGCTTGGTCGCGCGCCTCGGCCACCATGCCGTGGCTGTTCCAGCGGCACTGCCAGGCGAGATCTTCACCCCGGGTGCGGCCGGCCAATTGCAGCGGGTAGCGCGGCGTCTTCACCTTCACCAGCATGGGCGGCAGGGTCAGCGGAGTCGGCGTGCCGAGCAGGGTGCGCGCCAGCGCATTGGCACCCAGCACTATGGGTTGCAGGAAGGGGAGCAGCTGGCCCTGCCACTGCACGCAATCCCCCAGCGCGAAGATATGGGGATCGCTGGTCTGCAGCCGATCGTCGACCAGGATACCGCGCTCCACTTCCAGCCCGGCCCCCCGGGCCAGGGCCAGATTCGGCCGCAGGCCGATCGCGGCGATCACCAGATCCTGCTCGCTGACGCGGCCGTCAGTCAGGGTAACGCGCCAGCCATCGCCCGGCTGGGCATCTATCCTGGCGAGACCTGTCCCGAACTGCAGGCTGACCCCCTGGCTGCGCAGCGCCTGTTGCAACGGCTGGGTCAGGGTGGCGGGCAGCAGGGCGCTGAGCGGGCTGTCGGCCAGATCCAGCAGGGTGACCTCGCGGCCATCGCTCGCCATGTCCATCGCCAGCTCGCAGCCGATGAGGCCGCCCCCCAGCACCAGGATGCGGCGGGCCTGCTGGATTAGCCCCTCGGCGGCGGCGTACTCCTGCTGGCTGTTGAGGGTCACCAGATGCTCGCTGCCCGGCAGCTCGGGGCGCGCCGCGCTGGCACCGGTGGCCAGCACCAGCTGGCCGTAGGGGAAGCTGCCCTGCTCGGTCAGCACCAGCCGCCGGACGGGATCTATGCCAAGCACGGGGCAGTGGGGCAGCAGCGCGATGCGCTGCTGCTCAGCAAAGTCGCTGCCACTCTGGCGGGTCATGGCCGCGGCGGCGCAGCCCCGGCTCACCACGTGGCTGAGATCCGGCTTGTTGTACTCGTCACCGCTGTCGGCGGTGATGAGGCGGATGAGCTGCTCGGCGTCCAGCTTGCGCAGGCTCTTGACCAGCTGCTGGGCGGCGAAACCGCTGCCGATCACCACGATTTCCCGGCTAACGCCGGCGTCACTCTGCGTTGTTGTGCTCATACACAGGCCTCCACCGCACAGGGTTCGAATACCTCCTTGCCGATGCCACAACCCGGGCAGAGGAAGCTGTCAGGTACCTGAGCCCAGGGGGTGCCCGGCGCCACCAGCTGATCCGGTTCGCCCTGGGCCGGGTCGTAGACCCACTGGCAAACGGTGCAGAGCATGGGCTGGTCGTCGTCCCATTCAGCGGCGGCCGGGGTGACGACACGCGCAACCGGAACCTCGATCACGGGCGCCGCCACTGCGGCGTTATTTGTGATGATCGGGCGAGGCGCATCCAGCGGATGCAGCGCCCACTGGCGGGCCAGCTGGCGGCCGTGCTCACGGCATTCGGCCAGGGCCGAGCCATCCGGGCGCCACTTGGCCTTGAGGGAGATGCTGATGTCGAAACCCGCGTCCATCAACCGGGTCTGGATCCGGTCCACCGCGCCGCCGGTCCAGCCGTAGCTGCCGAAGGCCGAAGCCCGCTTGTTTCTGAAGCGCAGGCCGGTGATCTCCTCCAGCATGCCCGCCACCTTGGGCATCATGACGTTGTTCATGGTGGAGGAGCCCACCAGCACCCCCTTGGAGCGGAACACCTGGGTCAGGATCTCGTTCTTGTCGTGGCGGGCCACGTTGAAGATCTTCACCGCCACGCCCGGGTCTACCTCGTGGATGCCCTGGGCGATGGCGTCGGCCATCATGCGGGTGTTGTTGGACATGGAGTCGTAGAACAATGTGATGCGGTCTTCCTGATAGTGGTCGGCCCACTCCAGGTATTTCAGGATGATCTGGGTGGGGTCCTCGCGCCAGACGATGCCGTGGGAGGTGGCCACCATGCTTACCGGCAGGTTGAAGCCGAGCACTTCCTTGATCTTGGCGGTCACCAGCGGGCTGAAGGGGGTCAGTATGTTGGCGTAGTAGCGCTGGCACTGCTCCATCAGCTCGGTCTGATCCACCTCGTCGTTGAACAGGTGCTCGTCGCAGTAGTGCTGGCCGAAGGCGTCGTTGGAGAAGAGCACGGCGTCCTCCGTCATATAGGTCATCATGCTGTCGGGCCAGTGCAGCATGGGGGTCTCGATAAACACCAGCTGCTTGCCGTTGCCTATGTCCAGGCTGTCCCCTGTCTTGACCGGGTGGAAGTTCCACTCAGGATGATGATGATGACCTGTGATGGAGTCGATGGCGTTGTGGGTGCAGTAGATGGGGGTGCCTGGGATGCGGGCCATCAGCTCGGTCAGGGCGCCGGCGTGATCCTCCTCGGCGTGGTTGATCACCACGAAGTCGATGGAAGCGAGATCGATCTCCGCCGCCAGGTTCTGCACGAACTCCCGGCTGAATTTGTGATCGACGGTATCGATCAGCACGTTCTTCCCTTCGCGGATGAGATAGCTGTTGTAGCTGGTGCCCTTGTGGGTCTTGTACTCGGTGCCGTGGAAGTCGCGTACCTCCCAGTCCCGTTGGCCGACCCAGTGAATGTTGTTTTTGACGTGAATGCTCATCAAGTTGTTCCTCAGAATGCAATAGCGAATGTGCGACTGAACCAGCTATTGCAGTTGATGTGCCAACTTTTAACTTATTGTTTTTGCTTTATATTCATATCTGTCATTGTCATTTAGACAGCCACTCTCTATAGTCAAAATCACAAACACACTGTCATTTGGACAATCATCGTGATCTCGACCGACAGCCTGGCGCGCATCGCCCTCGACCTGCAACTCGGCATCTCCCATCAGGACAGATTCCACCGCCTGATCCAGAGCGTGCGCAGCCTGCTGCACTCAGACGCCTCGGCCCTGCTGCGCTACGAGGGGGGCCAGTTCATCCCGCTCGCCATCGACGGCCTGATGCAGGACGTGCTGGGGCGCCGCTTCGCCTTGCGGGATCACCCGCGCATGGAGGCCATCGCCCGGGCCGGCGACGTGGTGCGCTTCCCCGCCGACAGCGCCCTGCCCGACCCCTATGACGGCCTGATCCCGGATCACGACGACTTCAAGGTGCACGCCTGCGTCGGCCTGCCGCTCTTCTCGGATCAGGCTCTGATCGGCGCCCTGACCATAGACGGCATGAACCCGACCCAGTTTGACGGCATCAGCGACGAGGAGCTGCGGCTGGTGGGGGCCCTGGCCGCCGCCGCCCTCAGCAACGCCCTGCTGCTGGAGCGGCGCGCCCGCCAGAGCAGCGAGCCGCTCGCCTCAGTCCCCCATGCCGAGGGCCAGCCGGAGATGATAGGCCGCTCCCCCGCCATGGCCCGCCTGCGCCACGAGATAGAGGTAGTCGCCAGCTCGGAGCTGAACGTGCTGATCCTGGGGGAGACGGGGGTGGGCAAGGAGCTGATCGCCAAGGCGGTGCATCAGGGCTCACCCCGTGCCAGCGCGCCCCTGGTCTACCTCAACTGCGCCGCCCTGCCGGAATCGGTGGCCGAGAGCGAGCTGTTCGGCCACGTGAAGGGGGCCTTCACCGGCGCCATCCACAACCGGGCGGGCAAGTTCGAACTGGCGGACAAGGGCACATTGTTTCTGGACGAGATCGGCGAGCTGTCGCTGGCGCTGCAGGCCAAGCTGTTGCGGGTGCTGCAATACGGGGATCTGCAGCGCATCGGTGACGACACCCCGCTCAAGGTCAATGTGCGCATCCTGGCCGCCACCAACCGGGATCTGAAGCAGGCTGTGGTCGAGGGGCAGTTCCGGGCCGACCTCTACCACCGCTTGAGCGTCTTCCCGATCCAGGCCCCGGCACTGCGCGAGCGCCCCGGCGACATCCCCCTGCTGGCCGGTTATTTTTGCGAACGCTGCCGGGTCAGCCTGGGGCTGGAGCGGCTGCGCATCCTGCCCGGGGCACTGGCACTGCTCGAGGGTCACGACTGGCCGGGCAACGTGCGGGAACTCGAGCACGCCATCCACAGAGCCGCCGTGCTGGCGCGGGCCGAGCAGGGCAGCCAGTCCCCGGCCCTGGATGCCCATCACTTCAATCTGGGGGCGGCGGTCTCGCCGCCGCCTGCCGCCAGCACGGCACCCCCTGCCCCGCCCATCGCCGTTGGTCTCGGCCTGCGCGCCGCCACCGACGCCTTCCAGCTCGCGCTGATAGAGCAGACCCTGGCCGCCCATGACGGCAACTGGGCCGCCACCGCCCGGGCGCTTGAGCTGGACGGCGGCAACCTGCACCGGCTCGCCAGACGGCTCGGCCTCAAACCCTGAGGCCCGCCGCACCAAGCCCATAAACAAAACCCCCCTCGGTGACGAGGGGGTTTTTCGTGGTACCTATACGATGACCAGGGCCGTGGCATGGTCCATCGACGGCGGATTCAGTCGCGGGCACGGCGCAGGTGGTAGTCGACGTGATAGTCGTTGGCGTTGCGGAACATGATGGAGTAGTTGAGAAACTCCCCGTTCTCGCCATAAGAGAGCGAGGTCAGCCGCAGGATGGGCGCCCCCTGCTCGATATGCAGCAGCTCGGCCATCTGCCGGTCGGCCAGCACGGCGCTGAAGCTCTCGTAGTTGCCAGCGATGGGGAGCTGGCACTCGTTCTCGATATAGGCAAACTTGGAGCCCTCCAGATGGGCCACCGACAGGGTGCGAAACAGCCGCACCGGCATGTAGCTCTCCTCCACCAGCAGGGCCCGACCATCCACAGAACGCACCCGGCTGGAGTAGTAGATGGGCTCGTTTACCTTGACCCTGAGCTGGCTGGCAATCGCAGGTGCGGCCGGCATGGTACGAAACTCCAGCACCTTGCTGGTGAGCAGGCGACCCTGATCGCGCATCAGCTCGGTAAAGCCGCTCAGCCCCTTGGTCTCATGCTGGACATCCTTCTTGGTCACATAGGTGCCGCTGCCGTGGCGCCGCGCCACCAGCCCCCATTCGATCAGCATGTCCACTGCCTTGCGCACCGTCATGCGTGACACGCCGAACTGGCTCGCCAGCATTTTCTCGCTCGGCAATACGTCTCCCACCCGGCAATCCGCGCCATTGACCCGGATACGCAGCCGATCCGCCACCGATTTATAGATCACTGATAGACCTCTCCCGGCCTGTACCCGCGGCCCCCTCATTCAGGGACTCCAGGCTCAACCAATTTAAAATAAACAATTTTAAATTCAAATAAAACGACAAGAACGTCACAAAAACAAGATGTACAATAATATCTCAAAATTTAGATCTCTTTGTCTAAATAAGAGCATGCGCCGGATCACATAACCACCACATATTTCATGAGGGCTTGACCCATTGTTGTTAGGTTCAATTCAGCAACACAGACAACACCTCATCAAAAACTCTTTTAATAAAGGGACGATATATGCTCAGTCAAATTCAACGCTTTGGCGGAGCAATGTTTACTCCTGTACTACTGTTTCCATTTGCAGGTATGGTAGTGGGCATTGCAATCATGCTGAAAAATCCCATGTTCGTGGGAGAGGCGCTGGCAAACCCGCAAGGGTTGTTCTTTCAAATAGTCAATATTATTGAAGAAGGTGGCTGGACCGTATTCAGAAACATGCCACTTATATTTGCCATCGGTTTACCGATTGGGCTGGCAAATAAGGCGCAGGCACGAGCCTGTCTCTCCGTATTGGTCAGCTTCATGACCTGGAATTATTTCATCAATGCCATGGGGATGACCTGGGGCGACTATTTCGGGGTCGATTTCAATCAGGTGGTCGGCGGCGAAAGCGGCCTGGCCATGGTCACCGGGATCAAGACGCTGGACACCAGCATCATAGGGGCCATCGCCATCTCGGGTATAGTCACCGCCCTGCACAACCGGCTGTTTGATCGACAGTTGCCCGTCTTTCTCGGCATCTTTCAGGGCAGCTCCTTTGTCACCATCATTGCCTTCTTCGTGATGATCCCCTGTGCCTGGCTGACCCTGCTGGGGTGGCCCAAGGTACAGATGGGCATCGCATCCCTGCAGGAGTTCATGCTGATCTCGGGCCCGCTCGGTGTCTGGGTCTACACCTTCCTCGAGCGCATCCTGATCCCGACCGGACTGCACCACTTCATCTATGGCCCCTTCATCTTCGGCCCGGCCGCGGTGGAAGGCGGCATCCAGCTCTACTGGGCCCAGCATCTGCAGGAGTTCAGCCAGAGCACGCGTCCGCTCATCGAGCTGTTCCCCCAGGGTGGCTTCGCACTGCACGGCAACTCCAAGATCTTCGGTGCCATGGGGATTGCCCTGGCCATCTACGCCACTGCAGCCCGTGAAAACAAGGCCAAGGTGGCCGGTCTGCTGATCCCGGCGACCCTGACCGCCATGCTGGTGGGCATCACAGAGCCGCTTGAATTCACTTTCCTCTTCATCTCGCCACTGCTGTTTGCCATCCATGCCCTGCTGGCTGCCACCATGGCCACAGTCATGTACCTGTTCGGTGTCGTCGGCAACATGGGCGGCGGCCTGCTCGACCAGTTCCTGCCGCAGAACTGGATCCCCATGTTCCACAACCATGCCGGCATGATGTTTACCCAGATAGCCATAGGCCTGGTGTTTACCGGACTCTGGTTCCTGATATTCAGGAGTCTCATTCTGAGATTCAATTTGAAAACCCCGGGGCGGGAAGACAGCGAAATAAAGCTGTATTCCAAGGCCGATTATCAGGCAGCCAAACAACAACGAGGCAGTGATATTGCGGAGCAAATTATCGAGGCACTCGGCGGCAGCAAAAACATAAGAAGCCTGAATAATTGCGCCACCCGCTTAAGAATATCGCTGATAAATTCCAGCCAGGCTGCGGCAGATGACATATTCAGACAACTGGGCGCCCATGGTGTGGTTCGTCATGGCGACAGCATTCAAATAATCATAGGTCTGCATGTGCCTCAGGTACGTGAAAATATGGAATCGATAATGAACAACCCCACTCAATCCTCTTCTTTCGTAACGGAGTCATGATCATGAAAAAATTCTCTGTAGTCATCGCCGGCGGCGGCAGCACTTTCACACCGGGTATCGTCCTCATGCTGCTGGAGAACCAGCATCGTTTCCCGCTCAAGGAGATCAAGTTCTACGACAACGATGGTGCCCGCCAGGAAGTCATCGCCGAGGCATGCAGGATCCTGTTGAAAGAGAAGGCACCCGAGATTGCCTTCAGCTACGGTACCGATCCCAAGGCGGCCTTCAGCGAGGTGGATTTTGTCATGGCCCACATCCGGGTCGGCAAATACCCCATGCGCGAGCAGGACGAGAAGATCCCCCTGCGCCACGGCGTGGTCGGTCAGGAGACCTGTGGCCCAGGCGGCATCGCCTACGGCATGCGCTCCATCGGCGGCGTACTGGAGCTGGTCGACTACATGGAGCAGTACTCCCCCAACGCTTGGATGCTGAACTACTCCAACCCGGCCGCCATAGTGGCGGAGGCGACCCGTCGCCTACGTCCCAACGCCAAAATCCTCAACATCTGCGACATGCCGATCGGGATCGAGGGGCGCATGGCCCAGATCGCCGGCCTCAAGTCACGCAAAGAGATGCGGGTACGCTACTACGGTCTCAACCACTTCGGCTGGTGGACCCGCATCGAGGATCTGGCAGGCAACGACCTGATGCCGAAGATCAAGGAACACGTCGCCCGCCACGGCTATGTGCCCAACAGCGCCAGCCATGCCGAAGCAAGCTGGAACGATACCTTCGCCAAGGCCAGGGATGTGTGGGCGCTCGATCCAGATACCCTGCCCAACACCTATCTCAAGTACTACCTCTACCCTGACTATGTGGTGGCCCATGCCAACCCTGAGCATACCCGCGCCAACGAGGTGATGGAGCACCGCGAGAAGCAGGTGTTCAGCGCCTGTCGCACCATCGTCAAGGCGGGTCACTCAGAAGCGGGGGAGCTGGAGATAGACGAGCACGCCTCCTATATCGTGGATCTGGCCACAGCCATCGCCTTCAACACCCAGGAGCGGATGCTGCTGATAGTCCCGAACCGGGGTGCCATCAACAACTTCGACCCCGAGGCCATGGTCGAGATCCCCTGTCTGGTGGGCAGCAGCGGGCCAGAGCCCTTGCAGGTCGGCAATATTCCCCTGTTCCAGCAAGGCTTGATGGGCCAGCAGGTGGCGGTCGAGAAGCTGGTGGTGGAAGCCTGGGTCGAACGCTCCTACCAGAAGCTGTGGCAGGCGATCACCCTGTCTAAGACGGTGCCGAGCGCCTCGGTGGCGAAGGCCATCCTGGATGACCTGATGGCCGCCAACAAGGATTACTGGCCGCCGCTGCAATAAATCGCCCACAAACAAAAACCCCCTCGGTGACGAGGGGGTTTTTCGTGGTGCCGACTATCGCCGTGCAATACGGCGTGGCGGTCAGCGCAGGGATTTGACCGAGCGGCGAACGATAAGCTCAGGCTCTACCGTCATGGACTCGACTTCCAGCGCCTTGTTGCGGATCCGGCTCACCAGGTGCTTCACCGCCAGCAGGCCGAGCTCGGCCTTGGGGTGGCGGATGGTGGTGAGCGGCGGACTGGAGAAGCGCGCCATTTCCACGTCGTCATAGCCGATCATGGAGATGTCGTCCGGCACCTTGACCCCGGCTTCCCAGGCGGCGCAGATAGCGCCGATCGCCATGGGATCGTCGAAGGCAAAAACCGCCGTCGGGCGAGGCGTGAGGGCCAGGATCCGCTGCATGGCATCGAAACCGCTCTGGCTCTCGTAATCCCCTTCGAAGATCTGCTCGTCTTTCAGGGTCAGGCCATGTTCGCCCAGGGCATCGCGTACCCCGTCCAGTCGCTGCTGGGTGGTCGGCTTGGAGATCTGACCCGTGATGCAGACGATGTCCGTGTGACCCTGCTCCAGCAGATGGCGCACGGCCAGACGCGCGCCTATGCGGGCGTTGTCATTGATCACGTTGGCGAAATCGCACTCGGTGCCCCAATCCAGCACCACCTGCGGCACATTCTTGTGGATCCGCAGCATGTCGCGCAGCGGGGTGTCGATATCGGTTCCCAGCACCAGCAAACCGTCGACCCGCTTCTCCATCAGCATTCTCAGGTAATGCTGCTGGCGGGGCGGCTGGTTTTCGGTGTTGCACAGGATCAGGCTGTAACCCTGTTCGAAACAGTACGCCTCCACCCCTTGCACCACTTCCGCAAAGAAGGGGTTGGCACTGGTGGTGACCAGCATGCCGATGGTCTTGGTTGAGTTTATCTTGAGGCTGCGCGCTACCGAATTGGGCGCGTAGTTGAGTTCTGCCACCGCCTCAAGCACTTTTTGGGTTGCATCTTCGCTGACCCGACGGGTGTGATTGAGTACATGTGAGACGGTGGAGATGGATACGCCTGCCCGTGAGGCGACATCCTTGATAGTGGCCATCTCTGTCTCCTGAATATCAAAAGCGGAACATTAGCAGATTTCCCGAATAAAGGCTTGGTTTTAACAGGCGCTGCCAATGAATTGTCAATGCTGGCTAATCTAGGGGCTCATTTCTATTTGCGCAAATGGATTTTGGTCAAAATGGGAGCAGTGTCAGGGTAAAATATCGTCAGCTTTTTCATCTGCCATTTGTCATCAGCACATCTTGTTGTAAAGATGTTAACTTAACAAAACAGCATTAACGTCCACCGTGTCGTTTAAAACTAGCCATTTGCTCCAAAAAAGCACTAACCCACCCGCTCTGGTTAGTATCTTTAACAGCTTGTTATTGCCCAGCGAGGAATGATAGAACCATACCTATTACCGGACTGGCGGGATCACGGTCCGGAATGGCACACGGAAAATGAAACAATCCACTGATTAAGGGACGAATCGATGAATAAGTTGAGCAAAATGGCAGTCAGGACAGCGGTTTCTATGGCTCTGTTCGGATCGGTATCGCTGGCTCACGCGGCAGACACCATCAAGATCGGCATCGCCGGCCCGGTCACAGGCCCGGTCGCCCAGTACGGTGACATGCAGTTCACCGGCGGCAAGATGGCGGTCGAGCAGATCAACAAGGCGGGTGGCATCAAGGGCAAGCAGATCGAAGCCGTCATCTATGACGACGCCTGCGATCCCAAGCAGGCCGTAGCGGTCGCCAACAAGGTGATCAACGACGGCGTCAAGTTCGTGGTCGGCCACCTCTGCTCAGACAACACTCTGCCCGCCTCCGACATCTATGAAGATGAAGGCGTGCTGATGATCACTCCAGCCTCCACCAACCCCAAGATCACCGAGCGTGGCTATCAACTGGTGCTGCGTACCATAGGCCTGGACAGCGACCAGGGCCCGACCGCCGCCAAGTACATCATCGAGCAGGTCAAGCCCAAGCGCGTGGCCGTCATTCATGACAAGAAGCAGTACGGTGAAGGCATTGCTACCAGCGTGAAGGCATCGCTGGACAAGGCCGGCGTGAAAGTGGTGGCGTTCGAAGGCATTACCGCCGGTGACAAGGACTTCTCCGCCCTGATCGCCAAGCTGCAGAAAGAGAACGTCGATTTCGTCTACTACGGTGGCTACCACCCCGAGCTGGGTCTGATCCTGCGCCAGGCTGGCGAGAAGGGCCTGAAAGCCAAGTTCATGGGTCCGGAAGGGGTTGGCAACAAGGACATCTCCGCCATCGGTGGCCCGGCTTCCGAAGGCCTGCTGGTCACTCTGCCCAACAAGTACGATCTGGTACCGGCCAACGCCCCGCTGGTAGCCGCGTTCAAGGCCAAGGGCCAGGACTCCTCCGGTCCGTTCGTGTGGACTACCTATGCGGCGGTGCAGACACTGGCTGCCGGTATCGCCAAGGCGGGTGAAGATGACCCGGCTGCGGTCGCTGCCGCCATCAAGGCCACGCCGATCGATACCGTCATGGGTACCCTGAGCTGGGCACCGAGTGGCGACCTGAAAGGCTTTGAATTCGGTGTGTTCCAATGGCACGCCGACGGTACCTCCACTCAACTCAAATAATCTGCCGGCCGGGGTGACATGAGTCACCCCTCCTTTCTTTGCGGGCAAGTACAGGGATCGCAGTATGTCCGAACACCTCCTTTACCTGGTTCAGCAGCTGCTGAACGGGTTAACCATAGGTAGCACCTATGCGTTGATCGCCATTGGCTACACCATGGTCTATGGCATCATCGGCATGATCAACTTCGCCCACGGCGAGGTGTACATGATCGGCTCCTATGTCGCGTTTATGGTGATGGCCGGGCTCATGATGATGGGCATCGACAGCACAGTCCTGCTGCTGGGAGGTGCCTTCCTGGTCAGCATCATCATCACGGGAACCTATGGCTGGACCATAGAGCGGGTCGCCTATCGTCCGCTGCGGGGCGGCAACCGCCTCATCCCCCTCATCTCCGCCATCGGCATGTCGATCTTCTTGCAGAACATGATGCGAATGGCTCAGGGCTCGCGCGATATCGCCATGCCCACCCTGATCTCCGGGGGCTGGACCCTGGGCACCGAGGACGGCTTTCAGGCCAGTCTCTCCTACATGCAGCTCATCATCTTCGTGGTGACCTTCATCACCATGCTGGCGCTGACCCAGTTCATCGGCCGCTCCCGCATGGGCCGTGCCTGCCGTGCCTGTTCGGAAGACATCAAGATGGCCAACCTGCTGGGGATTGATACCCACGTGGTCATCTCCATCACCTTCGTGCTGGGGGCCACCCTGGCCGCCGTCGCGGGTGTGCTGCTCGGCATGTATTACGGCGTCATCAACCCCTATCTCGGCTTTATGGCCGGGCTGAAAGCCTTCACTGCTGCGGTATTGGGCGGCATCGGCAGCATACCTGGCGCCGTGCTCGGCGGCCTGCTGCTGGGGGTGGTGGAAGCACTCACCGCCGGCTATCTCAGCACCGAGTACAAGGATGTGATGGCCTTCGCCCTGCTGATTGGCGTTCTGTTGTTCATGCCCACCGGTATTCTCGGCCGCCCGGAGGTCGAGAAAGTATGATGAAACATCAATATATTCATACACCTGTCGCCAGCCTGATGCGGCTCTTCATGTCCATCAGCGGCATTCTTGGCCGACCGGAAGTGGAGAAAGTCTGATGAAACGCCAATTCATTCACGCCTGCATCGCCAGCCTGGTATTGCTGGTGCTCTCCTTCTGGCTGCTCGGCTTCAAACTCGAGACCGACGGCACCCGTTTGCTGGTAGTCAGCCGCCTCGACGTGTCACTGGCCTGGCTGGTGGGCGGTGCCGCCCTGGTGTTCTGGTTCCAGATGTTGCGCGGCCAGATCAGCCGGCTGTTCAAAGGCTCCATCAGCGGCTTCTCCATCGGCTTCACCAAGCTGGTACTGCCAAGCCCGGAAGAGGCACCAAAGCTCTATAACCTCACCGCCGTGCTGGTGCTGCTGTTTGCAGTGAGCTGGCCCTTCATGGCCTCTCGCGGCGCCATCGATCTCGCCACTCTCACCCTGATTTACATCATGCTGGGACTGGGGCTGAACGTGGTGGTGGGCCTGGCCGGTCTGCTGGATCTGGGCTACGTCGGCTTCTACGCGGTCGGCGCCTACAGCTATGCCCTGCTCAACACCTACTTCGGCCTGAGCTTCTGGGAGTGTCTGCCCATCGCCGGCCTGATGGCGGCTACATTCGGCTTCCTGCTCGGTTTTCCCGTGCTGCGGCTGCGCGGGGACTATCTGGCCATCGTCACGCTGGGCTTTGGCGAGATCATTCGCATCCTGCTCAACAACATGACAAGCCTCACCGGCGGCCCGAACGGCATCTCCGGTATTCCCAAACCGACCCTGGGCGGTCTGGAGTTCAACCGCACCGTCAAGGATGGGGGCTTTGGCACCTTCCACGACTTCTTCGGCATCGCCTACAACGCCAACCACAAGGTGATCTTCCTCTACCTGATGGCGCTGGTGCTGGTGGTGGCCACCCTGTTCGTCATCAACCGCTTGCTGCGCATGCCGCTGGGCCGTGCCTGGGAAGCGCTGCGGGAGGACGAGATCGCCTGCAAGTCGCTGGGGCTCAACCCCACCATCATCAAACTGACCGCCTTCACCATAGGCGCCTGTTTTGCAGGCTTCGCCGGCAGCTTCTTTGCCTCGCGCCAGGGCTTCATCAGCCCGGAGTCCTTCGTCTTCATCGAGTCGGCCATAGTCCTCGCCATCGTGGTGCTGGGCGGCATGGGCTCCCAGATCGGGGTGGTGCTGGCCGCCATAGTAATGACGGTGCTGCCTGAACTGGCCCGTGAATTCAACGAGTACCGCATGCTGATGTTCGGTCTGCTGATGGTGTTCATGATGATCTGGCGGCCACAGGGACTGCTGCCGATGACCAGACCTCACCTGGAGCTACAGAAATGAACAGTCATCAGAAGTTGTTGGAAGTCTCTGATCTGTCGATGCGTTTCGGAGGCTTGTTGGCCGTCAACGGCGTCAAGCTGGACATAGACAAGGGGGAGGTGATCTCCATCATTGGCCCCAACGGTGCGGGCAAGACCACCGTCTTCAACTGCCTGACCGGCTTCTATCGCCCGAGCGGTGGCACCATTCGCTACAAGGGTGAGGAGATCCAGGGGCTGCCCGGTCACCTTATCGCCCGCAAGGGGATAGTGCGCACCTTCCAGCACGTGCGGCTGTTCAAGGACATGACGGCAGTGGAGAACCTGCTGGTGGCCCAACATCGCCACCTGAACACCAGTTTTATCGCCGGCCTGTTCAAGACCCCGGCTTTTCGCCGTGCCGAGCAGGAGGGACTGGAACACGCCGCCTTCTGGCTGGAAAAGGTGGGCCTCAAGGATCTCTCCAATCGCGCCGCCGGCAACCTGGCCTATGGCCAGCAACGCCGGCTCGAGATCGCCCGCTGCATGGCGACCCGGCCCGATCTGCTGATGCTGGACGAACCTGCCGCCGGCCTCAACCCCCACGAGACCGATGAGCTGAACGAGCTGATCATCAGCCTGCGGGACGAATTTGGCGTCTCTGTGCTGCTGATCGAACACGACATGAAGCTGGTGATGGGTATTTCCAACCGCATCTTCGTGGTCAATCAGGGTACCCCGCTGGCCCACGGCAAGCCGGACGAGATCCGCAACAATCCGGCCGTGATCAAGGCCTATCTGGGCGAGTCATAGGGTCTGTTGACGTTTCGTCACGACCGCGACAGAGTCAGTTTTGACGCGAAACTAGGCGCGAGGCGCGAAGTTTGGTGATCCATATGAGCCGTCGAGTAACGACGTTACGCGAAAAAACGGACCCGTCCCTTCGGGTTGCGCGGCAAATGACGCCATGCGTTGTTGCGGGACTTGCCAAGGGAATAGCCATTGTCTGCGCCCCGCGTCTAGCCTGGCGTCATTTGACGCGGCAACGCGGCTTGCGCCGAAACATCAACAGACCCTAGGGAAGCAAGATGTTAGAACTTCGCAACGTATCGACCCACTACGGCAAGATCCAGGCGCTGCACGACGTCAGCGTCGAGGTAAAAGAGGGGGAAATCGTCACCCTGATCGGTGCCAACGGCGCCGGCAAGACCACCTTGTTGATGACCCTGTGCGGCGAGCCCAAGCCTAGCAGCGGCAGCATCTGGTTCGAGGGGGAGCAGATAAGCGACCTCACTACGGCCCGCATCATGCGCAAGGATATCGCCGTGGTGCCGGAGGGGCGCCGCATCTTCGCGCGCCTGACGGTGGAGGAGAACCTGCTGATGGGCGCCTTCTTCGTCGACAAGGCCGAGCAACCGGCCCTGCTGGATCAGGTGTTCACCCTGTTCCCGCGTCTGCACGAGCGGCTGCAACAGCGCGCCGGCACCATGTCCGGCGGCGAGCAGCAGATGCTGGCCATAGGCCGCGCCCTGATGAGCAAGCCGCGCCTGCTGCTGCTGGATGAACCCTCGCTGGGGCTGGCCCCCATCGTCATCCAGCAGATCTTCGACACCATAGAGCAGCTGCGCCAGAAGGGGATGACCATCTTCCTGGTGGAGCAGAACGCCAACCAGGCGCTCAAGCTGGCCGATCGGGGCTATGTGCTGGAGAATGGCCATGTGGTGCTGCAAGACACGGGGGCCGCCCTGCTGGCCAACCCCGCAGTACGGCAGGCCTACCTGGGTGGTTAACTCATGAGCAGGGCCGGTGCCGAGCAGGATCGCCACCTGTTCTGGCGCGATCCGGCCCTGCCCTTCATAGAGGCGCGGGCGGTGCAGGATGGCCGCCGCGTCTGTTACGACAAACACAGTCACGCCCACTTCTCCATCGGCGCCATCACCGGCGGCCACAGCCACTACCTCAACCAGCGCAGCAGGCAGGAGGTCGGCTCGGGCTCCCTGGTGCTGATGAACCCGGAAGAGGTGCACGCCTGCAACCCCATCGCAGACCAGCCCTGGTCCTATCTGATGTTCTACCTCGATATCGACTGGCTGCGCAGCCAGCAGGAAGAGGCCGGACTGGGGGCCCATTTTCGCCCCTTCGACATGACGGCCAGCCGGGATCCCCTGCTGTATGCCCGCTTGCAGCACCTCTATCGCACCCTGCGGGATGACCGCCAGGATCGCCTCGCCAAGGAGGTGGCCTGCCATCTGTTCAGCCACCAGCTGCTGGCCAGGCTCACTCCCGCCAGATGGGACGCGCGTCCGCCCCTGCATCTGAGACGCGCCGCCGAGCTGATGCAGGACGAGTACGCCAGCCCCCTCACCTTGCAGCACTTGAGCACAGTCGCCGGGCTGACCCCGTCTCACTTCGTGCGCGCCTTCAGCCGCCATTACGGCATGACCCCCCACGCCTACCTGCTCAACCAACGCATTCGCCATGCCCGTGCCCTGCTCGTTCAGGGGCGCCCCCTGGTCGAGGTGGCGCTGGCGACGGGCTTCGCCGATCAGGCCCACTTCCAGCGCCAGTTCAAGCGGCTGGTCGCCGCGACCCCGGGCCAATACCAGTGCCTCCCTCAGCGCTCCAGCACAAGATAGCCAACGCTGAGCAACAACAGCATCGCCATTCCGCGGTTGAACCAGCGCAGACGGCGAGGCGCGAGCAGGGCCTCCTGCAGACAGCTGCCGACATAAGCCCAGCAGGCGATGGAAGCAAGGCAGATCACCAGATAGAGGCCGGTGAACCATATCGTCTGACCCACATTGCCCACGGCCCCATAGGCCCCCATGCCCATGCTGGCCGCCAGCCAGGCCTTGGGATTGAGCCACTGCATGAGGGCGCCGTATAAAAAGGCGGGTGGCGTGCCGCCCTCACGCTTCAGTTCTCCCTTGTCCGTCATCAGCAGCCAGGCCAGGTAGCAGAGGAAGAGGATGCCTCCCCAGCGGATGCCGCTGAGCGCCATTGGCCAGTGCGACAATGTAGCCCCCAGGCCCAGCCCCATCAGCAGCAATAGCAGGATGAAGCCCAGGGTGGCCCCCACCACATGGCGCAGGCTGGCGCGAAAACCATATTGCGCCCCCGCACTGAGGGCGACCAGATTGACCGGGCCGGGAGAGATGGACATGGCCAGGGCAAACCCGGCCATGGATAACAGCAGACTCATTTCCATGGATGACACTCGTTGAATGTGTTGTGCCCTCACCCTACCCATGAGCCTGGCGCCGATATTGAAGAAAATTGCGATCTCCCACGGCGGGACGAGCCGACACATTGCGGGCTTAGCACCAGCGCAGGCTTGCGGTAAACTGACCCACAATCACCTATTCACAGGACATGTTAATGGACCAGTTTGCCCATATCAGTGCCCATGATGCCCACCAGAAGATCGCCGCCGGTGAAGCCCGCCTCGTGGATATTCGCGATCCGCAATCCTTCGAGGCAGCCCACGCAGTCGGCGCTTTCCACCTCACCAATGGCACTCTGGTGCGCTTCATGGACGAGGTGGACTTCGATACGCCGGTGATCGTGATCTGCTATCACGGCAACAGCAGCCAGGGAGCGGCCCAGTACCTGCTGCAACAGGGCTATGACCAGGTCTACAGCCTGGATGGCGGCTTCGAGGCGTGGCGCAAGGAATTCCCCGTCCAGGCAGGCGACGCATGACAAGGGCAGGCAATTCCACCTCAGCCGGCATGATCCAGCTGCTGGTGCTGGGCGACGCCCGCATGGCCCAGGCGCTGGTGGACTACCTCGCCACTCTCGGCATCTCGTGCGAGCTGACCCAGTCCGAGCTCGGCGTCTCGGTCTGGCTGGCGGACGAGCAGCGCCTCGCCCAGGCCCAGCTGGAGGTGAAGCGCTTCCTGGCAGAGCCGACCCACCCCCGTTACATGGAAGCCTCCTGGCAGTCGGGCCGAGCGGATGCCCGCATCGACTACAGCAAGGGAATGACGGATCCCGTCACCGACTTCCTCCATCAGGCGGGGCCGCTGACGCTGGTGGTAATCATCGCCTGTCTCGCCATCTACGGCATCAATGCCATAGGCCTGCCGATCTTTGACGAGCTGGCGTTCCATCCGACCCTGGCCCAGTTCACCGACTGGCAGGCGTGGCGTTACTTCACACCAGCCCTGATCCACTTCTCGGTGCTGCACCTGGTGTTCAACCTGCTGTGGTGGTGGTATCTGGGGGGCCAGATAGAGCAGCGTCTCGGCAGTGGCAAGCTGCTGATCCTGCTGCTGGTGGGGGCCGCCCTGCCCAACATCGCCGAGTTCTTCGTCAGCGGCCCGCTGTTTGGCGGCCTCTCCGGCGTTGTCTATGCCCTGCTCGGCTACTGCTGGCTGCGTGGCAAGCTACAACCGGCCTGCGGCCTCACCCTGCCACCGGCGCTGATGGGCTTCATGCTGTTCTGGTTGGTGCTCGGTTTCTTCGACCTGCTCGGCACCAGCACCGCCAACATGGCTCATCTGGTAGGGCTGCTGGTCGGCCTGTTGCAAGGGTGGCTGGACAGAAACCACCAGCCTGCCTGACGGTTGGCCCTGCCCCAGTCGCAGAAACGAAAACGCCGCCCCGAGGGGCGGCGTTTTTATTGGCCGACAGGCTTACTGCTTGAGCAGGCTGCCATTGGTCACCTTGACCGCGGTACCGCCACTCATGAAGAAGCTGCCGAACTGGGACTGCATCTCTGTGGTGACGTCGCCGCTCGGATCGAAGTTCTCGTCCGGCGCCAGCAGCGAGCTGTGACCACCGGCCACGAAGCGGGCCGCGTTGTGGCTGGCCGCGCCGGTAGCTGTCAGGGGTTGCAGTGCCAGCACCTTGAACAGCGGCTCGGTACCACCCAGCGGGGCGGACGCTATGCTGTTCGGGATCACCTGATCCGACAGGCTCAGGGCACCGTCACCGACGATCTCGGTGGCAAACAGCGGGAAGTCCGCCTTGATGCCACGGCCGAGGTTGATCGGGTCAGCCGAATCCAGCACCGACTGGGCCGCAAAGCTGTAGCTCTGCAGCGTGCTGGCTGCGGTCGCCTGAGTGGCCGCGTCCAGGCTCGGCAGGAACTCGTTGACGAAGCAGGTCGGCACCGCCGTCTGGCAGTTGGGCGCATAGGCGGTGAAACCGGCCTTCAGCTCGGCACTGCCGCTGGTCAGCACGCCCATCTTGATGGTCGGGCCGAAGGTCGGCGAGTTCAGCAACAGCGGTGCTATGCCGCCACCCGGCATGGCCAGGCCACCGGTATCGAACTTGAACAGGGCATCCGCCTGCGCGTTGCCCAGGGTCTGGTTGGCGACCGCAAGCAGGTTGGTACCCGAGATGGCACCCAGCGAGTGACCCAGGAAGTGTACCTTGAGGCCGGCACCACCAAGCTGAGTACCCAACCCCTTGGCGTTGGCCAGGCCAACCGCCAGACGCAGACCCAGCAGATCCGCCACGCTCTGTTTCAGGTTGTCCCGCGCCACTGTCAGGTAGCTCAGGTTCAGGTACGGCGTCGGATTGTCGGAGGTGGTCACGGTATCCATGCTGCCACTCAGGGCGAAGCCTCGCTCGCCGTGCAGCGGATGATCGATTACCACCACAGCGACATTCTTAGGTGTTGGAGCCTGCAAGCCCGCACCAATCTGACCCAGCGCCAGGGCATAGGCGTTCTCCTTCACCGAGGTCACGCCATGCTGATAGATGATGACATCCGTGATGGTCTTCAAGTCTACTGTTGCGGCGAAGATCCGCATCGGCACGGATTGCACCTCTTCCAGCATCGGCAGCGGGTTGAAGCGGCCTATGTTCTGCTCGGCATCGAGCGGCTTGCCGCCGGAGGTGAGCGTCACCCCGATCAGCTTGCTCGCTTCGGCCAGCAGCTCGGCCTGACGGCTCGGGTCGGCGATGAGCTCGCCCAGCAGGGCCGGATCCACACCGGCGCCCACCAGACCGCCGATCACCTCGGCATCCTGTGCCTTCAGGGCATTGGCGATGGCATAGAGGCTGGGGATGGCACCGTGCCAGGACTGGGTCTTGGCCTTGCTCCAGGAGCCGGCAGTGGCCGGTGAGGAGAGGAAGTAGGGCAACTTGACCGTACCGGTATAGACCTGGGTCATACCAGCAAGACCTTTCAATTGCGGGTTAGCTTCAACGGCAGCGGCGATCGCATCTTTTTGCTCCTGCGGCAGGAACTGCTCGGCATCCAGCTGGGTCAGGAAGGCATTGTTGCCGGTCACGGCCAGGGTATAGGTGCCGGGCAGGCTGGTGTTGCCCAGAGCATCCTGCTTCCACAGGGCGGCAGCGTCCAGGGTCGGGCTCTTCAGCACGGAAGCGGCCGCGCCCTTCACAGCCACCAGCACATCGGCGCCAGATTGGGTGCCGAACCAGTCGGAGAAGATCACATGGTCCGTGGCGATGCCGGTCGCGGCCTTGAACAAGCCTTCCTGCAGCGCGATCAGACCGTTGATGGTCTGTTCCTGAGCATTGCTGCCGGCGTTATTCTTGTAGTTGCCGTAGTCACTGCCTGCCTTGAGGGCATCGCCGCGACTGTCTTTCAGCGAGTCTGTGGCCACTATCATGTAGTAGGAAGAAGGGTTCAACGGCTTGAGCGGAACCAGGTTCAGCTTGCCGGCCGAGGCAGCCACCACGAAGTCCACACCGTAGGTCAGCACCTTCTTCACACCGTTCGGGCGCAGCGCCGTGCTGTCAAAGCTCAGTTCCAGCAGGTAGAGCGGTGCCACCGAGGCGCCAAACTCGGCCGCCGTCGGTGCCTGAACCGTGATGCCGGACGAGGTGACGGGCACGATCTGGATAGCCTGGGTCGTGGACCAGCCATCCAGGGTCGACATGGCGGAGACGGGGTTGGAGAGATCCGCGGTCTCGGTGGAGAATTTCAGGGTACCATCGCTGGCCCGGGCCGCCAGGGCACTGGGGCGTACAGAGTTGGAACCGGTCAACAGATAGTCGAGATAGCTTGAGGTGTCGCCTTTGTTATCGTCACTGCCACCACAGCCAGCCAACAGGGCACTGACAACTGCGGCATAAATTAGCTTCTTTTTCATATCCTTATCTCTTTTTAGTTGTTATCCATGATGTGCTGACGGGGGAGGGTGAAAACCCGACCTGACCATCTTAACAGCAACGCAACAATTGTTAAGCGTCTGGTCGGTCATCTGATCTGCTTTTTTTGTGTACAACATCAAGGAATTGGAATAGATACGGGACTCAATAGGTTAACACCTTCATTCCAAATACCAGACCCGACCAGCGACCCCTCTGCTCCTGATGGCAAAAAGCCACCCCGATCTCGGCAAAGCGGCTGAATTGTCGGTAGAATGTCGCCATTGCTTAAGGAGAACCACATGATCGACCCGAAGAAACTGGAAGAGATCGCCAAACAGGTGCACAACGCCCTGCCGCCCGGCATTCGCAGCATGGGTGAAGAGGTGGAGAAGAAAATCCGTCAGGTGTTGCAGTCCCAACTGGGCAAGCTGGATCTGGTCAGTCGCGAAGAGTTTGACGTGCAGACCAAGGTGCTGTTGCGCACCCGTGAGAAGTTGACCGCCCTCGAGGCCAAGCTGACGCAGCTGGAACAGCAGCTCGGCGCCAAGGGCGAGTAACACACGCTGACGCCGCCGGCTCGCTCGGCGCATAAAACAAACCCCAGCCTGGCTGGGGTTTGTTGTTTCTGGCTCGCCGAAGAGACGTGAAAAGCCGGCAGGGTCGATTAGCGAAGCCTAATAGACCGCAATAGACGCTCAGATAAATTCGTAGGCGTCACCGAAGATGCGCTCAGGCTCGGCACCGAGGATCTTGAACTCCTCCCGCGCCGCGCCGGCCATCTCGAAACGGCCGGCCACATAGATGTCGTAGTCATGCAGACTGACGAAGTCATCCATGATGGCCTTGTGCACCAGCCCCGTCTTGCCGGTCCAGTTGCTTTCCGGCTCCTGCACCACAGGGATAAAGCTCAACGGTGCATAGTCGCGCGCCCACTGCTGCATCTGCTCCTGTTCATAGAGCCAGTGTGCCTGGCGCACGCCCCAGTAGAAGAACACGGGGCGCTTGCTGCCGGTATCGATCAGGAACTCCAGAATGGAGCGGGCATAGGAGAAGCCGGTGCCGCCCGCCATCAGGATCAACGGACGGGGCGACTCTTCCCGCAGGAAGGCCTTGCCTGCCGCCAGTTCGATCTCGATCTCGCCCTGTTCGCGCATGCGGGCCAGCACCTGACCGGCATAGGCGTTTTCAGGGGTGGCGCCGATCTGCAGCTCCAGCACACCGGGGCGAGTCGGTGAGTTGGCGATGGAGAAGGGGCGCTTGTCCGAATCGCTCATCACCACCAGCAGATACTGGCCCGGCTTGAAGCTGACCGCTTGCTGCGGCGTCAGGGCCACGTGCCAGATGGTGTCGACATATTCGCGCAGTTCCTCTACGCGGCACTTGATACGTTGCATTCTTATCCTTGTGGCGGGCTCGCTCGGCCCGCTTTCGCTCATTGATTCACTGTGGACTGACGACCAGTGCAGCTGGTCAGGTTCCCCGAGCATACCCAATTCCACCCGGAGATCATCAACCTTTTGCAGCAGCACGACGGTGGCACGGCGGATCCTCTGGCTGGCCGGGTATTTTCGACCAGGCCCGAGTGATATAGCGCCCTTGCACTCTGATAGTCAGACTTAGCCGAGAAGATTCAGCTCGTCCCAGATGGCATCCACCTTCTGCTTCACCGCCTCGTCCTGGACTATGGGTTGCCCCCACTCGCGGTTGGTCTCCCCCGGCCACTTGTTGGTGGCATCCAGCCCCATCTTGGAACCAAGACCGGAGACCGGCGAGGCGAAGTCCAGATAGTCGATCGGGGTGTGCTCGATCAGGGTGGTGTCCCGGGCCGGGTCCATCCGGGTGGTGATGGCCCAGATCACGTCCTTCCAGTCGCGGGCGTTGATGTCGTCATCGCAGACGATCACGAACTTGGTGTACATGAACTGGCGCAGGAAGGACCAGACCCCCAGCATCACCCGTTTGGCATGGCCCGGGTAACGCTTCTTGATGGTCACCACCGCCATCCGGTAGGAACAGCCTTCCGGCGGCAGGTAGAAGTCCACTATCTCGGGGAACTGCTTCTGCAGCAGCGGCACGAACACCTCGTTGAGCGCCACCCCCAGCACCGCCGGTTCATCGGGCGGCCGGCCTGTGTAGGTGCTGTGGTAGATGGCATCGCGACGCATGGTCATGTGGGTGATGGTAAAAACCGGGAACTCGTCCACTTCGTTGTAATAACCGGTGTGATCCCCATAGGGCCCTTCCGGTGCCAGCTCACCCGGCTCCAGGTAACCTTCCAGCACGATTTCGGCGCTGGCGGGCACCTCCAGCTCACAGCTCAGCGCCTTCACCACCTCGGTACGGCTGCCTCGCAGCAAACCGGCGAAGGCATACTCGGAGAGAGAGTCAGGCACAGGCGTCACGGCCCCCAAAATGGTGGCAGGATCGGCGCCCAGCGCCACCACCACGGGGAAGCGCTCGCCCGGGTGGGCTTCCTGCCACTCGCGAAAATCGATGGCGCCACCGCGATGATCCAGCCAGCGCATGATCAGCTTGTTCTTGCCGATCTTCTGCTGACGGTAGATGCCGAGGTTCTGCCGCTTCTTGTAGGGGCCGCGGGTGATGGTGAGGCCCCAGGTGACCAGGGGCGCCACATCGCCGGGCCAGCAGTGCTGGATCGGGATCTGGTCCAGATCGACCGCCTCCCCTTCCAGCACAACCTGTTGGCAAGGGGCGGAGGAGAGCCGCTTGGTCGGCATGTTGAGCACCTGCTTGAAGATGGGCAGCTTCTCCATCAGCTCCTTGAGGCCGCGCGGCGGCTCGGGCTCCTTCAGGTAGGAGAGCCAGACCCCGACTTGGCGCAGAGCGCCGACGTTGGGCTGACCCATGCCCATGGCGACTCGATCCGGGGTGCCGAACAGGTTGGTCAGCACCGGCATGCGGTAGCCTTTGGGATTTTCGAACAGCAGGGCCGGGCCACCCGCACGCAGGGTGCGATCGCTGATCTCCGTCATCTCCAGATAGGGATCTATCTCGCGGGTGATGCGCTTGAGTTGTCCGTTTTGTTCCAGCTGCGCGATGAAATCACGCAAATCCTTGTATTTCATGCAGGTACCCTGTGTTCAGGCGGTGCCGCATTATAACCTTGGCGGGGCGACGGGTGTACCCGTATCGGGCAGCATCACAGGACTTGCATGGCGCTTTTCTTGCCGGGTTAGTCGATCGGCGAGCTGGGCCAGCAGCCTGGGTTCATCCATCTGCAACAGCAGACTGGCCACCTGACCGCTGTACTGACGATTGCCGAGCTCGGCCAGCAAGAACTGCTGCGCCGTGTCGGGCAGGGGCGAGAGCTGGCTGAGTTGTTGCAGGGCGGGCAGTTTCAGACGGCCGTTGCGGCTGGCGGCGATCAGCAGATCGCTCGCCTCCTGGCCTGAGTGAAAACGGGCCACGCTCCTGAGGGCGGCCACGCTGTCATGATCCACCGGCTGGTGCCACAACTTCTGATAGAGGGCGCTGTCGCCGGTGCGCTCGACCAGCTGCCGCAGCAGCCGATTGTCGGGCAGGAAGATGCTCATCGCGGCCAGCTTGCGCGCCTCGCGTTGCAAGACAAAGAGAGGCTGCCGCTCGAGTACCACCAGCAACGCCTGTTGCTGCAGGGCCAGATCCGGGTTGCGGCTGTTGTAGATCTGTTTGAATTCGAAGTTGTTCTGTTCCAGCAACTGACGGTAGTTGTCCTGCCAGGCCTGCTGCTGCCAGCGGCTCAGTACCAGCCGCGCCGCGGCGGCAAAATCATAGGCAGGCTGCTGGATCAGAAAACCGTCCATCTCCTTCTCCACCAGCCAGCGGGGTGCCTTGACCGACTGGGTGCGCACCCAGGCCAGCAGTTCGGGGGAACTCGCTCTGGGGCTGGCATCCAGGGTGGCCAGCAGCCGGCACAGCAGGTATTCCCGCTGGCCCACGGCCAGCGAGTCCAGCAGCGAATCCATGGCGGCAAACTGCCCCCGCTGCAGACGGCTGCCCAGATAATCGAGATGGCCCTGCAACCCTTCATCGGCAATCAGTTCAAACTTGACCACCGAGAGGGGTGCAGCATGCACCGGCATGCCCATCAGCCAACCGAGCCATATCAGGAGTACCAGCTTCATGACGTCCCTGTCCTTGTGACATCGAGGTTTCATACTACTCAAGCGACCGGAAAATAGATAAACAAAAACCGCGACCTGAGCCGCGGTTTCGTCATTGTCCGACCGGATTACTTCTGTTGACGCCGCATGGAGTCAAAGAATTCGTCGTTGGTCTTGGTAGCAGCCAACTTGTCGATCAGGAACTCTATGCTGTCGATCTCGCCCATGGGGTGAATGATCTTGCGCAGGATCCACATCTTTTGCAGCTCGTCACCGGTCGTCAGCAACTCTTCCTTCCGGGTGCCGGAGCGGGTGATGTCGATGGCCGGATAGACGCGCTTCTCGGCAATCTTGCGCGAGAGGTGCAGTTCCATGTTGCCGGTACCCTTGAACTCTTCGTAGATAACCTCGTCCATCTTGGAACCGGTATCAACCAGCGCGGTCGCTATGATGGTCAGGCTGCCGCCTTCCTCAACGTTACGGGCGGCGCCGAAGAAGCGCTTGGGTCTGTGCAGGGCGTTGGCGTCCACACCACCGGTCAGTACCTTGCCGGATGAGGGGATGACGGTGTTGTAGGCACGGGCCAGACGAGTAATGGAGTCCAGCAGTATGACCACATCTTTCTTGTGCTCGACCAGGCGCTTGGCCTTCTCGATCACCATCTCGGCGACCTGGACGTGACGGGATGCCGGCTCGTCAAAGGTGGAAGCGATCACTTCACCCTTCACCATGCGCTGCATCTCGGTCACTTCTTCCGGACGCTCGTCAATCAGCAGGACGATCAGTTCACAGTCCGGGTGGTTGTAAGCGATGCTCTGGGCGATGTTCTGCAGCAGCATGGTCTTACCGGCCTTGGGCGGTGCCACGATCAGGCCGCGCTGGCCTTTACCTATGGGGGAAGCCAGGTCCAGCACACGGGCTGTGATGTCTTCGGTCGAACCATTGCCCCGTTCCATGCGCAGACGCTCGTTGGCATGCAGGGGGGTCAGGTTTTCGAACAGGATCTTGTTGCGGGCGTTTTCCGGACGGTCGTAGTTGACCTCGTTGACCTTGAGCAGCGCGAAATAACGTTCGCCCTCTTTCGGTGGCCGGATCTTGCCGGAGATGGTATCGCCGGTACGCAAGTTGAAGCGGCGGATCTGGCTCGGGGAGACATAGATATCGTCCGGGCCTGCCAGATAGGAGCCGTCTGCACTGCGCAGGAAGCCAAAACCATCGGTCAGGATTTCCAGCACACCGTCGCCAAAGATATCCTCACCACCCTTGGCATGCGCCTTGAGGATCGCGAAAATAATATCTTTCTTGTGCGCCCGAGCCAGATTTTCTAACCCCATGGATTCGCCAAGCTTGACCAGCTCGGACACAGGAGTGTTCTTTAATTCAGTCAGATTCATAGTGGTGAAAGTCTGTAAGCAAGGATTGAAATGAGGAGACAGTCTGCTGGATTGATGCTGATCGGATTTGATTTGCCGGGCTGTTGTTAAGCAAAGAGTCAGGCAAAAAGGTTAGCAAACGAACGATAAACTAGCACCAATCGGGATGAGCGTCTAGGTGATAAAACACAAGGAGCGCATTATTGCAATGCGCTCCTTTTTGATTATTACAGGTTACCGTCCAGAAACTCTTTCAGCTGAGTCTTGGACAGGGCACCGACCTTGGTCGCTGCCACTTCGCCATTCTTGAACAGCAAGAGGGTCGGAATACCGCGAATGCCATACTTGGGCGGAGTGTCGGCGTTATGGTCGATGTTCAATTTCGCCACGGTCACACGACCGGCATACTCTTGGGCGACTTCGTTCAGGATCGGGGCAATCATCTTGCACGGACCACACCATTCGGCCCAGAAGTCGACCAGAACGGCGCCATCGGCTTTGATTACATCTGCCTCGAAGCTGGCATCGCTCAGCTGAACAATCTTGTCACTCATCTCCAACTCCAGTCAGTAATTAAGGCTTTATTGACGTATCAACAAAGGCAATAGTTGCCCTATTTGAAATGATCCTGTTTATTATTGCAAGCCTAACCTGATAACCTACCGCCATGAGCAAAACACACTTAACGACCGAAAAATTCGCCCAAATGGGCCTCGAACCCGAAGTTCTGGCTGGTCTGGAATCAAAGGGATTTCACTATTGCACGCCCATCCAGGCGCTGTCTCTGCCACTGCTGGTAGAAGGTCATGACCTCGCCGGTCAGGCCCAGACCGGAACCGGCAAGACCATTGCCTTCCTGGCCGCGACATTCAACTATTTGCTGACCCACCCGCTGACCAATCCCCGTCTGGTTAACCAACCCAGAGCCATCATCATGGCGCCCACCCGGGAACTGGCAGTACAGATCTACAACGATGCCGACAGCATAGCCGCCTCTACCGGTCTCAAGCTCGGCCTCGCCTACGGCGGCGAAGGTTACGACAAGCAGCTGGCTGTGCTGGAGCAGGGCGTCGACATCCTGATCGGCACCACCGGCCGCATCATCGACTACTTCAAGTCCAAGGTCATCGATCTGAGCAACATTCAGGTCGTGGTGCTGGATGAAGCGGATCGCATGTTCGATCTGGGCTTCATCAAGGACATCCGCTTCCTGTTCCGCCGCATGCCGGCGCCGACCGAGCGGCTGAGCATGCTGTTCTCCGCCACCCTCTCCCTGCGGGTGCAGGAGCTGGCCTACGAACACATGAACCACCCGGAACACGTGCAGGTGGAGCCCGAGCAGATGACCGGCGTGCGCATCCAGGAGGAGCTGTTCTACCCCTCCAACGAAGACAAGATGCTGCTGTTGCTCTCCCTGATGGAAGAAGAGTGGCCGGAAAAAGCCATTGTCTTTGCCAACACCAAGCATGTCTGTGAAGACGTACATGCGTGGCTGGAAAATGACGGCCACCGCGTCGGTCTGCTGACCGGTGACGTGCCGCAGAAGAAGCGGATGAAAATTCTGGAGGAGTTCACCAAGGGAACGCTGGACATCCTGGTCGCCACCGACGTGGCCGCCCGTGGTCTGCACATCCCGGACGTGACTCACGTCTTCAACTACGACCTGCCCGACGACGCCGAGGACTATGTACACCGTATCGGTCGTACCGGTCGTGCCGGCAAGAGCGGTCACTCCATCAGCCTGGCCTGTGAAGACTATGCCTTCAACCTGCCGGCCATCGAGGAGTACATCCACCACCCGATCCCGGTCAGCAAGTATGATCGCGAAGCGCTGCTGGATGACGTGACCGCACCGAAACGGGTCGTTCGCAACCGCCAACCGGTGAACCGCAACATGCGGGATCGCCAGGGTGGTGCCAACAGCAACAACCGTCGTCGTCCACCGCGCAAGAGCTGAAGGACAGGCACAGTTGCACAACTCGCCTCTCTATGCCGCCATCGACCTCGGCTCCAACAGCTTTCATATGCTGGTGGTGCGCGAGGTCGCCGGTGCGCTGCGCACCGTCACCAAGGTCAAGCGCAAGGTTCGCCTCGCCGCCGGGCTCGATCCGGAATTTCGTCTCAGCCGTGCCGCCATGGAGCGGGGCTGGGACTGCCTGCGCCTGTTCTCCGAGCAGTTGCAGGACATTCCGGCCGACAACATCCGGGTGGTGGGCACCGCCACACTGCGCCTGGCCACCAACGTTGACGAGTTCCTCAGCGAAGCGGAACGGGTGCTCAACCACAGCATAGAGATCATCTCTGGCGAGGAAGAGGCCAAGACCATCTACGAGGGTGTCTCCTGGACCTCTGCCGGAGAAGGCAACCGGCTGGTGATCGACATCGGCGGCGCCAGCACAGAGTTGGTGATCGGCGAGCACAGCGAAGCAAAACTGCTCAACAGCCTACACATGGGTTGTGTCACCTGGCTCAACAACCACTTCGGTGATGGCGAGCTGAGTGAAGCCCGTTTCGGGCAGGCCATCACGGCCGCCAAGGCGGTACTGGAGAAGGTGGCGGAAGATTACCGCACCCTCGGCTGGCGCACCTGCGTCGGTGCCTCCGGCACGGTACAGGCGCTGCAGGAGATCATGCTGGCGCAGGGGAAGAGCGAGCGGGTCACACTGCCGAAACTGCAGGAGCTGATGGGTCAGGCTATCGCCTGCGGCAGACTGGACCGGCTGCAGCTGGAAGGGCTGGCAGCCGAGCGGCTGACCGTGTTCCCCTCCGGCCTCGCCATCCTGATCGCCATCTTCGAAACCCTGAACATAGAGAGCATGACCCTCGCGGGCGGGGCGTTGCGGGAAGGGCTGATCTACGGTCTGCTCGGCAACAATCACGACTGCGATGCCCGGGATCGCACTGCCGACAGCCTGATCAACCGTTATCAGCTGGACAAGGAGCATGCCGAGCGGGTCCGTGACACCGCCATCGAAGCCTTTACCCAACTGCAACCGAGCTGGCGTCTTTCCAAACGTTACGGTCGCCCGATCCTTCGCTATGCAGCTCTGCTGCACGAGATCGGCCTCTGCATCGAGTACAAGAAGGCGCCGCAACACGCCGCCTACATCATCGACAACATCGACATGCCGGGCTTCACCCCTGCGCAAAAGAAGCTGTTGTCGGCTCTGCTGTTCAACCAGCGGGACGAATTAAAGCTGGAAACGCTGGAGAAGCAGGGCGCCGTCACCGGTCGTCAGGCGATCCGCCTAGCCCGCATTCTGCGCATCTCGCTGATCCTTTGCATGCGTCGCACTCAGGGCACTGTGCCCAGCTTCACCCTGCAGGCCAATGAAGAGGCGCTGACCCTGACCCTGCCCAAGGGCTGGCTGGACGAGCACTACCTGCGCGCCAGCGAATTGCGCCTTGAAGTGGATCGCCAGCAGAAGATGGGCTGGCCCACCCACTTGCTGGAAGCCTGATTGGGCTCACCCCCAATCAGCCCCCTTTGCACTACGCCCCAGCCTGTTCCGACAATCCCTTTCGCAGCCAAACCTAGCTCCATTCAAGGCTGATCATTGATTTCATTGGCTTTTCAGCCAGATCACACCCTCCCGGATCGCTTTGCTTTCCACCCCGTTTCACCATCTCGGCTAGAGTAGGAGCGTCTCCCAACAGGAATGGACGCCATGAAACCTTTGACCCTGATAGGCCTGACCGCCCTGCTGACTGCATGTGGTGGCGGCAGTGACAACGACAACCAGCAGAATGCCCAGCTGTCGCTGGCCTTCTCCGATGCCCCCGTGGATGCAGTCAGCAAGGTCTGTATCGCCGTCTCCAACATCAGCATTCACCCCGTCACGGGCACCGAGCTGGGCTGGACAACCGCCAGCTTCCTGACCTCGGCCCAGGATGATGGTTGCACGCCGGCGGGGGAGACCATTCCTCTCGACAGCGCGGGATATCCCCTGTTCACCTACATAGATCTACTGCAATACCCTGGCTCCACCAGCCGTCCCCTGCTGGCCGGCCAGAGCGTGGTGCCGGGTGATTACAGCCAGATGCGACTACGGGTGCTGGATGGGCGGGAGACGACCAACCAGTTTCTGGATGGCACTCCCTACTCCTACGTCAAACAGGATGATGGCGTGATCAAGCCATTGGAGGTGCCCAGCAGCGAACTCAAGCTGGATGCCTTCACCATAGCGGCCAACGGCCTCAGCGCCTTTACCACCGAATTCGATCTGCGTCAGTCCATGGTGCTGCCGGGCCATGAGCAGTATTACAAGCTCAAACCCAGAGGGGTGCGGCTGGTGAACAATACCCAGGTCGCAACCGTCAAGGGCACGGTAGCGAGCGGTGCCTGCGGCGGTCAGCTGACCGACAAGGCCTTCGTCTATCTCTATCAGCCGAGAAACGATGACAATTACCCCGACATGGCCGACAGCGACAACGGCTTCTACGCCAGCGCCCCCGTGCTGCCGCAGACAGGAGGCGGCTTTGGCTACGAGCTGGGATTTGTTGACCTCGGCAATTACGATCTGGCGCTGGTCTGCAATGGCAACGAGGATGATCCCGAGCTGGCAGGTGAGCCACTGCAACTGGAGCAGGTACTGAAAGGTCAGGCGGTGGTGGCCCCCGCCACCAGCATCAATTTCCTGTAGCGAGAGGCAAGACGCGCCATGGCCGATTACCAGCCCATCAGCTGCGACCTCTACGACTGGCTCGAGATCGCCGCCAGCTGGCAGTTATCCGTCACGCTCACCACCTGGGCGGGACGGCAATGGGTGGATAAAATCCGCACCATAGCGGCCAGCGAAGGCGTCGAGTACCTGGTGCTGCACGGCGGCGAGCGGCTCAGCCTGGCCGAGCTGGCTAGCCTGAGTCTCGTCTGGCAAGGGGAAGAGAAGCTGATCCACTTCGCTCCAAATCGCTAAATCCAGTACGAAAAAGGAGGGCCAACATGACGTTGGCCCTCCTTTTTTTGCATTCGCAGCTCACACAGACCGTCAACCCGCCGCCAGCGCCGCCATCACGTAGACGTCGAAGCGGTTGCTCTTGGTATCGATGGCCATGCTGGGTTTATGCTCATTGAGCCATCCCGCATAGTCGGGGCGCTTCACCACTACCCGCTTGTCTGCCATCTTGAGGGCCGCCGGCAACAAGGCGTCCGCATCGAGATCCGGCCCCACCAGCGACTGAAACACCCGCATCTCCTTCTTCACCAGCGCCGACTTCTGCTTGTGGGGAAACATGGGATCGAGATAGACGACATCGGGCCGCTCGGTCAACGCCAGCAGGTTGTCCACCGCCGGCCCTTGCAGCAGGCGCATCCGCTCGCTGACCCAGGGGCCAATCTCGGGATCCTGCGCTGCCCGCATCAAGCCATCCTGCAGCAGGGCCGCCACCACGGGGCTGCGCTCGATCAGGGTCACCTTGCAACCGAGAGAGGCCAGCACGAAGGCATCACGGCCCAACCCGGCGGTGGCATCCACCACGGTCGGGGTCGCTCCGGCCTTGAGCCCGACCGCCTTGGCGATGGACTGGCCCCGACCGCCGCCAAACTTGCGACGATGGGCCACGGCCCCTTCCACGAAGTCCACATAGACGGCCCCCAGCTTGGGCTCATCCAGCTTGCGCAACTCCAGCCGATCGGGCGTAAACACCAGGGCGAACTGGGGGTAGTCGGTCTGGTCAAGCTGGCTGGCCAGCGCTTGCGCCAGCGCGGCCTTGGCGGGGTCTTCGAGGAGGATTTGCATGGTCTTTGGAGGCGTTCTAAGTTCAGTGAAGGGAGTGTACCACAGCCCCTTTCCATCGCTGTAGGGAGGAAACCCCATGCACCTGCTCATCGTCTTGCTACTCGCCGCCCAGAGCGGCACAGACCTGAAGGTATGCGGAGTGGACTGGCCCCCCTTTTCCTATGCGGAGCAGGGACGCCTGACCGAGGGGATTTCCATCGAGATCCATCAGGAGGTCGCCCAGCGTCTGGGGATGACGCTCAGCCTGATCGAGCTGCCATGGGGGCGCTGCGAGCAGTATGTCAGCACCCGGCTCGCCGACGGCATTCTCGACAATGCCCCGCTGCCCGGTTGTCATCACCCCGATCTCGCGACCGCTTTTTATCCCCTGGCCGCCTATGTGCGCACCGACAGTCCCCTGCACAACTTCTCATGGGAGATGGCAAGAGGAATGAAGGTTGGCATGGTGAGAGGCTATGACTACACGGAGAAGATCAAGCACTATGACGGCTGGGTGCCGATCAAGGCGCACTCGGACAAGCAGCTGCTGTTGCTGCTCGAAAAGAGCCGAGTCGACATGATCATCCTGGATTACTTCTCGGCCCCCATTCTGTCGAAGGAGCAGGACGTGCCGATCCGCGCGCTCTCCCCCTTCATCGACTCGACCCCGCTCTACCTCTGCTTTGGCGAGCAAAGGGCCGCGCTGCTGCCCGCATACAGCAAGGCACTGCAGCAGATGCTGGAGGAGGGTGTACTGGATCGTATCTACCTGCGTTATCTCGGCGAAGACTATCAGACGCTGAAAGGCAGGCAGGACAAGCTGAAACCGGCGGAGTGACCGCCCGCTAGCTGATCTGCAGGAACATGCTCTTGTCGTTGAGTTGCAGGTATTCGATTAGGTCGTCATACGCCAGTGGGCGACTGAGCAGGAAGCCCTGGGTGAAGGCACACCCCTTCTGGCAGAGGAAGTTGAGCTGCTCGCGCGTTTCCACCCCCTCGATCACTACCTGCATGCCGAGGTTGTGCACTATGTTGATGATGCCGTCGAGCAGCAGCCTGTCCTGTTCGTTGAACGGGATATGGCGCACGAAGGAACGGTCAATCTTGACCAGATCCACCGGGAAGTTGCGCAGGTAGTTGAGCGCTGAATAGCCGGTGCCGAAGTCATCTATGGCCAGCTTGCAGCCCGCCTCGCGCAGGGCATCGATCCGCACCCTGTGCTGATCGCTAGTCTCCATCAGCAGGGATTCGGTGATCTCGATGACGATGTCGCAGGGGTCTAGCCCGAAGTGGTGGATCACCTTGAGCCACTCGCTCGCCTCCGGATCTATGGTCTGGAACTCCAGGGTTGAGCGGTTGATGGACATCTGCAGATCCGGGAAGCCGGATTGCTGCAGCCGCGCCAGATCCCGACACGACTGCCACAGTACCAGCGCCCCCAGCCCCTGAATGAGCCCCGCCTCTTCCGCCAGCGGAATGAAATCCGCCGGTGAAACCTGCCCCCAATGCGGGTGATACCAGCGCACCAGCGCCTCCAGCTTTGCGACCCGACCGCTGCGGTTGTCCCAGATGGGCTGATAGGCCATGGTCAGCTGCTCCAGCTTGATGGCCTCCGCCAGATCCTGCTGCATCTGGTGGCGCTGGCGCACCTCTTCGCGCATGGAAGCGCAGTAAGTGCCGAGCAGACGTCCCTGCCGTTTGGCGGCAAACAGCGCCTGTTCGGCGTTGCGCAGCAGCTCGTCGCTCTCGATACCATCCCCGGGGCAGAGGGTAATGCCGATGGTGGCCGTCACGTAGAGGTGCTGGTTGGCCAGCATGAAGGGACGGGCGAAGCCGCCGATCACCTGCTTGGCAAACACCTCGGCCTGGCGGCGGTTGACGATGCCGGGCACCAGGAAGGCGAACTCGTCGCCGCCGATGCGGGCCACCAGATCCTCGGTACGCACCCGGCTCACCAGCCGATCCGATACCTCCCGCAGCAGGGCGTCACCGGCATGGTGATCCATGCTGTTGTTGACTGCCTTGAAGTTGTTGAGATCCAGCACCATCAGCGCGAAGCGCTCACCCCGCTCGCAGAAGCGGCTGAGGCAGCGGCCGAACAGCCAGCGGTTGGGCAGACCGGTGAGGTTGTCGTAGTTGGCCTGGGCGGCAATCTTCTGCTCCGCCAGCTTGGTCTGGGAGAGATCGCTGAAAATGGCGATGTACTGGCTGATCCGTCCCCCTTCCCGCAAGGTGCTGATCATCAGCTGCTGGGGGTAGAGCTTGCCGTTCTTGCGCTTGTTCCACACCTCGCCACGCCAGACCCCTACCCGCTCCAGCGCGTGGTACATGTCGGCATAGAAGGCCTGATCGTGCAGCCCGGATTTGAGCAGGCTGGGGCGCTGGCCGCACACTTCAGTCTCGCTGTACCCCGTAATCTGCTCGAACGCCGGGTTGACCGAGATGATGCGGCTGTCGGCATCACACACCAGAATGGCTTCGGAGAGGTTGTCATAGACCCGGTGGGAGAGCTTGAGCTGCTCGGCATGGCGCTTGAGGGGGTCGATATTCTCCAGCACCACCATCAGATAGTCGGGCTGCAACTGCTCGTCCCGCACCAGGGTGACGGTGACTCGCCCCCACAACACCTGACCATCCCGGTGCAGGTAGCGTTTTTCCTGGGTGAAGGCGGTACGCTCGCCGCGCTTGAGCTCCGCGTAACAGGAGACGCTGCGCAGCCAGTCTTCCGGATGGTTGATCTCGGCGGCAGTGCGGTGCTGCAACTCCTTCTGGCTGTAGCCCAGCATCTTCTCGATGGCCGGGTTGGTCCAGAGGATCTTGCCATCCAGATCCAGCTTGCCGATCCCCACCGGCGCGTGGGACATCATGGTGTGCAGGAAGTGGTGATACCCAGGCTGGCTCTGCACCGGCTCCTGCTGGCACATCAGCGCCAGCTCACGGCCCGCCAGCGGTGCCAGCAGCCGCAACAAGCCCATCACCTTGTCCATATTGGCGAGCGGCTGTTTGAACAGCACGCTGCAGATACCGATGGTCTCGCCCTGGGCATTCTTGAGGGCCACACCGGCATAAGCCTGAATATGCCAGGCCTGCAACACGGCGGCATGAGGGAATAGCTGCTGGACGCGATCGCTGAACCAGGCTTCCCCCTCTTGCAGGGTAACTTCCCCCGGGGTGGCGCTGACCGGAAAACTGAAATGGGTGGTGTCGAGAGATACGGGGTAGGCGGCGTGTACCTTGAAAAACAGCCCCGCTTGATCCCTGCCTGAAATCAGGACGAAGTCAGCCCTGACCGCTGCTGCGATTTCACTCACAAAGGTATCGAAATATCCCTGGCCACTCGAATGAGACAGACTTGAGATGATTTGATAGACAGACTCGAGTGCTCGCCTCATGGCAAGGTTCTTTCTCTCCTTGGAAGGTAGAACCCGACTCTACTGAAGAGGCGGGGACAGTGCAAACACGCACTCCGCAAGATATTAAAAAGCCTTGAGAAAAGGGACCAAAAGGTCCCTTTTTATCTCAAAAATCACGCAAGGATCCCACTATGCCGCAAAAGTGTACCTGCTTGAAGCTCACTGCGGCAAAGGGCGCTGGGCCTCAGGCGGCAATCCCGCTGTGGCGTAGCAGTGCATCGACCTTGGGCTCGCGACCACGGAAGGCACGGAACAGCTCCATCGGCTCCTTGGAGCCACCCTTCTCCAGAATATTCTTGAGGAAGGATTGGCCGGTGGCGGGGTTGAAGATCCCCTCCTCTTCGAAGCGGGAGAAGGCGTCGGCAGAGAGCACCTCGGCCCACTTGTAGCTGTAGTAACCCGCCGCATAACCGCCGGCAAAGATGTGGGAGAAGCTGTGCTGGAAGCGGTTGAACGCAGGCGGCGTCATCACGGCCACCTGGCTGCGCACCTCGGCCAGCAGGGTCGGGATCTGATCCGGGTTGGCCGGGTCAAACTCCTGGTGCAGACGGAAGTCGAACAGGGCGAACTCCAGCTGGCGCAGCATCTGCATGGCGGCCTGGAAGTTGCGAGCCGTCAGCATCTTCTCCAGCAGATCGGCAGGCAGCGGCTCGCCGGTTTCATGATGACCGGAGATGAAGGCCAACGCCTCGGATTCCCAGCACCAGTTCTCCAGGAACTGGCTCGGCAGCTCCACCGCATCCCAGGCCACGCCGTTGATGCCGGCCACGCCGGCCACGTCGATCCGGGTCAGCATGTGGTGAATGCCGTGGCCGAACTCGTGGAACAGGGTGACCACTTCGTTGTGGGTGAACAGAGCCGGCTTGCCATCCACCGGGCCGTTGAAGTTGCAGGTCAGGTAAGCCACCGGCTTTTGCAAGGATCCATCCTGACGGTAGCGACGACCCAGGCAGACATCCATCCAGGCCCCGCCCTGCTTGTGTTCGCGGGCATAGAGGTCGAGGTAGAAGCTGCCGCGCAGCTCGTCCTCGGCATCGAAGATGTCGTAGAAGCGCACATCAGGGTGCCAGGTGTCGATGCCGAGGCGCTCGCGCACCTTGATGCCGAACACCCGCTTCACCACCTCGAACAGCCCCTTCACCACCTTGTTGGCGGGGAAGTAGGGGCGTAACTGCTCGTCGGAGATGGAGAACTTGTGCTGCTTGAGCTTCTCGGCGTAGTAGGCGAGATCCCAGGCGGCCAGCTCGCTCTGACCGTGTTGCTCGGCGGCGAAGGCGCGGATCTCTTCGAGCTCGGCCTTGCCCTGCGGCAGGGACTTGGCCGCCAAATCGGTGAGGAAGTTCACCACCTGCTCGGGCTTGTCCGCCATCTTGGTGGCCAAGGAGAGCTCGGCATAGTTGGCAAAGCCGAGCAGCTGGGCCAGCTCGCGGCGCAGGGTAAGCAGCTCGGTCATGATGGCGGAGTTGTCCCACTTGCCGGCGTTGGGGCCCTGATCCGAGGCGCGGGTGGTGAAGGCCTCATACAGCTCGGCGCGCAGCGCGCGGTTGTCGGCATACATCATCACCGGCAGGTAGGAGGGGATGTCCAGGGTGAACAGCCAGCCCTGCTGACCCTTCTGCTCCGCCAGTTGGCGGGCGGCGGCCTGCGTGCTCTGTGGCAGGCCGGTCAGGTCGGCCTCGTCGGTCACCAGCCGGGTCCAGCCCTGGGTCGCGTCCAGCACGTTGTTGCTGAAGCGGGAGGCCAGCTCGGAGAGACGTGCCTGGATCTCGCCGTAGCGCTGCTGCGCCTCGGCAGGCAGACCGATGCCGGACAGACGAAAATCGCGCAGGGTGTTCTGGATCTCCTTGCGCTGGGCGCCACTCAGCAGCGGGAAGTCATCGCTCTCGGCCAGCTCGCGATAGGCCTGATAGAGGCCTTCATGCTGACCGACATAAGTCTGGAATTCAGACAACAGCGGCAGGCAGGCGTCATGGGCCGCGCGCAGCGCTTCGCTGTTGAGTACGGAGTTGAGGTGACTGACCGGTGACCAGACTCGCGCCAGGCGGTCATTGACCTCTTCCAGCGGGGCGATCAGGCTGTCCCAGGTGTGCGGGTCGCGCTGGGCCAGCACATCACTGATCTTCTGTTTGCAATCGGCGATGGCCTGCGTCACGGCAGACTGCACCTGATCGGGCTGGATCTGGCTGAAAGGGGGCAGCGAGTCCATTGTCAGCAAAGGGTTGTTCATCCTGCGATACCTCTAAATTCTCTACAGCCCCTGCCGTCCAGAAGCTTGCTTGGACTACCTAAGATGTAGGCAGAAACCTCATTAATCAAGCCTTTGCCTGCCAGAGCGCGGCCTGTTGTCCACTTTTAGCCAGGATCTGCTCATTAAAACGACGATCCGGATGCCGGAGACGACAATGCCGGCCCAGGGGCCGGCATTGTCGGTGACATCAGGCAAGATGCATCAGCGTCTGGCGTCTTCCTGCAGCCACTGGGCAGCCCGCTTGGCGAAGTAGGTGAGGATGCCGTCGGCGCCGGCCCGCTTGAAGCAGAGCAGGGACTCCATGATGCTCTCCTTCTCCTTCAGCCAACCGTTCTGGATCGCCGCCATGTGCATGGCGTACTCGCCGCTCACCTGATAGGCGAAGGTCGGCACGCCGAACTGATCCTTCACCTGGCGGATCACGTCCAGATAGGGCATGCCCGGCTTGACCATCACGCTGTCGGCCCCTTCCTGAATATCCAGCGCCACCTCGTGCAGGGCTTCGTTGCTGTTGGCCGGATCCATCTGGTAGGTGGCCTTGTTGCTCTTGCCGAGGTTGCCGGCAGAGCCCACCGCATCGCGGAACGGGCCGTAGTAGCAGGAGGCGTACTTGGCGGAGTAGGCCATGATCTGGACGTTGATGAAGCCGTTCTCTTCCAGCGCCGCGCGGATGGCACCGATGCGGCCGTCCATCATGTCGGACGGCGCCACGATATCGACCCCGGCGGCAGCGTGGGAGAGCGCCTGTTTCACCAAGATCTCGGTAGTGATGTCGTTCAGCACATAGCCTTCGTCATCGATGATGCCGTCCTGACCGTGGGTGGTGAACGGATCGAGCGCCACATCGGTGATGACCCCCAGCTCCGGGAAGCGAGCCTTGAGGGCGCGGGTCGCCCGCTGGGCCAGCCCGTCCGGGCTGTAGGCCTCTTCCGCCAGCAGGCTCTTGCTCTCCAGCGGGGTCACCGGGAACAGCGCAATGGCAGGCACGCCGAGGGCAACCAGCTCTTCGGCTTCCGCCAGCAGCAGATCGATGGAGAGACGATCCACCCCAGGCATGGAGGTGACGGCCTCACGACGGTTCTCCCCCTCCAGCACGAACACGGGATAGATGAGATCGTTGACGGTCAGTACGTTCTCGCGCACCAGACGACGGCTGAAATCATGTTTGCGCACCCGGCGCAGGCGGCGACCCGGAAAGGCGCCCGGAAGAGTTGTAGCCATGAATCACTCCAAAAGAGGAAGTTGGAAGAACGCGGCGGAGGTGGCCCGGGTGTGGGCCAGCAAGGCCTCGGGCGCTTCACCACGACAGGCCGCCACCACCAGGGCGATGTGCGGCAAAAAAGCGGGTTCGTTGCGTTTCGGTCTGGGTTTCAAATCTCGCGGCACCAGATAGGGAGCATCGGTTTCGATCATCAGCCGACCGGCCGGAATACGGGCCACCTGTTCACGCAGCAGCTGGCCACGGCGCTCGTCGCAGAGCCAGCCGGTCACTCCTATATGCAGCCCCAGCGCCAGACACTCGTCCAGCTCCTCGTCGGAGCCGGTGAAGCAGTGCAGCACGGCCCCCGGCAGCTTGGGCAGCCAGGGGCGCAGGATCTCGATAAACCTGGCGTGGGCATCGCGGCAGTGCAGAAACACCGGCATCCCGAGCTCGGCGGCCAGCGCCAGCTGGGCGTCGAATACTGCATCCTGTACCGGGCGGGGGGAGAAGTCGCGGTTGTAGTCGAGGCCGCACTCGCCGATGGCCACTACCTGGGGTAGCGCCACCAGCACACGCAATGCGGGCAGGGTCTGCTCATCGACACTCTTGGCATCGTGGGGGTGAACCCCGGCGGTGGAGAAACAATTGCCCGGCCAGCGAGCGGCCAATTCGGCGCTCTCGCGGCTGCCAGCCAGATCGGTACCGGTCAGGATCAGCGCCTCCACCCCGGCGGCGCGGGCGCGGGCCACCAGTTCCGGCTGTTCACCGGCAAACTGGCTGCTGGTGAGGTTGACACCAATGTCGATCATGGGATGAGGCGTTCCGAACAAAAGGAATACATATCAGGTATTTGAAAACCATCTACTCAATGGGGCATCACCATACGCCTCGAACGGGGGCATGAAAAGAGGAAAGGGGAGCCTCAGCTCCCCTCTTCTGTTTGTTCCTGTTGCTCCTCATCCTCTTTCTTCACATAGAAACGAGCGAAGAACAGACCTATCTCCCACAAGGCCCACATGGGAACTGCAAGCAAAGTCTGGGAGAAGACATCCGGCGGGGTCAGCAACATGCCGACCACGAACACCCCGACGATGACGTAAGGGCGCTTCTCCCGCAGGCTCTTGGGTGTGGTCACCCCGGTCCAGCACAGCAGTATGGTGGCCACCGGGATCTCGAACGCTACCCCGAACGCGAAGAACAGGGTGAGCACGAAGTCCAGATAGCTGGCAATGTCAGTCGCCACCGTCACCCCGGCGGGCGCGGTACTGGTGAAGAAACCGAACACCAGCGGGAACACCACGTAGTAGGCAAACGCCATGCCGCTGTAGAACAACACGGCAGTGGAGACGACCAGCGGCATGATGAGACGCCGCTCATGCTTGTACAGACCGGGGGCGATGAAGGCCCAGGCCTGATACAGCAGATAGGGGATCGCCACGAAGAAGGAGACCACCAGCGTCAGCTTGATCGGCGTCAGGAAGGGCGTCGCCACATCCGTCGCTATCATGCTGGTGCCTGCCGGCAACTGACTGAGCAGCGGCTGGGCAACGAAGTCATAAATGTTGTTGGAGAAGTAGATCAGCGCGATGAACACCAGCAGGATAGCCGAGATAGACCGTAGCAAACGGGTTCTCAGCTCCACCAGATGGGTGATCAGAGGTTGTTCGGCCTGACTCATGGCTTCATCTCCCCTTGGTCGGCACGCAAGTCCGCACGCTGGACAGGGGTCATGGCGCTTTCCTCGTCATGAGTCGCCGTCACGGATGGTTGATCGGGCGTCTCCTCCTTCACCTCGACAGAGGCCGGGGCAGGGCGGATGGTATTTTGCTGTTCGTAAGGGCGGGTCACCGATTGCGCGGCCGCTTTCAGCTGCTCGATAGACTCCTGCAACTCGGGGCTCAGGTTGTTCATCTGCAATTGTTCGGCCTTTTTCAGGTCGTTGTGCAGATCCTGCAACTTGAGCTCCTGCTCCAGCTCGGACTTGACCGAGTTGGCAGTGCTGCGAATAAGTCTGATCCAGTGGCTGGCGGTACGGATCGCCACAGGCAGCCGCTCGGGGCCGAGCACCACCAAGGCGACGACACCGATGACAACCAGCTCCCAGAAGCCGATATCGAACATGGCTTAGGCCTGATCTTTATCTTTCTGCTTGGCGGTCTCGGCACTGTTGGCCGCTTCGTTCAGCTGTTTGGGAGGAAACTCGGCATCTTTCTGCTCGGGTTTGGCATCGGCACCCGGCTCATCGGACAGCGCCTTCTTGAAGCCTTTGACGGCCGCACCCAGATCACCACCGATCCCGCGCAGTTTCTTGGTGCCAAACAGCAGCACGACTATGACTGCGATGATCAACAATTGCCAAATACTGATACCACCCATGATATTCCTCCAAAATTGACGTTAAGATACGCGAGTTTGTTATTAACGATCACGATGCTGAGAGCAGCTCGTACTTTCTCCAACACTGCGCTGAGGAGCGCAAGCTTCTATATCAGTGTGAGCGGGCCTTGAACCAACCCAGCAGCCAGCATAACCCGGCACCGGCGAGGCAGACTTGTCCCCATTCAATGTGTTGTCTTTGGGTCAGCAAGAATACACCCGCCAATAGCAGACTGGCTCCAACCCCTAAGAGGTAGCGAGCCTGTCCCTGCCGACGACTATGGCGGCGGAAATCGGCAAACATCTGGTCGAAGTGGCGCTGCTGGTGGCGGGTCTGGCGCAGGGTCTCATAGACCAGCTCAGGCAATTCAGGCAGTTTCTCCGCCCAGAATGGCGCCTTCTCCTTGATGGCATTCCACACGGCTTTCGGCCCGACCTGCTCGTGCATCCAGTTTTCCAGATAGGGCTTGGCGGTCTGCCACAGGTCCAGCTGGGGATAGAGCTGACGACCCAACCCCTCCACATAGAGCAATGTCTTCTGCAACAGCACCAGCTGCGGCTGCACCGCCATGTTGAAGCGACGGGCGGTGTTGAACAGGTTGAGCAGCACGTGGCCGAATGAGATTTCGGACAGCGGCTTCTCGAAGATGGGTTCCAGCACAGTGCGGATGGCAAATTCGAACTCGTCCACCTTGGTGTCTGGCGGTACCCAGCCGGACTCCACGTGCAGCTCGGCCACCCGGCGATAGTCACGGTTGAAGAAGGCGAGGAAGTTCTCGGCCAGGTAGCGTTTGTCTTCCCGGTTCAGGGTACCGACTATGCCGCAGTCGATGCCGATCCAGAGCGGATTGTCGGGATGTTCATAGGAGACGAAGATGTTGCCGGGATGCATGTCGGCGTGGAAGAAGCTGTCGCGGAACACCTGGGTGAAGAAGACCTCCACACCGCGTTCGGCCAGCAGCTTCATGTTGGTGCCGTTGGCTTCCAGCGCCGGAATGTCGGAAACCGGTATACCGTAGATGCGCTCCATCACCAGCACGTGCTCGCGGCAGTGTTCGGTGAACACCTCGGGCACGTAGAGAGCATCGGATCCGGTGAAATTGCGGCGCAGCTGGATGGCGTTGGCGGCTTCGCGCATCAGGTTCAGCTCGTCGAGTATGGTCTTGCGGTACTCTTCCACCACTTCGATGGGGCGCAGGCGCGCGCTCTGTGGCACAAAGCGGGCAACCAGACGGGCCAGGGTCTGCATCAGGCGCAGATCGGCCTCGATGACCGGCTCAATGTCGGGGCGGATCACCTTGATGACGATCTCGCGGCCATTCTCCTTCAATCGACCCGTGTGCACCTGGGCGATGGAAGCCGATGCCAGCGGCGTCTCGTCGAAATCGTCAAACAGGGTTTCGACGGAACAACCCAGGCTCTCCTCGATCTGGCGGCGCGCCGCCTGACCACAGAAAGGCGGTACCCTGTCCTGCAACATGGCCAGCTCTTCGGCGATATCCGGCGGCAACAGATCACGCCGGGTCGACAACATCTGACCGAACTTGATGAAGATGGGACCGAGCGCCTCAAAGGCGAGGCGAATACGGGCGCCGCGGCTCAGCCCCTGCTGCTTGTTCTTGAGCCAGAACAGGCTGCGGCGGGCCAGGCGACCCGGCCAGGGTTGATAGCGGGCAGGCACCAGTTCATCTATGCCCTGCTCCAGTAATATGGTGATGATGCGATAGAGGCGCTTGAACTCCTTCGGGGTCATCAGGCTACCTGCTGTTCGAAGCGGGCCAGTCGCAGCTCGACCGCTTTCATCCGTTGTGCCAGCAGGTCGACATCATCGTTGAAGCTGGCCACCTCCAGCGGACCCGGCGCGAGGCGGATCTCTTCGGTCAGGTATTCCGCCAGCTGGCTGCGGGAACGGCACAACTCACGCCCCAGCACCCGGCGCGCCTGACGGGCACCACTGAACAGGGTATGGGCCAACACGTCACCGGTATAGCGCGACAACTCCTCTTCCCAGTCGATATCCAGCTCACCCAGCAAGACACTGAACGCCTGTACCAGCTGAGGATCGCCGCTCAGATCCAGCTTCTCCTCGCGGATGTAGCGGGTCAGGGCAGAGGGTTCTTTCAGCAGCCCCAGCGCTGTCAGTGACAGGCTGAGCACGGCATCGGCATCGCCTTCGTGGTGGGCCAGCACATCCAGCCGGCGATCGGAGAAGACAAACCAGAGCGGCTTGAGCTCACGCAGCTCCAGCTTGAGCACCTTGCCCGTCAGCTTGCGCAACCGTTCCTGACTCTGCTTGTCGAGCGTCAGCAACTGGTTGAGGCTGGTTTCGATCACGGCGGTGACCATGGCATCCATCGGCATAGGCGACCTTAAAACTTGTAACCACGGTGCAGGGCAACCACACCCTGGGTCAGGTTGTAGAACTCAACCTGTTCAAAACCGACATTTTCCATCATCCCTTTCAGGGTCTGCTGATCCGGGTGCATACGGATGGACTCCGCCAGATACTTGTAGCTTTCACCGTCGTTCGCGACGATTTCACCCATTTTGGGCAGCAATTTGAAGGAGTAGAGATCGTAAAGCTTGGCGATCACCTCGCTGGCCGGTTTGGAAAACTCCAGCACCAGCAGACGGCCACCCGGTTTCAACACCCGGAACATGGAGGCCAGCGCCTTGTCCTTGTCGGTGACGTTACGAAGGCCGAAACCGATGGTGATGACATCGAAGTGGTTGTCCGGGAAGGGCAGCGCCTCGGCGTTGGCCTGCACGTAGGAAACGTTGTTCGCCACCCCCAGGTTGCGCAGCTTGTCACGGCCAACTTTGAGCATGGAGTCATTGATATCCGCCAGTACCACCTGACCGGTTTCGCCGACGATGCGGGAGAACTTGGCGGTCAGATCGCCGGTGCCACCGGCCAGGTCCAGCACCTTCTGACCCTTGCGCACACCTGAGCAGTCGATGGTGAAGCGCTTCCACAGGCGATGGATGCCAAACGACATCAGATCGTTCATCAGATCATACTTGGCTGCCACCGAATGGAAGACGCCTGCAACCAGAGTTTCCTTCTCGGTCGCGGCCACGGTTTTAAAGCCAAAATGCGTTGTCGTAGTCTGTTCTGACATCCCTTAAACACCCATAGAACAAAGAATGGTCGCCAGTTTACCAGAGCCAATGGCGTGCGGACACCTTAAACCCGGCTGGCAACCAACTGCATGCCCAGCAATACCATGGCCAGGCAAAGGAAGAGGTTGAGACCGATATTGAGCATCGCCTTCAGATAAGCGCCCTGCTGAGCCAGCACCACCGTATCCAGTGCAAAGGAAGAGAAGGTGGTAAGCGCCCCGAGAATTCCCACCATCAGCAGCGGTTTCATCGGGTGCTCCACCACGTGACCCTGACTGATGAGCGCAAAAGCGATTCCCATGATGAAAGATCCCACCAAGTTGACCACCAATGTGCCATAGGGAAAGTGGCGACCCAGCAACAGCACCATCAGCTCGGCGATACCAAAACGCAGGCAGGCACCGATGGCGCCGCCAGCCGCGACAAATAACCAAGTTTGCATAAATGCAGACTCCATAGTATCAGGCCAACATTATGCAATAATGTCAGCAATCAGGGACAGCGGGGCAATTAATCGATATCGACCGCCTCAACGGCGAAAGTCGACCGGCTCGACCCGATCCAGGTAGAGTGAAGTCTGGGCCGGCCGGGTCTCGGCAATCACCCGGCCATGGCGAATGGAGTAGCGCACCGGCACCTGGCGACGTACCGCATCGAAACCATTTTCGGCGGGCAGGATCAGCAGATTGGCCGGCTTGCCGACCTCGATGCCGTAGCGATCCTGCACGTTCAGGGTGCGGGCGCTGTGGCTGCTGATGAGCTTCAAGCCGTCGTTGATCTGCTCATACCCCATGATCTGGCACACATGCAGCCCCATGTGCAGCACCTGCAGCATGTTGGCCGTGCCCATGGGATACCAGGGATCAAACACATCGTCATGGCCGAAGCAGACGTTGATGTCGGCTTCCAGCATCTCCTTCACCCGGGTGATGCCGCGACGCTTGGGATAGGTATCGAAGCGCCCCTGCAGATGGATGTTCACCAGCGGGTTGGCGACGAAGTTGATGTTCGCCATCCTGAGCAGCCGGAACAGACGGGAAGCATAGGCCCCGTTATAGGAGTGCATGGCGGTGGTATGGCTGGCGGTCACTCGCTGCCCTATGCCACGCTCATAAGCCAGCGTCGCCAGGGTCTCGATAAAGCGGGACTGCTCGTCATCAATCTCGTCACAGTGCACATCCACCAGAACCTGATACTTCTCGGCAAGATCGAAGATGTAGTGCAGACTTTCGACACCATATTCCCGGGTGAACTCGAAATGGGGAATGGCGCCTATCACATCGGCTCCCAGCCTGAGTGCCTCTTCCAGCAACGCCTTGCCATTGGGGTAGGAGAGGATCCCCTCCTGCGGGAAGGCCACTATCTGCAACTCGACCCACTCTTTCATCTCCTCCTTCACCTCCAGCATCGCCTTCAAGGCAACCAGATTGGGGTCAGAGACATCGACGTGAGTGCGCACAAACTGGATGCCGTTGGCAATCTGCCACTTGAGGGTCTGAATGGCGCGCCGCTTCACATCCTCATGGGTCAGCAGCGCCTTGCGCTCGGCCCAGCGTTCTATCCCCTCGAACAGGGTACCGGACAGGTTCCAGCTCGGCTCCCCGGCGGTCTGGGTAGTATCGAGGTGAATATGAGGCTCGATAAAGGGGGCCATGGCCAGGCCCTCTTCCCCATCCAGCTCCCGGGTAGACAGGAGAAGCTGGCTCATGGGAGCTATGGTTCGGATCAGGCCATCCTGACACAGGATCTGCCATAACCCCTCCCTGCCAACCAGACGCACATTCTTTATCAGCATGTTTTTCTTCCTTTTTCTGACACCGATTACCTTTTCCAATTCACAACTTAGCTCGGATCAATTTAATAGAAAAGCGTTCATATTGAATACATATGAGACCGTCACTATTGATAAACAGCAACAATAAAAGGGAGTTCATTGGGATGAAAGCAGGATTGATCGAGATTGGCAGCGCCGGTCTGTTTCACGAGTATCTGCAAACGCTGGGCATCAACAAGCCGCCATTGGCCTCGATCGATAAACAGTGGGAATACAAGCGCAACGAGCGATTGGTCGCAGCGATCCAGATAGAAGCCTCGGGGCGGGCCCGCTTCTATCTCGATGCCAGACAGATCTCGGTAAACTGAAAAAGGCGAATACAAAAAAGCCTCCCGACTGGGAGGCTTTAATATTTACTGGTGCTGATACCCAGAGTCGAACTGGGGACCTCATCCTTACCAAGGATGCGCTCTACCAACTGAGCCATATCAGCACACTAACCGGTAAAGACCGCACTGCGTGCGTTATCTAAATCTTCTGCCCAACACAACCTGACGTTGTATCGCGACCAACCACATCGCTGTAGTTGTTTAATTGAAGCCTGGCAGTGTCCTACTCTCACATGGCGAATGCCACACTACCATCGGCGCTACCGCGTTTCACTTCTGAGTTCGGCATGGGATCAGGTGGTTCCACGGCGCTATGGCCGCCA
>NZ_JBSTYL010000023.1:0-75522 GCF_054052465.1 Aeromonas enterica | reverse complement strand
GGCGCAGGATGCTGGAGCGTTACGGAAGGGGAGTAAATATCAAAGCGTGTTTGCATGAGGCGCTGGGGCACCCCATGCAACACGTAATTGGAACATAGCCATAAAAAAGCCCCCATCGACGGATGAGGGCTTTTTCATTAGGGTCAGACGCGAATATCGATTTTACTTCCCAGTGTGGAGCTGGCCGATGTCGCTGCGGTCGGGGCTGATTGAGCAGCCGTCTGGAGCAGTTTCAATGCGGCTTCACCATCCTGGGTTTGCTGTTTTTTGGCCAGACTGGCTGTCAGCAAAGCAGAACCAAATGACGTTGATGCAGAACTAGATATATCCATGGTGTACCTCCTGCCCTAAGACTATCGGCCATCTTGGGACATACATAAGCTATTTTGGCTAAATTAAATACGCCTTGGCGGGTTGACGCCGCTCCAGCCACTGTTCTTCCATCTCCAGTAGGGTCTGATATACCTTCTCTGCCTGCTCGGGACGGCTGAACAGATATCCTTGGCCATAGAGATGAATGTCCGTAAGGGTGCGCAGCACATCAAGCTGGGCTTGGGTTTCTATCCCTTCACACACAAGGCTTTTGCCCAACATTGAGCCCATGCGGCAAATGTTGGCGACCAGTTCCGAGGCTTCTATCGAAGTATCGATCCCCTGAATAAAGGAACGATCTATCTTTACCTTGCTGACCGGCAGTTTCTGCAGATAACTGAGAGAGGAGTAGCCGGTACCAAAGTCATCCAGTGCCAGCTGCACCCCCTGCTGATTGAGATCCTGCATCAGCTGCAAGGAGTTTTTCACCTCGCGCATTGTGGTGTCTTCCGTCACCTCCAGCACCAGGCTGACAGCCGGAATATGGTGATCCATCAAAGCCTTGGCAACCAACTTCAACAGGTTGCGCTGGTACATGCCGGGCGAAATGTTCACACACATTTGCAGATCAACCAATCCAAGCTGCTGCCATTGATAGAGTTGCTCACAGGCTGTATTCAGCACCCAGCTGCCCAGCTTCTCTGCCAGCTGGAACTCTTCCGCCACCTGGATCACCTCATTGGGCGGAATGAAGCCCAATTCCGGGTGACGCCAGCGCAGCAAGGCTTCAACCGCTTCACAGCGGCCACTTTCAAGGTTGACGATGGGCTGGTAATAGAGCTCGAGAGCGTTGTGCTCAAGCGCCATGATCATGTCACTTGCCAAATGCTTGCGACGCGCAGTTTCATTGAGCAGCGAATTGTCATAGATGACATAGGGGACATGGGTCTTGCGGCAGTGAAACAGTGCCTGTTCGGCGCGGCTGAGCAGCTCCTGAGTCAGTTTGCTGTCCATCGGGAAGAAGGCGATACCGATCCCCACCTCCAGCCGAAACGGGTAGTTGTCGATGATGATGTCCTGCTTGAGCGCGTGCAGCAGGCGGGCGACCAGCTCCCTCACTTGGCGCAGGTCACTGCCCTCGCGCTGGATCATGGCAAACTGATCGCCCCCCAGACGAGCCACCCACTCCCCATTTTCACACAAGCTGCGGATACGCTTTGCCAGCTCCTGCAGCAGGAGGTCACCCGTGTTGTAGCCAAATTTGCTGTTGATGTCGCGAAAATCGTTGATATCCACCAGCACCAGGCCGAACGGTGTCTCTTTGGTTGCGTACGCTTCCATTTTCTCTAGCAACGCCAAGCGGTTGGCCAGCCCGGTCAGGGGATCTACTCGTGCCGCACGGAAGTGGCGGCGAGCCTCACGGATCAGCAGACCACTGAGCAACATCACCGACAACACCAGCCCGGATACCATGAACAGCAAGGCATTGCGCAGCTGGCCGAAACGCTTGTCATTGCCCGAGTAGACATTGATGTTCTTTTGCATGACAGACGCGAGGGAGTAAGAGAGAGGTTCCTGCAGAGGTGCCAACCGCATCATGATCTGCTGATAATCCGGCGTACCCGATTTCAGATTGGTAATGTTGGACTCCATCTCGCGGATATTGCTTTCGATCAGTTGTACCAGCCGCAGGGTCTTCTGCTTGTCTTTCATGCTCTGGCGCAGCTGGCCACTGAGCAGGATGGGCGTGCGGCTCCAAAGGATGTCGTAACGCAGCATCAGGGTATCGTGATCGATACCGCCATAATGGTAAACCTCAACCGAGTTGAGGAAACGCCCCAACTCCAACTGCAGTTGCATCAGGGCCCAGGAGACGTCATAGGTATACTTCTCCATCACTCGAGTCGCATTCTGTATCTGCACGAGGCAATAGAGAGTACTTCCCGTAAACAACAGGATGGACAGGTAAAGAACGACAAGTAAAGGCCATGCCTTGGTCTTTGCTTTCACTCATACTCCCGCAAGCCGCAATATCAATGTTGAACATCAATTGAATTCAGTTGCCAGATCATCATGTCGGTAAACTCTGATCTTTTCAGTTCCGGATACTGATCCAGCGGTAGGATAAACCAAAGCGGCCCCTTATTCCGTACCCGCATGGTGACCCCATCATCCTGCCAAGCCAAGATCGGATCATATTGCCTGACCTTATCCCAGTTGATCCGGATCTGAAAACTGTTCAAGGCGGTCAGGGTGATGGCCTTGCCATCTGCTCCAACGGCGGCCAATACGTCGGCCAGCTTGGGCCCTACATACTTGTGTGGTTTGTCGACCCAAGGGTTGCCTGTCACTATCTCGTGCTGTGGCAACGCCTTGAGCATGGCCAGATCGAAGGCAACAGCCCCTTCGGTCGCCTCGGCGGGCATCACATTACCGGTCACCTTCAGGATGACGGTTCCCTGCGGCTCCTCCAGTGCCATGGCTGGCATAGCCAGAGAAAACAGTAATGGAATCAAACCCAGTACACGCATACTCACCTCAGATAACGTCGCTAACAATAGACTCAGTTTAGTCGCCATAAAAAAAACGGCTCGCAAAAGCGAGCCGTTTGGTAACCGGGACTGAATTACATCATACCCATGCCACCCATGCCGCCCATGTCAGGCATGGCAGGGGTATCTTTCTTCGGCAGCTCGGTGATCATGCACTCTGTGGTGATCATCAGGCCGGCAATGGAAGAGGCGAACTGCAGCGCAGAACGGGTCACCTTGGTCGGGTCCAGGATACCCATGGCCAGCATGTCGCCGTACTGTTCGGTGTAAGCGTTGTAACCGAAGTTGCCTTCACCATTTTTCACGGCGTTGGCAATGACGGAGGCCTCTTCACCAGCGTTGATGACAATCTGACGCAGCGGAGCTTCCATGGCGCGCAAGGCAACCTTGATACCCACGTTCTGATCTTCGTTGTCACCGCGCAGATTGGCCAACTTGGCCGCAACGCGTACCAGCGCAACACCACCACCGGCAACCACGCCTTCTTCTACGGCAGCGCGAGTGGCGTGCAGGGCATCGTCAACACGGGCTTTCTTCTCTTTCATCTCGACTTCGGTGGCAGCACCGACCTTGATCACGGCAACGCCGCCAGCCAGTTTGGCCACGCGCTCTTGCAGCTTCTCACGGTCATAATCGGAAGAGGTCTCTTCGATCTGCTGACGGATCTGGGCCACACGGCTCTCGATCAGGGCAGCATCACCCACGCCATCGATGATGGTGGTGTTTTCTTTGGTAATGACGATGCGCTTGGCGCGCCCCAGATCTTCCAGAGTCGCTTTTTCCAGCTCCATGCCCACTTCTTCGGAGATCACGGTACCACCGGTCAGCATGGCGATATCTTGCAGCATGGCCTTGCGACGGTCACCGAAGCCAGGTGCCTTGACGGCAGCCACTTTCACGATGCCACGCATGGTGTTGACCACCAGGGTCGCCAGCGCTTCGCCTTCCACGTCTTCGGCAACGATCAGCAGCGGCTTGCCAGCTTTGGCAACGCCTTCCAGCACAGGCAACATCTCGCGGATGTTGGATACTTTCTTGTCAACCAGCAGGATGAAGGGATCATCCAGCTCGACGGAACCGGTTTCCGGCTTGTTGACGAAGTACGGAGAGAGATAGCCGCGATCGAACTGCATGCCTTCTACCACAGCCAGCTCGTCGTCCAGGCCCTGACCATCTTCAACCGTGATGACGCCATCACGGCCGACTTTGTCCATGGCTTCGGCAATCAGCTTGCCCACTTTCTCATCGGAGTTGGCGGAGATGGTACCCACCTGAGCGATGGCATTGTTGTCGGCACACGGCTGGGACAGCACTTGCAGCTCGGCAACGGCCGCGATAACGGCCTTGTCGATACCACGCTTCAGATCCATCGGGTTCATGCCGGCAGCAACGGCCTTCAGGCCTTCGTTGACGATGGCCTGAGCCAGTACGGTAGCCGTGGTGGTACCGTCACCGGCGGCGTCGTTGGCCTTGGAAGCAACTTCCTTGACCATCTGGGCGCCCATGTTCATGAACTTGTCTTCCAGCTCGATTTCACGCGCAACGGAGACGCCATCCTTGGTGATGGTCGGGGCACCGAAGGACTTGTCCAGTACCACGTTACGGCCTTTCGGGCCCAGAGTAACCTTGACGGCATCGGCCAGGATATTTACGCCTTCCAGCATCTTGATGCGGGCTTCGTTGCCAAACTTGACTTCTTTAGCTGCCATTTTCTTCAATCCTTAAATCAATTCGGGGAAAAGGGTGGATTACGCTTCGACAATCGCCAGGATGTCGGTCTCGGACAGGATCAGTACATCCTGACCATCCAGCTTCTCGGTCTTCACACCGTAGCCTTCGTTGAAGATCACCTTGTCACCAACCTTGACGGCGAGGGCTTTGACGTCGCCATTGTCCAGAATTCGGCCAGTCCCCACGGCAAGTACTTCACCACGGGTGGACTTCTGGGCCGCAGTACCAGTCAAGACAATGCCGCCAGCGGATTTGGCTTCAGCTTCGATGCGCTTGATGATGACGCGGTCGTGCAGTGGACGAATTTTCATCGATAACTCTCCCAAAATGAGTCTCTGTGTTGCTTTGAGGAATGGCCATTCCTGGCCAAATTAGATATGTCTCTGATGTGGGGCGTTTTTGTTAACCCTTCAAGGGCAAATACAAAAAAAATATTTTCACGTACTATGAATATCTTCGATGGATCGCTCGTGTCCCGGTCAGGAAACCGGATTTGCGCTGCCCGCAGCCAGAACACACTTCGCCAGATGCAAGAGACGAGACCTTGACCCGACCCAATCCCATGCTGACTGCCCCCATGACCTCCGTGTTGCTGCGCATGACGGGTCCCATGATCCTCGGCATCGTCGCCATACTGGCGTTCAACCTGGTCGATACCTTCTTCATCGGCATGCTGGGCACCCAGGCTCTGGCGGCCATCAGCTTCACTTTTCCAGTCACCTTCGTAGTGACCTCGCTGGCGATGGGGCTGGGGGCCGGGCTCTCGGCAGTGATAGGTCACGCGCTCGGCCAAGGCAGGCATGATGAAGCCGCCCGCATCACCACCGACAGCCTGTTTCTCGCCGTCGTGCTGGTCACCCTGCTCTCTGTACTGGGCGCCCTCACCATACAACCCCTGTTCCGGCTGCTCGGTGCCAGCGACCCGCTGATCGGGCTCATCTACGACTACATGCTGATCTGGTACCTGACCGTGCCCATGCTGGTGCTGCCCATGGTGGGCAATGCCGCCATCCGCGCCACCGGGGATACCAAGACCCCAAGCCTGGTAATGGGAGTCGCGGGGCTGGTCAACGGTGTGCTGGATCCCCTGCTCATCTTCGGCATAGGCCCCTTCCCCGAATGGGGGATCCGCGGGGCAGCCATTGCCACCTCGATCTCCTGGTTGATGGCCATGCTGGTCAGCCTCTATATATTGCGCCATCGGGAAGGCTTGCTGCTGTGGCGTCTTTCACCCCGGCCAAAACTGTTTGCTCACTGGCGCGCCTTGCTGCACGTGGCAATACCGGCCTCGTTTACCAACATGCTCAACCCGCTGGCCAATGCCGTACTGATGACCATCTTCGCCGGGCTGGGGACGGAAGTGGTCGCCGCCTACGGCGCCGCATCGAGAGTGGAGGCCTTGCTGCTTATCGTGATGATGGCGCTCTCCTCCGTGCTGGCCCCCTTTATTTCTCAAAACTGCGGAGCCGGCAACCCGGCCCGCGCCAAGGCGGCGCTGCAATTTTGCATGCGCTTCGCCCTGTTGTTCCAGCTCGGCATCTACGGCCTGACCTGGCTGCTGGCACCGCTCATCGCCAACCTGTTCAGCGCTCACCCGCAGGTGGTGCGCCTCATCGTTCTTTACCTGCATCTGGTGCCCATCGGTTACGGCTTCCAGGGCATGGTGATGCTGCTGGCCTCGGCACTCAACGGCGTCAGGGCCTCAAGCGTCTCGTTTCTGTTCAACGGGTTGCGACTGTTCGTCTTCTTGCTGCCAGGGGCCTGGCTGGGAGCTGAGCTGGGGGGAGAACAGGGGGTCTATCTGGGGATACTGCTGGCCAATCTGGCGGCGGGCACACTGGCCTGGTGGTATGCCCGCCACCGCTTCGAGCGGCTGTGCCATCAGGGAAAATCCTGACAGACACGGTTTCAATACTGCGATTTATTCTTTACGTTCAAATTCGCCTTCTATGGTGGTCCCGCCACGATTGACCTCGCCCGGTCGTTCTTCCGGGCGTGCCTCGAATGGAGGCCGCTGTGCCTGAAAACCGCCCATCTGCATCCTGAACTGGCCGCTGCCCACCAGCTTGTCGGCCAGCTTGTTGCGCAGCCAGGGCTGCAACAGCAGGATACCGAAGAAATCGGTCACAAACCCCGGGATGATCAGCAGCAAGCCTGCCAGTGCCAGCATCATGCCCCCTATTACCTCGCGGCCCGGCATCTCGCCCTGCTGCATCTTTCGCTGCGCATTGAGCAGGGTCTTGATCCCTTCACTGCGCACCAGCGACGACCCGAGCACGGCGGTCAGCACCAGCAAGCCGACGGTTGGCAAGGCGCCAATCACTGAGCCCACCTCGATCATCACGGTTAGCTCGAGCAGCACAAGACCGACCAACAACAGAAATAACTTGCCCATAACAACCTCGGTGCGGGTGAATTTGAATGAATCTCTGGTCTGTTGCAGCCAACGGGATCATGTTGCTGCCAACCCACCATGGTGTAGGTCCCTGAAGATCAAAATGGGGGTGTCCTCTCGTTTTTCAAGTCTGAAGGGTGATAGCGCACCGTATATTCAGAAAAACCGGCATGATGGACTGTGATTGAAGTCCTTGTTCTGTCAAAGTAAATCGTTCGATTGCAATATCTGTTTAATGACCACAAGTTATTTGAGGTTGTCTCAAATTTAGTGATCCAGGTCTAATATCAGATACCTCAATTGGGGTAATATCGACACCAGTATTTAAGGGAGCAAAAAAGCCCCCAACCGCCCCACTCGATGTGTGGTGCTTCAGGATGAGCCGTGCGTAAGGAACTCGCGACCACTCGGTGAGGATCGTTTCCATTTATCTGATTTCTGAGGCATTACAATGAGCGACATCAAGAACGTCCGCATTGAAGAAGACCTGCTGGGCACCAAAGAAGTTTCCAATCATTTCTACTACGGTGTGCACACCCTGCGCGCTGTCGAGAACTTCAAGATCAGCTCTCAGAAGATTTCTGACGTTCCGGAATTCGTCCGCGGCATGGTACTGACCAAGAAGGCCGCCGCGATGGCTAACGGCGAACTGGGCACCATCCGTCCTGAAATTGCTGACAAGATCGTAGAAGCCTGCGACCTGATGCTGAACACCGGCAAATGCTTCGACCAGTTCCCGGTCGACGTTTATCAAGGTGGTGCCGGCACTTCCGTCAACATGAACACCAACGAAGTACTGGCCAACATCGCTCTCGAGATCATGGGTCTGGCGAAAGGCCGCTACGACGTCATCAACCCGAACGATCACGTCAACAAATGCCAATCCACCAACGACGCCTACCCCACCGGTTTCCGCGTTGCCGTGGTGAACAGCACAGACACCACGCTGCACGCGCTGGAAGCACTGATCGCCGCCTTCGATGCCAAGGCCAAGGAGTTCAAGAGCATCCTGAAGATGGGTCGTACCCAGCTGCAGGACGCGGTTCCCATGACCCTGGGTCAGGAATTCCACGCCTTCGCCGTCACCCTGCGTGAAGAGATCAAGTCCATCAAGCGTTGCCAAGAACTGCTGCTGGAAGTGAACCTGGGCGCGACCGCCATCGGTACCGGCCTGAACACCCCGCCCGAGTACTCAGCTCTGGCCATCAAGCGTCTGGCCGAGATCACGGGTCGTGCCTATGTGCCGGCAGAAGATCTGATCGAAGCGACCTCCGACTGCGGCGCCTACGTGATGCTGCACGGCGCCATCAAGCGTCTGGCCATGAAAATGTCCAAGATCTGTAACGATCTGCGTCTGCTCTCCTCCGGCCCGCGCACCGCACTCAAAGAGATCAACCTGCCGGAAATGCAGGCGGGTTCCTCCATCATGCCGGCCAAGGTCAACCCGGTTATCCCGGAAGTGGTCAACCAGAGCTGCTTCAAGGTATTCGGTAACGATGTAACCATCACCTTCGCCGCCGAAGCCGGTCAGCTGCAGCTGAACGTCATGGAGCCGGTGATTGGTCAGGCCATGTTCGAATCCCTCAGCCTGATGGAAAAAGCCTGTATCTCCCTGCGCGAGAAGTGCGTCGAAGGCATCACTGCCAACCCGGAAATCTGCATGAACCACGTGCTGAACTCCATCGGTATCGTGACCTACCTGAACCCCTTCATCGGCCACCACGAAGGGGATATCGTCGGCAAGATCTGCGCCCAGACCGGCAAGAATGTCCGTGAAGTCGTGCTGGAACGCGGCCTGCTGACTGCCGAACAGCTGGATGAAATTCTCTCCATCGAGAACCTGATGAACCCGCAATACAAAGCCAAGCGCTACACCCGCGAAGCCACCGTATAAGCGAGCAAATGGGCCGGGTTCATCCCGGCCCATAAAGTCAGTTCCCGATCGGCCTCACCCAGTCCCATCGGGAATTGGCTTTTCTGCCAAATAAAACCTAAAAAAACTGGAAAATGGAGTGTTCACTATGATTGTTATCGAGTTACTTGTCGTGCTCGCCGCTATCTATCTGGGTGCCCGGATAGGCAGTATCGGTATCGGCTTTGCCGGTGGTCTGGGTGTGCTGGTGCTGACCTGGGGCCTGGGGGTACAAATTCCGAGCGACCAGCTGGTCACCTTCATCCCTTGGGACGTGATCATGATCATCGCGTCCGTCATCTGTGCCATTGCCTGTATGCAACTGGCCGGTGGCATGGACTACCTGGTGTCGCTGGCAGAAAAGGCCCTGCGCAAAAACCCCAAATACATCACCTTCGCCGCCCCGATTGTCACCTATCTGATGACCATGCTGGCCGGTACCGGTCACACCGCCTTCTCCACCCTGCCGGTAATCGCCGAAGTGGCCAAGGAACAGGGCATTCGTCCTTCCCGTCCGCTCTCCATCGCGGTTGTCGCCTCCCAGATCGCCATCACTGCCTCCCCGATCTCCGCGGCAGTGGTTGCTTTCTCTGGCATGTTGGAGCCGTTCGGTGTCGACTACCTGACCCTGCTGGCCATCTGCATTCCGTCCACCTTCATCGCCTGTATTCTGGGCGCCTTCATTGCCAACATGATGGGCAAACCGCTGGAGCTGGATGAAGTCTATCTGGAGCGCAAAGCCAAGGGGCTGATCAAGCTGCGCGGCACCACCAAGCTGGAGCTGAAGCCTTACGCCAAAGTTTCTGTCTGGATCTTCATCGCCGCCATCGTGGCCGTCATGGCCTATGCCACCGCCATCTCCGGTAAAGTGGGCCTGATCACCACCCCGCCAATCCCCCGTGATGGCGCCATCATGGGCATCATGCTGGCTGCTGCCACCATCATGACCCTGGTCTGCAAACTGGACGCCACTCAAGTGACCAACATGCCGACCTTCAAATCCGGTATGTCCGCCTGTATCTGCGTGCTGGGTGTGGCCTGGCTGGGCAACGTCTTCGTAAAAGGCAACATGGACACCATCCAGCTCATCGCCGGAGATCTGCTGAACCAGTACTCCTGGCTGCTGGCCGTGGTGCTGTTCTTCGCCGCCATGCTGCTCTATTCACAAGGCGCTACCACCAAGGCTCTGATGCCGGCCGCACTGGCACTGGGTGTCAGCCCGCTGACCGCCATCGCCTCTTTCGCGGCCGTGAGTGCCCTGTTCGTGCTGCCGACCTATCCGACTCTGCTGGCAGCGGTCGAAATGGACGACACCGGCTCCACCCGTATCGGCAAGGCGGTATTCAATCACCCCTTCTTCATCCCCGGTACTGCAACCATCGCTTTCGCCGTGGCGCTGGGCTTCTTCTTCGGCGGTCTGATGCTCTGATCAGCATTTCATGCCATAAACTCTCAAACGGCCCGCTCTGGGCCGTTTTTTACGCCCCGTTTTTGCGTCAAATCATTAATTAATCCGCGTGCGCTTCAGTTTCTATCAAGGTTCACAGATCTACTCTGGGTTATCGGAACAGAAACCGATCAACAGGGCCGAGCACAGGTCCGACAGTGTTTACACCAGAGGAACGAACAATGAAAAAGACAGCATTGACTATGGCTATCTCCAGCGTACTGCTGGCCGGTGGTGCCCAAGCCGCTACCGTCTATGACCAGAACGACACCAAACTCGAGATCGGTGGCCGTGCTCAAGGCATGTACTACGGTACCGATGAGAACGATTCTAACGACGCTGAAGGTGACCAGAGCTACCTGCGTCTGCACTTTGCCGGCGAGACCAAGATTGCCCCCGAAATGCAGGCCTTCGGCTTTGCCGAATATAACCTGCCGGCCTCCGGTTCCGACAACGACGAGCTGCGTTATGCCTACGCCGGCATCAAGCACGATCGTTTCGGTGCCTTCAGCTATGGCCGTCAGGATGGTCTGTTCACCAAAGCCGTGAACAACTACACAGACGTGCTGCCAGAATGGGGCGGTGATGGCCTGGGTAAAGACACCGAAGTGTTCGGCACCGGCCGTACCAATGGCCTGGCCCAGTACATCTACACCTATCAGGGCCTGACCCTGGGTGCCCAGTTCACCGGCAACAACGATCCACAGAATGCTGATCGTTCCTCCACGTCTTGGACTAAAGGTTCTGCCGAAGGTTTCGCCGTGTCCGCCAATTATGACTTCGACATGGGCCTGAGCCTGGGTACCGCCTACAACCAGGCAGGCAAGACCGACGAGCAGGCTGCCAACGCGACTTTCGGTGGCGATACCGATGCCAAACTGTATGGTGTAGGTGCCAAGTACGCCGTCGGCGACCTCTACCTGGCCGCCACCTACTCCCACGGTGAAGACCACATGTACGTCAGCACCTTCAACGGCTATGCCGAGAAGATGGATGGCTACGAAGCCGTTGCCCAGTACACCATCGGCAAGTTCAAGCCGTCTCTGGCTTACCTGCGTACCGACGTGAAGGACAGCGCTCACAATATCGATGACACCGCCACCGAATACGTTTCCATCGGTGCCTGGTACAACTTCACCGACAACTTCAACGCCTACGTTGATTACAAGATCAACCTGTTGGACGAAGTGGGTTCTACCAACATGAATACTCTGGGCAAGAACACCGACGACGTGGTCGCCGTGGCCCTGCAGTACAACTTCTAAGTCTTCCCTGAATTGCCTACTGTATTTTTTACCGGCCGCCCTGCGGCCGGTTTTTTATTGCCTGTCAGACGTTGACCCGCGCCAGGCTCGGTTCGCGGTGAAAGCAGTTCACCAGCAGTAGCAAGGTCGTCACGCCGACCGTCCCCAACACCAGCCAGGGCAACCAGGGCTGCCCCTGCAGATGGGCGTGGTCATGCAAGGCACCGCCTCCTACGTATCCTGTCATGCCCCCCAGCGCCAGCCCCAGCCGACTGAAGCCCATATAACTGCCACGCGCCCCCGGTTGCGCCAGCTTGGTCATCAGCGTCTCCCGTGCCGGCTCGGCGATGACGATCCCCAGATAGAAACAGGCCAGCAGCATGAAGACAGCGGACAGCGTTGTGGCAAACGCCACCAGCCCTATGCCGGCCGTCATCAGCAATACGCCGACCATCAGCCGACTCTCCAGCTTGAAGTGTCGCTCTCCATAGCGCGCCAGCGGATAAAGCAGCGCCAGCGAGATGGCCGTTTCCAGGGTATACATCCAGCCCACCGCCGTAGTGCTGCCCGCCATCTGCTTGACCAGAATGGGGAAGATCAGCATCACCTGCACCCAGAGCGCGTAGTAACCACTGAGGATCAGCACCAGCCGACAGAAGGCCTTGTCCGCCAGCACCTGGCCGAGGCCGGCCCGGATCGGCGTCGGTCGCTGGGAGAGCTTGTAGGGAGGCAGGATCAGCAGGTTGCACAGGGCCGCGCAGACAAACAGCCCAGCCCCCAGCAGGCAGACATACTCGAAGTCGAAATTGAGCAGCCAGCTGCCGAGCAGGGCCCCCACCACGGCGCCCGCGCTCTCCAGCATCATCAGCAGGGAGATGTAGCGACCCCGCTCCCGCGGCCGGGTGAACTTGATCACCAGAGCGGCCCGTGGCGGATCGAACAGACAGCCGCCCAGCCCCGAGATGATGCAAGAGAGGATCAGCTCCAACCCGCTCTGGGCATAGGCCAGACTGGCGAATCCTGCGGCGCGCAGCAACATGCCGCCTACTATGAGTGGCCGGGCACCGAACTTGTCCGCCAGTGATCCACCCAGTACCCCCAACCCCTGCTGGGTCAGTTGACGCAGCCCCAGCGCCAGACCGACCACCCCGGCCGCCCAGCCAAGCTGGTCCACGAAACGCAGACTGATCATGGGCATCACCACGAAAAATCCCAGGATCACCAAGAGGGAATCCAACGCCAAAAACCACCGCCCCAACCGCCTCGCCCGCTCCACCATGACTATCTGACCCCTGCTTTGCTAATGACATCCAACTCGCTCGTTTCATCATCCGGATGACGCCGTCGTCAAACCGGGTCAAGGGCGACTGTAAGTCCCTGACCTGCCATGGCAATATGCCAGTGCACAACGATTGAGACTGCTATTCTGGGAGGGCGCCAGATATAGTGGTAGCCGACAACTGCCTATATTTCATATTGGATTACCTTATGGCTATGACCCTGGATGACTTGCAATTACTACTGGATGTGGTCAATCGCGGCAGCTTCAGCAAGGCGGCAGCTGTGCGCGGCTGGTCGCAACCCATGGTCAGTCAGCGGATCGCCGTGCTGGAACAGGCGCTGGGACAACCCCTGTTTCGCCGCCACAGACGCGGTGCCACACCGACCCCGGCCTGCGAGCAGTTCATGCCTGCGGCGGCGGCGGCCCTCACTGCACTGGAAGGGGGCCGGCTGGCCATGCAGGGTGCGCCGGCCTTGCCCCGCATCAAACTATCCTGCCTACCCTCCCTGACCACTGTGGTATTTGGCCCTCTATTGCTGGCACTGGTCGACGAGACCTTCGAGATCCGCTGCAACACGGATCACTCCGGCATCATCATGCAGGAGCTGCTGACCGGTGAGACAGACGTCGGCTTCATCCTCAAGTGCCCCGCCATCGCCGGCATCCAGCTTGAGCTGCTCTACCGCTCTCCCATCATAGCGGTGGCCTGCGCCACCCATCCGCTGGCCGGGCGGCAGGGCCTGACCCTGCAGGACATAGCCAATGAGCGGCTGGCCCCCCAGCAATGGGGCACTGGCTGCGACGAGCTGATCCTGCAACTGCGACTGCTACGCCAGGTGGCGAGCCCGCTGCACGCCATCCAGCCTGCCAGCGCGGCGCGGGAGCTGGCGCTGGAGCACGGTTTCATCACCCTGATGCCGGCGCTCGCCATCAGCCGGGATCTCGAGTTTGGCCGCCTGGTCCAGCTGGATGTGGTGGATCTGCCGCCGGATCACTGGGATGTCATGATGGCCTGGCGCAGCGGCAAGCGACCCAACCCCGCCAAGGAGCGGGTGCTGGAAGCCGCCCGCACCCTGGCCCGGCGCTGGGCGGGTAAATCCGCATAAAAAAAGCGCCGGACAAGTCCGGCGCCAAACGCTAAGTCACATCAACCAGGGATCAGTAGCTCGCCTTGAGGGTCACCCCGGAGAAAGCGCTAAAACCGCTCAGCTGCACATACCAGGTACCCGCCTTGGGCGAATTCAGGGTGCAGGTCTCGGTGTTGCCGCTCTTGTAAGGACGGCAGTCATAGCTGGTACCGGTCGGCAGCGCCCCGAACTTCACATAAAGATCCGCATCCCCGGTGCCGCCACTGCTGGCGACCACCAGCTGGCTCTTGCCGGCCGGCACGTCTATGGTGAAGTTCAGCTTGCCACCCTTGGCCGCGGAGAGACCGGTCACGGGTACCCCGTTTTGCAGCACGCTGCCGGAGGGGGGCGGTGTGGTGCCGCAGGAGGCATTGACCCCGACCGTGGTAAAGGCCGCCGCCACGTCGGTCAAGCTGTAGCCCAGATCGGTGGCCGCCTTGGTCACGCCGCAGGCGCCCTGATCGTAGGTGGTGTTGGCGCCCCAGTAGAGACGGTTGGCCAGTACGAACACTTCAAAAGCCTTGCGGGTATTCCAGCCACTGGTGTTGGCCAGCAGGTAGAAGGCACGGTTGTAGACACCCGAGCTGTGGTGCACATCGATGCCGTCGTAATAGTCGCTGGCATGGCCGATGGACTTGCCATCCCGGGTCGGATCCTCGAAGTAACGCAGCGAGCCGTTGCCCTTGAAGATCTGTGCCCCTACCAGCCAGTCGTTGCTGCCCTTCATGTAATTTTCGGCTGCTTCCCCCGCCATGTCGGAGAAGGCCTCGTTGATGCCGCCCGACTGACCCGAGTAGACCAGGCCCGAGTTCTGCTCGGTAAAACCGTGGCTCACCTCGTGGGCAGCCACATCCAGACTCACCAGCGGGTAGAAGGTTGTGGCACCGTCACCGAAGGTCATCTGGCTGCCGTCCCAGAAGGCATTCTCGTAGTTGCGGCTGTAGTGCACCCGCATCTTCAGCTTGAAGCTGAGCGGCGCCGTGTTGTACCAGTTACGGTACATGTCGAATACCACGTTGCCGAAGTAGTGGGCATCGTTGAGCGGCGAATAAGCACCGTTGATCTCCTTGACCGTGTTCTCCGGGCAGGTGAACTGGTGCACGGCACCACCCGTGGTGGCGTGATTCATGTTGACCGTATCCACGTTCGGGCTGGTCATGCGGCAGCTGTCATCCACCTGCAGCGGGCCGAAGTCGGATCCGTAGAAGTATTTGCCGGTCTTGACGTTGCCACCCGGGCCTGTGGCGTCCTTGTGGTTGATCCCCTCCCAGCGCTTGAGCTCGGCCCCGCTCTGGGCATCGATCACCACGAAGGGACGGCTCGGCTGCTCGCTTGCCGCCAGCCAGGAGACCAGATAGACCAGACGGGCCTGACCGGCCTCATCCTGCATCACGAACAGCTTGACCCGCTCGTTGCTGCCCTTGGTCCCGGCACGAGCCTTGCCAGCGGCATCGGCCGGTGACAGGGCGGCAGTCGGGCTGGCCACGTCGGCATCGATCTGGCGCAGGATCTGGCCGGAGACCTGGCTTATCTGACCACCGAGGGACTGTTCGGCCACCAGCACCTGGCCCCAGACCGGGATGCCGTGCCAGGTCTGCTCATAGCGTACCCGTTGCTGACCGTTGGGCAGCTTGACCGCCCGCACCTGACGAAACTCGCCATCCCCGGCCAGCGCGCTCACCCCTGCGGCGCCACTCGGTGCCCCCTGAATACCCGCCACCTGATGTACGTCAACCTGTTCTGCAGCCAAGACTGCGCTTCCCCAGCAGGCCAATACCACGGCCAAATAGACTTTGTTCATCTGTCTTTCCTTAAGTCGATGAAGATTACACACCGGGTCCATTGCCCGGCGTTCCTACACTAGTTCGCACGATCGAAATTGCTGCCTGTCATATGTGACAGCGCAGCACAAACCGACAGCAGGATCTGCTGTCGCATATATTTGGTAACGAAAGTCGAACCAGAAACAGTGAATGACGCTAAAAAAGGGCGAAGAATGACAAGGCCCCGCACAGCCCCCAAGACAGGCCCCTCCATATGGGGATAGCGAACGCGGGCGAGAAACTGAAAGTCCTTGGCCCACAAGGGGTTGATTGGCTACATTGGCTGTTTGGCGGCCCGTACCGGGCCAATACACAGCAGGGAGGTAAGGATGTTTTCATGGCAACTGGACGATGAACTGGCGCTGCTATTCTTGCAGCCCGACATGGCCAGCGAACTCTTTGGCCTGTGCAGGGAGAACCGCGACTACCTGACCCAATGGCTGCCCTGGCCACCCTACATACAGCAGCCGGCCGACAGCGCCACCTTCATTCGCCACGCCATCGAGAAGTTTGCCCGCGGCGAGGGGCTGACCACCGCCATCGAGTATCAGGGCGAGGTGGTGGGCGTCATCGGCTACAACCAGATCGATCAGGCGCTGGCCAAGGTCAGCATCGGCTACTGGCTGGCAGAGCGCTGGCAGGGCAATGGCATCATCACCCGTGGCTGTCAGGCCCTGATCCATCACGCCTTTGAGGAGATGGGGATGGAGAAGGTCGAGATCAGCGCGGCGCTGGAGAACGAGCCCAGCCGGGCGGTGTGTGAACGCCTCGGCATGCAGCAGGAGGGGATCACCCGCCGTGCAGAACGGCTGGCGGATCGGGTGGTGGATCACGTCCACTACGGCCTGCTGCGCGACGAGTGGCTAAGGCAGCGAGATCACTGAGGGCCGCAGGCCGCCCTGGCCGGCACCATGCTTATGAATCCACAGAGGGGACCTTGATGGCACTACCGCACCTCAGCACGGCCCGTACCCGGCTCACCATATTGCCGCCCGAGCGGGCCAGCCTGATGCTGGATTTCTATCTGCGCAACCGGGCCCACCTTACCCCCTGGGAACCCAGCAGAGACGAGAGTTTCTATACCCTGAGTCACTGGCATGGCCGCCTGCGCGACAGCTATGGCCAGTTTTTCAACGGCAGCGCCGTTCATCTGGTGGCGCTCGACCCCCAGGGCGAGCAGGTGATCGCCACCTGCAACTTCACCCACATACTGATGGGCATGTTCAAGGCCTGCCATCTTGGCTATGCCATCGATCAAGCCCATGAGGGCCAGGGCCTTATGCAGGAAGTGGTCGAGGCCGGGATTGAGTACCTGTTTCGAGAGCACGGCCTGCATCGCGTCATGGCCAGCTATATGCCAGCCAATCTACGCAGCGGCGCCCTGCTCGAGCGCCTCGGCTTCGAGCGAGAAGGCCTGGCCCGTGACTATCTGATGATCAACGGTCGCTGGGAAGATCATATCCTCACCTCCCGTCTCAACCCGGCGGTCTAGGTGCCATAAGGCCAGCTATAAGCCAGTCCATCACCCTACGCAGCGGCGCCCTGCTCGAGCGCCTCGGCTTCGAGCGAGAGGGCCTGGCCCGTGACTATCTGATGATCAACGGCCGCTGGGAAGATCATATCCTCACCTCCCGTCTCAACCCGGCGGTCTGAATCGGCCATAAAAAAACGGGCCCAAAGTTGCCTTTGGGCCCGTCTTCAGATGAGGTGCAGGCTTAGTTGGCCTTGGCATCGCTCACTGCGGCTTCAGCCTTGGAGGCAGCTTTCTCGACGGTTGCAGTCGCTTCGGAAGCAGCCTTCTCTACGGTAGAGGTGGCTTCGCTAGCGGCTTTCTCAACAGTTGCAGCAACGTCGGCGGCCGGAGTAGCGGCCGGAGCGGCGGCTTCTTCTTTTTGACCACAAGCGGTCAACATCAGACCCAGGATACCGGCTACCAGTACTTTGTTCATGTGCATACCCTCAAAAAAATATGAAGAGATGGTTCGTTCAACCATCACAGTGCGTCTTTTCCCCGGTTAGAAACCCATAGGCCGGGAGCCAAGAGGCGCGCGAAATATATCCCCATACGCACCCAATGAAAACGAGTATCACAATGATATTTTCTCGTTGGCTGGATGAAAAGAACTGCTACAACGACAAACATTAATACAAAACACTCACCATTCAGCCAACTTGTATAATAAAACACCGACACCGGCGTCATTACTGGCGATAAACGGCGATTACCTCCATACGGGTGAGAAGCAGAATGTGAATGTCAGTCAGACAAGTTCTGACAAGCCAGCCGTTTCCCTTGCTGGTGACTGTCACGGGCCAGATCCAGCAGCGCCATCACGGCCAGCGCCTCACCGGCCGGGACAGGGTTCTCCCCCTCCCCCCGAATGGCGGCGCAGATACCGCGATAGTAGGCACCATAATCGCCCGCCTCACCGGCCACAATCTGTTGCTGGAGCTGACCATCCCGAATGCGGCTGAGCTGGCCGGGCTCGTTATCCACGCCCCAGTCCTTCGCCGGTGGCCGTTTGCCGAGCTTGAGCTGATCTTCCTGCACATCCATGCCGAACTTGATAAACGACCCCTCGCTGCCGTGGATGACAAAACGCGGCATGGTAGCCGAGACCAGACAGCTGCCGTGCAATATGACTCTCAGCTCGCCATAACCCAGCACCAGGTGGAAGTAGTCATCCGCCAGGGCACCGGGGCGCTGCTGCGCCAAATCGGCCTGTAGCCAGTCTGGCTGACCGAACAGCTGGAGTGATTGATCCAGAATGTGAGGGCCGAGATCGAACCAGAGTCCGGAACCCGGGCCACCCGCTTCACGCCAGCGCTGGCGCACCTCGGGACGGTAGCGATCGAAGTGGGATTCAAACTGGGCGATCTGCCCCAGAGTACCTTCTGCCAGCAAACGACGTATTGTAAGGAAGTCTCCGTCCCAGCGCCGGTTGTGGAAGATGCTGAGCAGCCGCTGCTGCTTCCCGGCCAACTCCACCAACGCTTTCGCCTCGGCCAGATCCAGCGCGAACGGCTTGTCGATCACCACGTGCTTGCCGGCCAGCAACGCCTGGCGGGCGATCGGGGCATGAGTATCATTGGGGGTGGCGATCACCACCAGATCCACCGACGGATCGGCCAACACCTCTGCCAGCGAACCAACCCGGCAACCGGGCAGATCGGCCTGCACTTTGGCGGCATCCCGGCTCACCACCCAGTCGAGGGAGAGCCCGGGGGTACTGGTCAGGAAGGGGGCGTGAAAGGTCTTGCCTGCGAAGCCATAGCCCACCAGGGCGGCGTTGAGAGTCTGGCTCATCCGGTTATCTCCACGGGTCTGTGTCATGGGGCGCAGGCGAGAGGCCACCTGCAAAAAGAGAAGGGGGCTCATGGCCCCCTGAGTGTGCCCATCAGAGCACAGGATTTATTGCAAACACAAGCGCCGGCCCTGACGGGTCAACAGCAGCAACAGGGGCGGCAACAACAGCCACATGTGCAGCGCCAGCTGATTGAGCGGATCCGGCATCAACCAACCTGTGATCCCCACCAGCGCGCCGGAGCCGCTCATCTGGAACAGACCGAGCAAGGCGGCCGCTGTGCCGGCACAGTGACCGAACGGTGCCAGCGCCATGCCGGCGGCGGCCCCCAGGATCATGGCAAAACCGATACTGGAGAGAAATACCGGACCCATCATGGCCAACGGGTGCTCGATGTGCATAACCAGAGTCAGTACGATGGCGGAGAGCAGCAGCACCAACAGGCCGATGCGCAGGGTGCGTCTTGGCCCCACTCTGGCAATGAAGCGGGGCGCCAAGAAGCAGGCCAGGATGTTCAGGGCGGCATTGGCCGTGAACCAGTAGCTGAAACCGCTCATGTCCAGCCCCAGCTTCACCATCAGCTGCACCGGCGCTGCCGTGACATAGGCCAGGATCACCGCCATCGCCAGCATGCAGAGGCTGGCGTTGAACAGGAAGCTGGGGGAGCGCAGCACCGGGCTGTAGCGGGCCCAGCTGATAAGCGGACCGCTGCTGCTGGTCTCCTCCGGGCGGGTCTCCGGCATGCGCCACAACAACCAGCTGCCGACGATCACCGCATAACCGGCCATGAACCAGAAGTTGGCCGACCAGCCCGCCTTGGCGGTGAGCCAGCCACCGAGCAGCGGCGCCAGGGCAGGAATGAAGCAGATGGCACCATTCAGATAAGAGATCATCTGACCGCTCTTCTTGGGGCCATAGCTGTCACGCACCACCGAGAAGGCGGCGACCGAGGTGGCACAGGCACCGAAGCCTTGCAGGACTCGCGCCAGCATCAGCTCACCCAGGCTGGCGGCAAAACCGGCCGCCAGCGCGCTCAGACCATAGAGCAGCACACCGCCCAAGGCGATGGGCTTGCGGCCGTAGCGATCGGCGAGCGGGCCTACCAGCAGCTGCCCCAGTCCCATGCTGAACAGGAACCAGGTGATGGTGCCCTGCATCAGGGTCACCTCGGCGCCCAGCTGCTCGGCCATCTGCGGGATGGCGGGCAGATAGATGTCGATGGCCAGCGGACTGAACAGCACCAGTAGAACAAGCAAAAGTATCAATGGCATCAGTCACCTCGTGGCATGGGAAAAATTGATTGGGGCGCGAGTCTACTGACTCACAGTAATGAATTGAAATGGTATTTAATCACTTATGTTATTCCATTCAGGAAACATTCATTCTATCCACATCTCATGACAGCCCCGGCAAGGGTGATCCAGGGCAATTGGCGCTTTTCCTCCACGCCAGCCCCGCATAGAATGCGCAGATTATTTTTGCGGAGGTGCTCGATGAACAAGCTTGTCCTGGCAACAGGTAACCAGAAAAAGGTGAAGGAATTGGCCGCCATGCTGGCCGATATGAAGATCCAGGTGATCCCACAGAGCGAGTTTGCGGTCTCCGATGCCGAAGAGACCGGCACCACCTTCGTCGAGAATGCCATCATCAAGGCCCGCCATGCCGCCCGCATCACCGGCCTACCGGCGGTTGCCGACGACTCAGGTCTGGAAGTGGATCTGCTGCACGGCCGTCCCGGCGTCTACTCCGCCCGCTTTGCCGGTGAGGGTGCCAGCGACAAGGACAACATCGACAAGCTGCTGGCCGAGCTGAAAGGGGCTCCCGAGTATCTCAAGAGCGCCCGTTTCTGGTGCGTGCTGGTCTACATGCGCCACGCCGACGATCCCACCCCCATTATTTGCCAGGCAAGCTGGGAGGGGATGATCATCGACGAACCCCGCGGTCAGCACGGCTTTGGCTATGACCCCGTGTTCTTCGTCCCCGAGCATGACTGCACCTCGGCCCAGATGCCGAGCGAGCTGAAAAACCAGCTCAGCCATCGCGGCCAGGCACTGGCCAGGCTGAAAGCCGCCCTGGCGGCGACTCACTGAGTCCGGACAAGGCGCCAGCATACGCTGGCACGCATTTCATCTACAATGGGGGCCGTCAGCCCCCGTTTTTTATGTTTGATCATTGGAAGCCCCATGTTGCAACTGCCGCCCCTCTCCCTCTATATCCATGTGCCCTGGTGCGTCCAGAAGTGCCCCTACTGCGACTTCAACTCCCACGCCCAGAAAGGGGAGCTGCCTCACCTCGAGTATGTGACCGCCCTGCTGGAGGATCTGGATCAGGATCTGAAGTGGGCGCAGGGGCGTTCGCTCTCCTCCATCTTCATCGGCGGGGGAACCCCCAGTTTATTGAGTGTGGAAGCCATGCAGACCCTGCTGGACGGGGTACGCGCCCGCATCGCCCTGACCCCGGATTGCGAGATCACCATGGAGGCCAACCCGGGCACGGTGGAAGCGGACAAGTTCGCCGGCTTCCAGCGAGCAGGCATCAACCGCATCTCCATCGGGGTGCAGAGCTTCCAGCAAGAAAAGTTGACCCGGCTCGGCCGCATTCACGGCCCCGAAGAGGCGCGCAAGGCCGCCGCCCTGACCCACGCCATCAAGTTGCCCACGTTCAACCTGGATCTGATGCACGGCCTGCCGGATCAGAGCCTGGACGATGCCCTTTATGACCTGCAGCAGGCCATCGACTGCGCACCGCCGCATCTGTCCTGGTATCAGCTCACCATAGAGCCGAACACGGCCTTTGCCTCCAAGCCGCCACGGCTGCCGGAGGATGACACCCTGTGGGACATCTACGAGCAGGGCCACGCCATGCTCACCGCCCAGGGTTATCACCAGTACGAGATCTCGGCCTATGCCAAAACGGGCTATCAGTGCCGCCACAACCTCAACTACTGGCGTTTTGGCGACTATCTCGGGATAGGTTGCGGCGCCCACGGCAAGATGACGGATCTGGCCAGTGGCCAGATACTGCGCAGCGCCAAGGTGAAGCACCCGAAAGGCTATCTGGATCCCGCCCGCCCCTACCTGGACAACCAGTGGCAGGTGACCGAGGACGAACTGCCGCTGGAGTACTTCATGAACCGGTTCAGATTATTCGAGCCGGCCCCCAAGGCAGAGTTCGAGGCCTACACCGGCTTGGGCCTGGAGCGGGTGGAGACAATGCTCGCGATTGCCCAGACTAAGGAGCTGATCGAAGACCTGGGGGATTGCTGGCAGCTCACCGCCCTCGGCCATCGCTATCTCAACGTGCTGCTCGAACTCTTTATGGATGAGTGAGAACTCGTTCACGATCTTGCGGCAAGACAGTGAGCAAGTTCTGTCGTATAGAGAAAAAGTCGGGGCGCCATTGGCGCCCCGTTTTTTTTTGCTTTCAACTCAGTAGAAACCCGCTCAGCAGCAGACGCGCACCCTCTGCTGTTGACCGGGCTCCCACCGCTTGCCGTGCTTGGCCTTGCGCTGATAGCTGCCCCTGCCCTTCTTGCTCGGCTCAACCCTTGCCTGGAACAAGGGAGACGTCACCAATGCCTTGAGGTGATTGTCCTGAATGATTCCGCGCAGATGTTCGCAGGCGGGCTCGGTGGTGACCAGGGTCACCTTCTTCTTGGCCATATCGGCTCCTTGATGCGGTTGTGTGTATGCCCATCGCCCCTGCCACCACAGATCCGGGGCAGGCGGCGAAAAAACGTGCCGATTGTGCACCTCTATCATCCCGCCAGAAAGGGTCCAAATGGAATGCTCAGGCGGGACGATAGATAACCCGTACCAGCCCGCTCTGCAGCACGGTACTTGAGACCGGCGTGAGCCGTCCGGGCAGGGCGCCCGTAAATAGAGGTGCGCCAGCCCCCAGAGTGACCGGCACCCAGAACAGGGTCAGCTCGTCCACCAGTGCGGCCTGCAATCCCTGCCGCACCACCTCGCCACCGTCCAGATAGATATGTCTACACCCCTCCTGCCACAACTCGCTCAGTACCTGTGCCAGTTCTCCCTGTCTGAAGGAGACATGGGCACGAGCGGCGGCGGGTCTGTGTGTCAGCACAACGACGGGCTTGTCGCCATAAAACCACTCTGGAAAACCGAGTACGGTATCGTAGCTGTTGCGCCCCATCAGCAAGGTATCCGCACTGGCCATCAGCGCACTGTAGCCTGTCTCCTCTTGGGAGTCGCCGTTGTAGGGCTCAAGCCAGGCCAGATCGCCGCCCTCTCCCGCAATAAAGCCGTCAAGGGACAGAGCGAGAAAGGCGGATACCCGTGGCCGGCGGCGCTCAGTGCTCATGGTCGTGGTGCTCATGGCGGGAGGGCGCACCGGATTCCAGTGTCTCGAGGATGGCGCAGTGCTCCGCCGAGCGTGGACCGCCACAGCAGATGTTGGAGAGCTCGCGCAGGTTCTCGCGAAAGCGGGTCAGCTCCATGATCTTCTGCTCCACCTGAGCCAGCTTGGTGTCGGCCACTGCCTTCACCTCCTGACAGGTGACCTTGGCCTTGTTGGTGTCCAGATCCAGCAGCTCACCTATGTCGGCAAGGGAGAAACCCACCGACTTGGCGCGTATGATGAACTCCAGTCGCCGCTTGTCCTGCTCGCCGTAGAGACGGTAGCCGGACTCATTGCGAATGCCCGGCGAGATGAGTCCATTTTTCTCATAAAAGCGCAGCGTATCCGCCTTCACTCCACACGCCTTGGCCAATTCCCCGATCCGATACATGCCCTGTCCCCCATTGGATTTGCCGTTCAAAAAACCGGAACCCACTATCGCCCCTTTGCCCATTGATTGCCAGCCAAGGGCAGGGAACGGACAACCAAAAGGTGCTGCCGTCACTTTTTTCCATCAAAAACACCGAAAAGACAAACGTTTCACAAAAAACAACCAGAAAACGTTTAACACCGCACCAGGCAAGGCTTTGCCACCTTAAAAAATCCACCACAGTTCACATTTTTTGTGTAGAATACGCGCCCACAAGAGAGCGTCGCGTCAAGCGGGCATTTCCTAAAACGCGTTTGCCAACAGCAGGTCTTTTTGGCGAGAGTGGTTTGCGAAATCCCCCACTTCCATTTATTTGGGGACTCTCTGTGTTGAGCCTCGCCTCCCATGGAACAGTCCCCGTTATGCTGAGGACGATAGTGTGATGGAACAAGCTCGACCCATTCGCCGTGCACTGCTGAGTGTGTCTGACAAAACTGGCATCCTGGAATTTGCCAAGGCACTCAACGAACGTGGCGTGGCCTTGCTCTCCACCGGCGGTACCGCCAAGCTGCTCGCCGACGCGGGTCTGCCGGTGACCGAGGTCTCCGACTACACGGGTTTCCCAGAAATGATGGATGGCCGGGTCAAGACCCTGCATCCCAAGGTTCACGGTGGCATTCTCGGTCGTCGCGATCAGGATGACGCCATCATGGCCCAACACGCTATCTCCCCCATCGACATGGTTGTCGTCAACCTCTACCCCTTCGCCGCGACCGTGGCCAAGGCCGGTTGCACTCTGGCTGATGCGGTCGAAAATATCGACATCGGCGGCCCGACCATGGTGCGCTCCGCCGCCAAAAACCACAAAGACGTGGCCATCGTCGTCAAGGCTACCGATTATGGCCGCGTGATCAGCGAGATGGATACCAACGGCAACAGCCTGCAGCTTGCGACCCGCTTCGATCTCGCCATCGCAGCCTTCGAGCACACAGCCGCCTATGACGGCATGATCGCCAACTACTTCGGCACCATGGTGCCGAGCTATGGTGACAACAAGGAGGGCGACGCCGAGTCCCGTTTCCCGCGCACCTTCAACAGCCAGTTCATCAAGAAGCAGGACATGCGCTACGGCGAAAACAGCCATCAGGCTGCCGCCTTCTATGCCGAGGAACAGGCTGCACCAGGTTCTGTCTCCTGTGCCATCCAACTGCAGGGCAAGGCGCTCTCCTACAACAACATCGCCGACACCGACGCGGCGCTGGAGTGCGTAAAAGAGTTTGATGAGCCGGCCTGCGTCATCGTCAAGCACGCCAACCCCTGTGGCGTGGCCATCGGCAGTGACCTGCTGACTGCCTACGATCGCGCCTACCAGACCGACCCCACTTCAGCCTTTGGCGGCATCATTGCCTTCAACCGCGAACTGGATGGTGCCACTGCTGCAGCTATCGTTGCGCGCCAGTTCGTCGAGGTGATCATTGCCCCGAGCATCAGCCAGGCAGCCCGTGATGCCGTTGCCAGCAAGCAAAACGTGCGCCTGCTCGAATGCGGCCAGTGGACGGCGCCGGCCCAAGGGTTTGACCTCAAGCGGGTCAACGGCGGCCTGCTGGTGCAGGAGCGGGATCTTGGCATGGTGACGCAAGGTGACCTGAAAGTGGTCAGCAAGCGCCAGCCAACCGAGGCTGAACTGAAAGATCTGCTGTTCTGCTGGAAAGTGGCCAAGTTCGTCAAATCCAATGCCATCGTCTACGCCAAAGAGGGCCAGACCATAGGTGTCGGTGCCGGCCAGATGAGCCGGGTCTACTCCGCCAAGATCGCCGGCATCAAGGCCGAGGATGAAGGGCTGACGGTGGTGGGCTCCGTCATGGCCTCCGACGCTTTCTTCCCGTTCCGCGATGGCATAGATGCCGCCGCCGCCGCCGGCATCTCCTGCGTTATCCAGCCAGGTGGCTCGATGCGCGATCAGGAGGTGATCGACGCCGCCGACGAACACGGCATGACGATGGTGTTCACCAACATGCGCCATTTCCGTCACTGATGGGTCAGGGTCGCCGCTGGCGGCCCTTTTGTTGTCTCTTTTCAACTGACTATTTTCAACCGGCGATGTGCCATCTGCGGCCGAGCCGGTTACCACAAATAGAAGCGAGCGATACGATGAAAGTACTGATCATTGGCAACGGCGGCCGTGAACACGCCCTGGCCTGGAAGGCCCAGCAATCCCCTCTGGTGACCCGGGTGTTCGTCGCCCCCGGTAATGCCGGTACTGCCCACGAGGGCAGCATCGAAAACGTGGCCATCTCGGCCACTGACATCCCGGCCCTGCTTGCCTTTGCCCAGGAGCAACGCATCGGGCTCACCATCGTCGGCCCGGAAGCGCCGCTGGTGAAGGGAGTGGTCGATGCATTCCGCGCCGAGGGGCTGGCCATCTTCGGCCCGACCGCCGCCGCCGCCCAACTGGAAGGCTCCAAGGCCTTTGCCAAGGATTTCCTGGCCCGTCACGCCATCCCGACCGCCGAGTACCAGAACTTCACCGAGGTGGAGCCGGCACTGGCCTACCTGCGCCAGAAGGGCGCCCCCATCGTCATCAAGGCCGATGGCCTGGCTGCCGGCAAAGGGGTCATCGTTGCCATGACGCTGGCCGAGGCTGAAGAGGCGGTGTGTGACATGCTCTCCGGCAACGCCTTTGGCGATGCCGGTGCCCGAGTGGTAATCGAGGAGTTTCTGGACGGGGAAGAGGCGAGCTTCATCGTCATGGTAGACGGCACACACGTGCTGCCGATGGCCACCAGTCAGGATCACAAGCGGGTCGGCGATGGTGATACAGGGCTCAACACGGGTGGCATGGGGGCTTACTCCCCGGCCCCCGTGGTGACGGCTGACGTGCACAAGAAGGTGATGGAACAGGTCATCATGCCGACAGTGCGTGGCATGGCGGCAGAAGGCAACGTCTACTCCGGCTTCCTCTACGCCGGCCTGATGATCGACGGTCAGGGCAATCCCAAGGTGATCGAGTTCAACTGCCGCTTCGGCGATCCCGAGACCCAACCCATCATGCTGCGCATGCGCTCCGATCTGGTGGAGCTGTGCCTGGCAGCCTGCGCCGGCAAGCTGGATCAGGTCGAAGCCATCTATGACCCTCGCGTCGCCATCGGTGTGGTGCTGGCGGCCGGCGGTTACCCCGGCGACTATCAGCAGGGCAAGCCCATCAGCGGCCTGCCGGTCGAAGAGGCAAGCGGTGAGAAGGTATTCCACGCCGGTTCACAGCTGGATGGCGATACCGTCATCACCGCCGGTGGCCGCGTGCTGTGTGCCACAGCCCTTGGCTACACAGTAGCCGAGGCGCAGCAACGCGCCTATCAACTGGCGGCTCGCATCAAATGGGACGGTGTCTTCTATCGCAAGGACATCGGCTGGCGTGCCATCGAGCGTGAACAGCAGCAGTAATGAGCAGGGCCCGGCAGGGCCCTCTCTTTATCCGACTTATCCGACGGCCAGCTGGCCCGGCATCATGGCCGGAGCTGCATGGTTCGGTTGACTCAGCATCTTCCTCACATCTCCCCCTTCCCCGTTACCCTTTGTGACAAAAAACAGCAATATTCACAAACAGTTCACGCAATGTCATGGCATCATGCCTGTGACGAATCCAAACAAGGGTTCATAAGAAGCCATACAAAATCGATAAGCATGTCGTTAAATAAGGAAATCCCATGTTGAAAACTGTTCGCCCCCTGTTGCTGCCCCTGATGTTTGGCCTGATGACCCTGCCTGCCATCGCCGGTGAGCTGGAACAACCGATGAAGAAGATCGGCTTCAACTACAAGCAAGCCGTCAAAGCCGACGATGCAGCCACCATGGAAAAGTACATTAACGAGATGAAGGCTCAGTTCGACGTTGCCAAACAGAAGAACATGCCTGCCGCCAAGAAAGAGAAGTTTTTGGAAGGTATGAACGAAGTACAGACTGAACTGGATGCCAGCCTGGCGGCACTCAAGGCGGGTGATGAGGCCAAGGCACGTGAGCACCTGGCCAAGGTCAATGACCTGAAGAAGGAGTACCACAAATATGCCAAGCAAAAAGGCTGATCCCTTTCACTGGGACAGTCTGGTTCGCCTCACCCACTGGGGTGTGGCGGCCATCTGTATCGGCAACCTCTGGCTCAACGAGGCGGGCGAGGAATGGCACGAGCGGCTGGGTTATCTGGCCATTGCCCTGATCAGCCTGCGTCTGGTGTGGGGACTCTCTTTTGCCAAAGGTCATGCCCGGCTGCGAGCCCTCATCCCAAGCCGGGAAGATTTTCGCCAGCAAGCGGTGGAGCTGCGCGAGCGCACGCCACCGGCCCCCGGCCATCACGGCAGCGGCAAGCTGGCGGTATGGGCACTATGGCTGACTATTCTGGCCACAGCCGGCAGCGGCTGGTTCCAGAATACAGAGACGGGTTTTGAGCTGGGAGCGGACGACTGGCACGTCTGGTGTACCTGGACACTGCAAGGGCTGATCGCTCTGCACCTGACTGCACTTGTATTCACCTCCTGGCGCCAGCGCAGCAATCTGGTGGCCCGTATGTTGCCCCGACGTCGGGGTACACGGCTCCAGCAGCAGGAGCCCAACGCCTGACATCTCATGGGGCCCCCTCAGGGCCCCTGTTATCCCTTCTTCCCTTTGACCACATGCAGCACCATCTCCGCCCCTCTCTACTGCATGCTCCCTCCCCCCCCTCTCACCCGCGGTGAGACGCGGTAATCCCTTCGGATGCACAGTCAATGAAAGCATTTTCATTCACAATTATTAACTAATTTCGACAGTTCGATTTTCAACCTCGCCAATTTCATCAATGCTACTGAGCCGAACGAGGATTGTTCGTAGTCCGTTCGAAATTCATGCAGTGATACACCAATAACAGCAAAGTCGAAGGGAAAATCGTCATGCATAACACACTGTTTCGAACTGCCATGCTGGCCGCGATATTGGGCTCATTCAGCCACAGCGCCGCAGCCGAAGGCGTCATGGTCCACCTGTTCCAATGGAAGTTCAACGACATTGCCAACGAGTGCGAGAAGGTACTCGGTCCCAAGGGATTCGGTGGCGTGCAGATCACGCCACCGGCTGAACACAAGCAGGGAAGTGAGTATTGGTGGACAGTCTACCAACCTGTCAGCTTCAAGAATTTCAACAGCTTTGGCGGCAGCGAGACCGAACTCAAGAGCATGATCGCTCGCTGTAACGCCGCAGGGGTCAAGATCTATGCCGACGCCGTCTTCAACCAGCTTGCCTCTGGTACCGGTACCGCAACGGGCGGCGGCAGCTACAACTCGGGACAGTACCTGTATCCCCAGTTCGGCTACAACGACTTCCACCACAGCGGCGACATCACCAGCTACAGCGACAGCAGCAACGTCTGGAATGGTGCCCTCTACGGCATGCCGGATCTCAACACCGGCTCCTCCTACGTGCAGGATCAAATAGCCACCTACATGAAGACCCTGCTCGGCTGGGGGGTCGCAGGCTTTCGCATCGATGCGGCCAAGCACATGGCCCCTGCCGACGTGAAGGCGATCCTCGACAAGGCTGGCACCCCCAAGGCCTACCTTGAGGTAATTGGCGCCGCTGGCGAGTCAGCCGACATCCAGCCCAACCGCTACACCTACATCGATCGGGTCACCGACTTCAAATACGGTACCGATCTCGCTGCCAACTTCAACGGCCAGATAAAGAACCTCAAGACCTTGGGCGAGAGCTGGGGGCTACTCCCTTCCAGCAGCGCTTTCGTCTTCGTGGTCAACCACGACCGCGAGCGTGGCCACGGCGGCGGTGGCATGCTCACCTTCATGAACGGCGCCCGCTATGAACTGGCCAACACTTTCATGATGGCCTGGCCATATGGCTGGAAGCAGGTGATGTCGGGCTATCGCTTCGCCGACCTGAGCAAATACGAGACCGACAAGGGCGCCCCGCCCAGCACCCCGTGCTCCGACGCCCAGTGGAACTGCGAGCAACGCCGCCCGATGATCATGAACATGGCCCTGTTCCATAACAGAACTGATGGCCAGCCAGTCAACAACTGGTGGGACAACGGCAACAACCAGATAGCCTTCGGTCGTGGTGACAAGGGCTTTGTTGCCATCAACAACGAGAGCGGCAACCTGGTAGCCACAGTGCCGACCGGCCTGCCGGCTGGCGAGTACTGCAACATACTGAGCGGCGACAGCTACTGCAACGGCAGCTACATCACGGTAGACGGCAGCGGCAAGGCCGCTCTCAACGTACCCGGTATGAAGGCCGCAGCCATTGTGGCGGGCTGCACCAAGAGCACTCCTTGTGGTGAACCTATCTCCACCAACAAGTTCACCAGCATGAACATTCGCGGTACCCAGAACGCCTGGGGCAACACCGCCATGACGGTCGATGCCACCCGCGTCTGGACCAGCACAGTTACCTTCACTGGTGCCGATGATGCCACCGCAGCCCAACGATTCAAGTTCGATGTCTATGGCAACTGGACGGAAAACTATGGTGACAACGAGGGGGATGGTATTGCCGACAAGGGCAGTACCAAGGACATCTACGTCAGCGGTGCAGGCACCTACCGCATCTCCCTCAAGGAGAACGATATGAGTTATACGGTGACGCCCCTGATCAACAACCAGGCGCCGATCGCCGCCATATCGCCCAAAACCATCAGCGTCAAGCTCGGTGACAGCCTGGTGTTTGACGCCTCCGCCTCCAGCGACGATACCGCTGTTGTGAGCTACAGCTGGTCCAGTGGCGGCAATGCCAAAACCGAGAGCGTGCTGTTCGATACCCTGGGTTTGCACACCATCACGGTCACAGTGGCAGATGCCGAGGGGCTGACCTCAAGTACCAGCGCCACCGTCAACGTCACCGATGTCAACGGCACCTACTCCAGTGTGCTGCCGACCCTGAGCTTCCGCGGCACCCCCAACAGCTGGGACGCTCTGGCCATGACCCTGGTCGGCGACAACCTGTGGGAGGCGCAGGTCACCTTTGATGGACAGGTTAACCAGCGCTTCAAGTTCGACGTCAAGGGTGACTGGACCCAAAACTACGGCGATAACAACAAGGATGGCGTGGCCGATCTGACTGGTACCGACATCTACACCACAGTCACCGGTCAGTACCGCGTACGCTTCAACGACCAGACCCTGGCCTACAGCCTGACACCCGTCAGCATCAGCTACGCCAAGAACTTCGCCAGCCTGAACATTCGTGGCACCACCAACAGCTGGGGCACCACCCCCATGACTCTGGTGAGCGATCACCTGTGGCAGGCCACTGTCAACTTTACCGGCGCAGGTGATGCCAATGGCGGACAGCGCTTCAAGTTCGACATCAAGGGCGACTGGACCCAGAACTACGGCGATACCAACAAGGATGGCGTGGCCGAACTGACCGGCGCCGACATCACCACTTCCGTGGTTGGTGCCTATGTGGTTCGCTTCAACGACCAGACCCTGGCCTATACCCTAAGCGCCCAATAAGCCCCGGGAGCTCTCTCAGGCTTCCCCCGAGGGCTCAGCTGTCCTCGGGGGAAATGAGCCCCTGACCTTCATGACCTCCTTCCCACACGGCAGGAGGTCTTTTCATACTGGCTGGCTCCTTCTCCCACATTATCAGATACTTGCCACGCTCCCTGTTCGCTGACGTGCAGACATAGTACCTTCACATCCCAATGCAGGAGCGCATATGAAACGATTGGAAAGCCTCAAGGCCGAGGGCAGGATAGAAGAGGCTCGCCAGCACGGCCTGCTGCAGCTCATCAAGCCTCCACGAGATACCGGACTGCATGACGAAGTAGCCTGCCTGCACGATAACTAGGGGCAAGAGGCGCAGGCTATTCCCCTCTATCTGCTGGCCAGCGCACAGGGACTGACGGGTGAGGCGCTGCGTGGCGCTCGGCTCGGCCTTGGCAGCTCTTATCGCGCCACTGGGGTGCTGGTCGCCTTCGAGCAGGGGCTGGCCCACTTCTCCGATGCCAATGAGTTCAAGGTATTTCGCGCCATGGTTTGCTACAACCTGAGGCGCCACAAGGAGGGAATGGAAAGCCTGCTGGTGGTACTGCCAGAGACGGCGACAAGTCCGACGCTGACCCCTTATCTGCACGCCATCGCCCTCTATGCCGCCGATCTGGATCGACGCTGGTAAAGAGCCAGAAACAAAAAGGCCGCTCATGATGAGCGGCCTTTTTACGGAATTTGGTGGCCCCTGCCCGACTTGAACGGGCGACCAATCGATTATGAGTCGACTGCTCTAACCAACTGAGCTAAGGGGCCAGATTGTTGGTTTTGCGGCGTGGATTATAGGGGATGTAGAGAAGGCAGTCTATAGGCAGATCAACCACTTGGCGACATTTTGTCCACTTCCCTGCCCAGATCTCTGCCGATCTGCTCACGTCCCATAAAGTCCGGATAAAACAAAGCCCCGCATGGCGGGGCTTTTGAGACGACGGCTCTGGGCACAGACCTCAGGACTATTCGTCCAAGAAGCTGCGCAGCACTTCCGAACGGCTCGGGTGACGCAATTTGCGCAGTGCCTTGGCTTCGATCTGACGAATACGCTCACGGGTGACGTCGAACTGCTTGCCCACTTCCTCGAGGGTGTGGTCAGTGTTCATGTCGATCCCGAAACGCATCCGCAGCACCTTGGCTTCGCGGGCAGTCAGACCGGCCAGCACTTCGCGAGTCGCGTTGCGCAGGCTTTCGCTGGTCGCCGCATCCGCCGGCAGAGCCAGGGTGGTATCTTCGATGAAGTCGCCCAAGTGGGAGTCTTCATCATCGCCGATGGGCGTCTCCATGGAGATAGGCTCCTTGGCGATCTTCAATACCTTGCGGATCTTGTCTTCCGGCATGCCCATGCGCATGGCCAGCTCTTCCGGATTCGGTTCGCGACCCATCTCTTGCAGCATCTGACGGGAGATTCGGTTGAGCTTGTTGATGGTCTCGATCATGTGTACCGGGATACGGATGGTACGGGCCTGATCCGCGATGGAGCGGGTAATGGCCTGACGGATCCACCAGGTCGCATAAGTCGAGAACTTGTAGCCACGACGGTATTCAAACTTGTCTACCGCCTTCATCAGACCGATGTTGCCTTCCTGGATCAGATCCAGGAATTGCAGACCACGGTTGGTGTACTTCTTGGCGATAGAGATAACCAGACGCAAGTTGGCCTCAACCATCTCTTTCTTCGCACGGCGGGCCTTGGCCTCGCCTATGCTCATGCGGCGGTTGATATCCTTGATCTGGGCGATGGAGAGACCCGTCTCTTCTTCGATCTGCTGCAACTTGCCGATGGAACGCAGCACTTCTTCGTCCATCTCGACCAGACGCGAAGACCAGGCTTTGCCAGCCTGTTTCTGGTATTCAAACCAGGCAGTTTCACACTCATTGTTGGTGAAGGCCGCGACGAAGGTTTTCTTCGGCATTTTGGCCTGCTCAACGCAGAGTTTCATGATGATGCGTTCCTGTACGCGGACCCGCTCCATCATCTCGCGCATGTTGTTGACCAAGCGATCGAACTGCTTGGGCATCAGGCGGAATTGACGGAACACATCGGCCAGCTGGGCAATCGCAGCCTGGGTATCTTCGTGCGCGCGGCCATTCTTCTGAATGGAGAGGCGCGTTACCTCATACTGGGCACGCAGCTCACCAAACTTTTCGCGAGCGACTTCCGGATCCGGACCACCGTCACCGTCGTCGTCCGAGCTTTCGCCGTCTTCGTCTTCATCTTCGTCTTCATCTTCGTCTTCATCGGCCAGATCGTCTTCGCCGAGCTCGGAGCCGATATGGGTCGCGGTCGGCGCGACGTCATCAGCCTCGTTAGGATCAATGAAACCAGAGATGATGTCGGACAGACGCAGCTGTTCGGCTTCATATTTATCATACTGCTCAAGCAGATAGGTAATCGCTTCCGGGTACTCGGCAACAGAGCTTTGTACCTGGTTGATACCGTCTTCGATCCGCTTGGCGATGTCGATTTCGCCTTCGCGGGTCAGCAGTTCGACGGTACCCATTTCACGCATGTACATGCGGACAGGATCGGTCGTACGACCAATCTCAGATTCAACAGATGCCAGTGCCTGGGCAGCTGCTTCGGCAGCGTCCTCATCGGCGGTACCACCTTCAGCCATGATAAGGTCATCGGCATCCGGGGCGTTTTCAACCACCTGAATGCCCATATCGTTGATCATCTGGATGATGTCTTCGATCTGATCAGAGTCGACAATGTCTTGCGGGAGGTGATCGTTCACCTCGGCATAGGTCAGGTAGCCCTGTTCTTTACCTTTGGCAACGAGGAGTTTAAGCTGAGACTGCGGGGTTTGCTCCATAGAACTCATCCGGTTGGTGTTGCTAGGTTGCGCGTACAGTGCGCTGCTGCGCAAATAGCCAATTCTAATAGAAAACCGCCAGACATGCTATGTCTGGTTGCGGCGTCGGTCATGAGAAACCCCTGCCCGCAGTATTGTCGGGGCCAGGCGGTTATAAAATTTTTGCTTTTAATCCCGTCGATTCGGGCAACGGTATTCATATTGGGACTAATCACTCAAATATCAAGCCCCACTCTCATTTCTTTTCTCAATCTGTACCTCTCTGATCAGCATCATCAGCTCCTGCGTTTCCTCAGAGCTTAGCCCTTCCTGAGCCACCTTGGCCTGCAATTCTTCAATTCGTTGCTTCAGAAACTGGTTGATGAAACCGACGAAGGTATCCTGCAGCTCTCCCAGAATATCCGGCTCCTGGTCGAGCTTGATCTCTTCAAACAAGTCGTGCATCGCAAGCTGGGCGAGGATCTCGCCCTCTTTGGTGCCGCGCCAGTGTTCCAGCAAGATGCCCGTGGTGATCCCGGGCTGCGCCAGGATCTGCTGATGCAGCTGCAGCAGGAACTTGATGCCTTGTACCCGCAGCCCGGCCAGCTCAGGCATGGCTGGCAGCTCGGCCGTCACCGCTGGATATTGCACCATCAGGGCCAGGGCACGACGCAGCGGCGTCAGCTTGGCAGCCTTGGGTTTGGTTAGCTCGGCCTTGGGTTGGCTATTGCGGGCGAACAGTTCGGCGATACGCTGCTTGTTCTCACCCCAGCGCATCATGCTGGAGAGGCGAGTGATCAGCCCCTCACGGGTAAACCCCTCCGGAACCCGGCGGATCAGTTCGGCAGCCTTGTTGGCCACCTCGAACTTGCCCGCCTCACCAGACAGTGACGCATCCCGCCCCAGACGCTCAAACATGAAGTCGGCGAAAGGTTGCGCCTGATCCAGCAGGGCCTCGAAACCCTCCCTGCCGATCTGGCGCACCAGCGAATCGGGATCCTCACCATCGGGCAGGAACACAAACTTCAGCTCACGGCCATCCTGTAGATGGGATAGGGCATTATCCAACGCCCGCCAGGCCGCCTCACGGCCGGCCTTGTCGCCGTCATAGCAGCAAACCACTTCGGCGGTGGTACGAAACAGGGTATGGATATGGTCAGTGGTGGTGGCAGTACCCAGTGCAGCCACCGCATAATCGATGTCGTACTGGCCGAGCGCTACCACGTCCATGTAGCCCTCTACCACCAGGATCCGGCGAGGATCCTTGTGTGCCTGCTTAACCTCGTAGAGGCCGAACAGCTCCCGTCCCTTGTGGAATATGGGGGTCTCCGGCGAGTTGAGGTACTTGGGCGTACCGTCTCCCAGTACCCGACCGCCAAAACCGATGACCCGGCCTCGCTTGTCCCGGATCGGGAACATGATGCGATCGCGAAAGCGATCATAGCTGCCGGGACCGCTGTCACGAGTGATCAGCATGCCACCCGAGATGAGTAACTGCTCGTGATCGCGGCTGGCACCAAAACGGCGTCTCACCTGATCCCAGTCTGCGGGGGCATAACCGATATTGAAACGCTTGACCACTTCGCCGGTCAGGCCGCGCCCCTTCAAGTATTCCACCGCCTGGGGTGCACTCTTGAGATTGCTCTCGTAGAAGCGGGCGATCTGGTTCATCAGCTCATAGAGATCCTTGCTGACGGACGGTTGGCTACTGCTCGATCCACCAACGCTCTGCTCACGAGGCACCTGCATGCCCTGCATGCTGGCGAGCTCTTCAATGGCATCAGGAAATTCGAGACCGTCATACTCCATGACAAAGCCGATGGCATTGCCGTGGGCGCCACAGCCGAAACAGTGATAGAACTGTTTCTCCTGGCTGACGGTAAAAGAGGGACTTTTTTCGTTATGAAAAGGGCAGCAAGCCTGATAGTTCTTACCGGCTTTTTTCAGCCGCACTCGCGAGTCGATCAGCTCGACTATGTCTGTGCGTACGAGCAGATCATCGATAAAGGATTGTGGGATCCTGCCTGCCATAACCGTCCTGTTTCACTGCGTAGAAAATAAAAAAGCCGCGCATTCCCAGGGAAGCACGGCTTCTTCGACCAAACAAGAGAGTTGCCTGTTACGCCAAGCGGGTTTTCACCTGAGCACTGACGGCGCCGACATCTGCACGCCCCTGAATTTTCGGCTTCAAGACAGCCATGACCTTGCCCATATCAGCCATGACGGCAGCACCACTTTCAGTGATGGCTTGCTCAATCAGTGCGGCAATTTCGTCTGCGGTCAGTTGTTGTGGCAGGAACTCCTGCAGCACAACGATCTCTGCGGACTCTTTGTCGGCGAGATCCTGGCGACCGGCAGCTTCAAATTGGCTGATGGAATCACGGCGCTGTTTGACCATTTTGGTCACGACAGCGAGGATATCCTCATCATTGAGCTCGATACGGGAATCAACTTCACGCTGCTTGATTTCTGCCATCAACAAACGGATCGCCCCCAAGCGAGCCTTATCTCTGGCAAGCATGGCGAGTTTTTGTTGATCCTTGAGTTGATCCTTCAGAGACACGGCATTATCTCCCGATTAGTACAGGCGGATACGACGTGCGTTTTCGCGAGACAGCTTCTTGGCGTGACGCTTTACAGCAGACGCTTTGGCGCGCTTACGAATGGTAGTCGGCTTCTCGTAGAACTCACGGCTACGAACTTCAGACAGGATACCGGCCTTTTCGCAAGAACGCTTGAAGCGACGCAGAGCAACGTCAAACGGCTCATTTTCACGGACTTTGATTACTGGCATGTGCCTTTCACCTCAGTGATATATTGTTAGCTGACCATCAGTCGATCAGCATGTCTTAAAATGGTGCGAAATTATACTCTGGACAGGGAATGAAAGTAAACCCGCAGAGATCGCTCTGGTTTAAAAAACCCGCGAAGGTTACCATAGCCGTCTCATTTTAGCAGTGAAATTTTTTAGCAATGCGTGTATTGGGCATAGAGACATCCTGTGATGAAACCGGGATCGCGATCTTCGACGATCAAAAAGGGATCCTTTCCCATCAGTTATACAGCCAAGTCAAGCTGCATGCGGACTACGGTGGCGTCGTCCCCGAGCTCGCCAGCCGGGATCATGTACGCAAGACGATCCCCTTGATCCAGGCCGCATTGCAAGAGGCGGGACTGGGTAAAGATGACATAGATGGCATCGCCTATACTGCGGGTCCAGGGCTGGTTGGCGCCATTCTGGTAGGGGCCACCATAGGCCGCTCACTGGCGATGGCGTGGAACAAACCGGCCATCGCCGTGCATCATATGGAAGGCCACCTGCTGGCTCCCATGCTGGAAGAGAGAGCGCCCGAATTCCCCTTCGTGGCGCTGCTGGTCTCCGGCGGTCACTCCATGCTGGTGCGGGTTGACGGTATCGGCAGCTATCAACTGTTGGGCGAATCCATCGACGATGCCGCTGGCGAAGCGTTCGACAAGACCGCCAAGTTGATGGGGCTGGACTATCCGGGGGGGCCTCTGCTCTCCCGGCTGGCCGAGAAAGGCGCCAGCGGTCGCTTCCACTTTCCCCGTCCCATGACGGACAGGCCCGGACTCGACATGAGTTTCTCCGGCCTCAAAACCTTTGCTGCCAACACCATTGCCGCCAACGGCGATGATGAGCAGACCCGCGCCGATATCGCCCGCGCCTTCGAAGATGCAGTGGTCGATACCCTGGCCATCAAGTGCCGCCGTGCCTTGAAGGAGACCGGCCTCAATCGCCTGGTGGTGGCCGGCGGCGTCAGCGCCAACCGTCACCTGCGCGCCCAGCTGGCCGAGCTGATGGAGAGCCTCAAAGGCGAGGTATTCTATCCGCGCACCGAATATTGCACCGATAACGGCGCCATGATTGCCTATGCAGGCATGCAGCGCCTGAAGGCGGGTATATTCGAGCCGCTGGCGGTCAAAGCTGTGCCGCGCTGGCCGCTGGACACTCTGGATCCGGTGTGATCCTGCGGATCCGGTTGCAATGAAAAAGGGGCTTATGGCCCCTTTTTTGTTGCTGTCAGCCGCGCCAATGCGCGCTACGCGCTAATTGGTACGAAACAGCGCCTCAATGGAGAGTCCCTGCCCCAGCAGGATCTCCCGCAGGCGCCGCAGTCCTTCCACCTGGATCTGGCGTACCCTCTCCCGGGTCAGGCCGATCTCGGACCCCACGTCTTCCAGCGTGGCCGGTTCATAACCGAGCAGGCCAAAACGACGAGCCAGCACCTCACGCTGCTTGGGATTAAGCTCCTCCAGCCAGTGCACTATGCTGGCACGCATGTCGTCATCCTGCGACTCCAGCTCGGGCCCCATGCCACGTTCGTCAGAGAGTACATCCAGCAGCGCTTTGTCGCGATCGCCGCCGATGGGGGTGTCCACAGAGGTTATTTTCTCGTTGAGCTTGAGCATGCGATTCACGTCGTCTACCGAGCGATCCAGCGCAAAGGCAATATCCTCTGCGGTCGGTTCATGATCAAGACGATGGGAAAGTTCACGAGCGGTACGCAGATAGACGTTCAGCTCCTTGACCACATGGATGGGCAGACGGATGGTACGAGTCTGGTTCATGATGGCCCGCTCTATGGTCTGGCGGATCCACCAGGTAGCATAGGTCGAGAAACGGAAACCGCGCTCCGGGTCGAATTTCTCTACCGCGCGGATGAGGCCGAGGTTGCCTTCTTCGATGAGATCCAGCAGCACCAGGCCGCGGTTGTTGTAGCGACGGGCTATCTTGACTACCAGTCGCAAGTTGGACTCAATCATGCGCTTGCGAGCGGCTTTATCACCTCGCAAGGCACGACGAGCATAATAGACTTCTTCTTCGGCGGTGAGCAGGGGAGAGAAACCAATCTCCCCCAGATAGAGCTGGGTGGCATCCATCACCTTGTTCAGTTCCGGTGCCATCAGTTCATCGGAAATAGTCTCTTCGACCTCGGCCGCTACTTCCCGAACCTCTTCCTCCTCATGGGTCTCCAGCTCCTCGTCGAACTCTAACTCTGCATCCTGCATAACCAGTTGTTCTTGGCTCATGGTGTGTCTCCCTGACCTGAACCAGAGTAAGACTTAACTCTCTGGGGTTAACGCTTTGGCAAATGGCTCATCGGGTTTATCGATTTGCCTCGATACCGGATTTCAAAGTGCAATCGCACATCCGGGGCGTCCGTGCTACCCATGTTGGCAATGACTGCTCCGCCCTTGACGCTATCCCCTTCCCTGACCCGCAACTCATCGTTGTGAGCGTAGGCAGAGAGGTAGTCATCATCATGCTTGAGGATGATCAGCTTGCCATAGCCTCTTAGTGCGCTACCCGCATAGACGACCTTGCCGCCACTCGCTGCGTAGACGGGTTGCCCCTTCTGACCAGCGATATCTATGCCTTTGTTTCCCTGTTCTGCAACGGAGAAACCCTCGACAATCCGGCCTTGTGTCGGCCAGTGCCAAGAAAGTCTCGACTGAGGCTTATTGTCTGTTTTTTGTTCTTTGATCTGAGCGTATTCTTTTGAAGATGGCTGAGCAATCGTTTTCTGTTTGATAAATGGCGTGGTCGTACCTGATGGCGCTGTCGCCAGCGGTTTGGGGCCTGTACTTTGTGGCGTGACCGGACTCGTTATGGCGACCATCTGGCTGCCTCCGGTGCTGGCAGACTGCACATTCAATACTTGGCCAACATGGAGTGCATAGGGCGCCTGCAGGCTGTTGCTCTGTGCCAACGTCTGATTCGACATGCCAAACTGACGGCCTATGCTGCTCAGAGTATCCCCTGGGCGCACCTGATAGGTCCCAGCACTACGTACAACCGTCTGACTGCCGGCGGACGCATCGAACCGGAGCTGTTGCCCTGGATAGATGTTATAGGGAGGACTGATGCCGTTGAGGCTGGCAAGAGACGGCACATCATTGCCCGAATTGAAGGCGATGGAGTAGAGGGTATCCCCTTTTTTCACCGTGTAGCTGTTGCCCTGAATGGCCGGCTGAGCCGCCCCCTGACGAGTCGGTATGGTAGAAACAGGGCGATCATTGCCCAATCCCTGTACCGGAGCAGCAGTCTTGCTGGAAGAGCAAGCGAGCAGCAGCCATGACAACACGACGATACTGCTTCCTTGCCAAACACGCGAACGCATAGTGGATCCTTAACGACTAAACCAGAAATAGGCCACAACGGCCAAACCAATACAGAGCCAGCCCAGCACATCCACATATTGCATCAGCTTGCGCTCCATCTTCTCACCGCCCCAGCGCATCAGGCCTGCCACCAGGAAAAAACGCATGCCACGCCCGATCAACGAGGTCACGATGAAGGGCAACAGCGCCATGTGCAACAGGCCTGCCGTAACGGTAAACACCTTGTAGGGGATCGGCGTGAAGCTGGCAATAAAAATCACCCAGATGCCCCACTGCTCGAACCACTGCCGGGCCAGGGTAATCTTGTCTTCGTATCCGACCGAGGTAACCAGTGGCTGCACCACAGGATCCCACAGCGCATAGCCAAGCGCATAGCCAAACAGCGCCCCCAATACAGAGAAAAACGTCGCCAACGCAGCGTAATGCCATGCCTTGTGTGGCTTGGCCAGTGCCATGGGCGCCAGCATCACGTCCACCGGGATCGGCCAGAACACCGACTCGATGAAGGCGGTGATCGCCAGATAATAAGGGGCGTACTTGTGGCGAGCCCACTGCATCACCAGCACGTATAGACGAGAAAAAAATGTCACTCAACATCTCCGTTGATCAGGGGAACAAAGCGCACCGGCTCCAGGATCTTGCTGGTCAGCTGGGAGCCCGACCGCTCGATCAGCTGCAGCGTCTGCTGGCTATCCCCCACCGGCAACACCAGACGGCCGCCATCGGCCAGTTGATCGGTGAGGGCCGTCGGTACCTCGCTGGCTGCGGCCGTGACCAGAATGGCATCGAATGGTCCCTTGTTGGACCAACCCAGCCAGCCATTGCCGTGCTTGGCTGAGACATTGTGCAGATCGAGCTGTCGCAGCCGGCGTCGGGCCTGGAACTGCAGCGACTTGATCCGCTCCACCGTATAGACATGCTCTACCAGATGGGCCAGCACCGCCGTCTGATAACCGGAGCCTGTGCCGATCTCCAGCACGTGGGCCGGATCATTCTGGATCAGCAATTCAGTCATCCGCGCCACCATATAAGGCTGGGAGATGGTCTGACCGTGGCCGATGGGCAACGCCGTGTTGTCCCAGGCCTTGTGGGCCATGGCTTCATCCACAAACAGCTGGCGCGGCACTTTCGCAATCGCCGCGAGCACGCGGAAATCACGAATATCCTGTGCGATCAGCTGGTTTAACAGGCGCTGTACTATCACACCGTCATCCCTGCAGGTCTAACCAAGCCCCCAGACCCGCCAGACTGCTGTAGGCAGTCATATCGATGGTCAGGGGGGTGATCGAGACGTAGCCCTGCTCGATGGCGGCGAAATCCGTGCCTTCTCCCGCATCCTGCTGGCTGCCGGGGGGGCCGATCCAGTAGATGGGCTGACCACGGGGATCCTCGCTGCAGATCACAGATTCCGCCCGATGACGGTTGCCAAGGCGAGTCACCCTGATCCCCTTGATCTGATCGAGGGGCAGGTCCGGCACGTTGACGTTGAGGATCTGATCGGCAGGCAGCGGGTGCACCATCATGCCCTTCACCAACAGGGCCGCATAGTGGGCCGCGCTGGCGAAATGGGTCTTGCCTACCAGCGAGATGGCCAGCGAGGGAAAGCCGAGGTGACGCCCTTCGGTAGCCGCCGCGACCGTGCCCGAGTAGATGACATCATCCCCCAGGTTGGCACCGTGGTTGATGCCAGCCACCACCATGTCGGGTTCAGGGCGCACCAGTTCGTTGACCGCCAGGTGCACGCAGTCGGTCGGCGTCCCCTTCACCGCATAGCTCTCGATCCCATTAAAACCGGTTTCGCTGAGGCGGGTAACCCGCAACGGCACCTCCAGCGTCAGGGAGTGACTCGCGCCGCTGCGGTTGCGATCCGGCGCCACCACTATGACTTCGCCACAGGCCGTCAGCGCAGCGCTGAGGGCACGGATCCCCTCGGCATGCACGCCATCGTCATTACTGACCAGAATTCGCATCGGACTGATTCCTGAAACCATGATCGGCCTCTTCGGCCTGCATTAATTCGCGTACCACGCTGGTGGCAAAGGCACCGGCCGGCAGGAAGAACGACAGGGTCAAGGCCTCGCCGTCCAGCTGCCAGCTCATCTGTTCCGGCTTGAGCAGGAGCGGGCGGCGGTCCTGATCCAGCCCGGCCTTCTCCAGACCTGCGCACCATTCGGGGTAAGCGGCCAGCACTCCCTGCTCGAACTCGGCCGCCGCCCCCTGGCTGGCCAGCCGGCCACGGCCCCACTGGGGAGCGGTCAGCTGCACGTCACCGGAGGCGAGACGCGCCTCCAGCTCGGGGGTCAGCAGCTCTTCGCTGAAGATGGAGTGGCTGCCCTTGAGCATCACGCAATCACCGGCCAGCAGCTGGTGAGCCAGCCCCTGCTCGATACGGGCACTGACGATGGCATTGAACAGCATGCTGCGGGCGGCGGAGAGGTAGAGGGAGCGCTTGTTGCGATCATTGATCCGCTTGCCGGCAAACATCGCCTTGGCCGCTTCCAGATTGTTGCCACCCCGGCCAAAACGCTGCTCGCCGTAGTAGTTCGGCACCCCCTGACTGGCGATGGCCTGCAGGCGGGATGCCAGTCCCTCGGTCTGTTCCAGCCCGGTCAGACGCAGGGTGAAGTGGTTGCCCTTGAGGTAGCCGACCCGCAGCTTCTTGTTGTGGCGCTTCACCTGCAGGATCTGGATGCTGTCGCTCTCAATTACCGAAAGGTTCGGCTCTGCCTTGCCCGGCAGGTGAATGCCGAACCACTGCTCGGTCACGGCGTGGCGATCTTTCAGCCCAGCCCAAGTCACCGCATTGCGGTTGACCCCGGCCGCATCGGCCAGCAGGCCCGCCACCCAGGCGGTGTTCTCGCCGGTTTTGCGCACCCGCACGAAAATGTGTTCGCCCTCGCCGCAGGGCTCGAAGCCGAGATCCTCAACCACCACGAAATCACTGGCCTCGGCCTTGAGGATGCCGCGGGCGGCGGGCGCTCCGTGCAGATAACTGAGTTGTTCCAACATTATTGTTTCACCAGTAAGACGACGGCTTCGGTGGCGATCCCTTCCTTGCGCCCCGTAAACCCGAGTTGTTCTGTGGTAGTCGCCTTGACATTCACCCGGTTCAAATCACACATCAGGTCGGCGGCCAGCACGGCGCACATGGCGTCGATATGGGGCGCCATCTTGGGGGCCTGGGCTATGATGGTCACGTCCAGATTGCCGATGGCATAACCCGCCTTTTTTACTCGGGCAAACACGTCCCGCAGCAGGATCCGGCTGTCGATCCCCTTGAATTGCGCGGCGGTATCGGGAAAGTGGCGGCCTATGTCACCGGCACCTATGGCGCCAAGCAGGGCATCGCTCACCGCGTGCAGTACCACATCGCCGTCGGAATGTGCCAGCAGGCCCTGTTCATACGGCACGGCGACGCCACCCAGCATGCAGGGGCCAACCCCACCAAATTTGTGTACATCAAAACCATGTCCAATTCGTATCACGCCTGACATCCTCCAAACACGCAGGAAACTTCTCCGCCTAAACCTTGTTCACCTCAAGATCGGCCTGACATCCTCCAAACAGGCAGGAGACTCATCCACCCAAACCCTGTGCACCTCAACCGCATGTCCCATCCGGATCATGCTCGCTCCTTGTCTGGGTGTATCGACTTATGCCTGCTGGCTTAAAAACAGCCCCGCCAGAGAGAGATCCTCCGGCCGGGTCACCTTGATGTTGTCGGCACGCCCTTCCACCATCCGCACGGTGAAACCGGCACGCTCCATGGCGGAGGCCTCGTCGGTAATGGTGGCCCCCAGCGCCAACCCCTCCTCCAGCGCCCGCAGCAGGGTGCGGGCGAGGAACATCTGCGGCGTCAGGGCATGCCAGAGCTGCTCGCGATCGACGGTGCCGAGTATGTTGCCCATGGCGTCTGAACGCTTCATGGTGTCGCGCACCCGGCTGCCGAGAATGGCGCCACCACACTGGATGGCGGTGGCGATGAGCCGGTCGAGATCGCCGTGGGTCAGACAGGGACGGGCGGCATCGTGCACCAGCACCCACTCCCCCTCTGCCACATGCAGCGCATTGAGAACGGAAAAGGCGCGCTCGGCGCCCCCCTCTACCCGCAGGACACGCGGGTCGGTCGCAACGGGCAGGGCATCAAACCAGCGATCGTGGGGCGCCAGCGCCACTATCACCCGGGCGATGGCCGGGTGAGACAGCAGGGCGCCGAGGGTATGTTCGAGAATGGTCTGTCCCGCCAGTTGCAGATACTGTTTCGGACAATCGGCGCCCATCCGGCTGCCAATCCCGGCGGCGGGGACTATGGCGGTCAACCCGGTCTGGCGATCAGTCATCGTAAGCTGCGTCTCCCGAGCTGGAGCCCTTGTCCTTATCCTTATCCTTGGGGATGATCCGGTAGAAGGTCTCGCCCTGCTTGATGTAGCCGAGATCGTTGCGCGACAGCTCCTCTATGGCCTCGAGGCCCGAGGTCAGATCGTCAATCTCGCGATAAATCAGGTTGTTGCGATCCTTGAGTACCAGATTGTCCTGCTGCTGCCGGGAGATGGCGTCGGACAATTCGTGATAATCGGACAGGCCATTCTTCCCCAGCCAGAGGTCATATTGAAGCCCTCCCAACAGGAAGAGCAGGATAAGAGTGAGTAGCCGCATGCACTGAGTCTCCTTCAAGCGGCCTAGTTTCCCATATTCGCAGGCAAGACAAAAGGAAGCCTGTGTCCCGGATGGGCTGGGCCGGAATAAAAAATGCAGAAACCGCACCTAGCGATGACGGAAACGAAAAAGCCCCGCCAGATTGGCGGGGCTTTGAGCAGATTAAGGGCGGGCTGGAATTAAGCCTGGTTTTTAACTTCTTTCAGACCGCGGAAAGGAGCTTTGGCACCCAGAGCTTCTTCGATACGGATCAGCTGGTTGTACTTGGCAACACGGTCAGAACGGCTCATGGAACCGGTCTTGATCTGGCCAGCAGCGGTACCCACGGCCAGGTCGGCGATGGTCGCGTCTTCGGTCTCACCGGAGCGGTGGGAGATGACGGCAGTGTAGCCAGCGTCTTTAGCCATCTTGATGGCAGCCAGAGTTTCGGTCAGGGAACCGATCTGGTTGAACTTGATCAGGATGGAGTTGGCAACGCCGTTGTCGATGCCGCGCTTCAGGATCTTGGTGTTGGTTACGAACAGGTCGTCACCCACGATCTGGATTTTCTTGCCCAGTTCAGCTGTCTGGTAAGCAAAACCGTCCCAGTCAGATTCGTCTAGGCCATCTTCGATGGAGACGATCGGGAACTTGGTGGTCAGGTCAGCCAGGTAGTCAGAGAAACCGTTGGAGGTGAAGATACGACCTTCGCCTTTCAGGTTGTACTCTTTCTTCTCTGCGTCGTAGAACTCGGAAGCAGCACAGTCCATGGCCAAGGTGATGTCTTTACCCAGAACATAGCCAGCAGCAGCAACGGCTTCTGCGATCACTTCCAGCGCTTCGGCGTTGGATTTCAGGTTGGGAGCGAAACCACCTTCGTCACCAACAGCAGTGTTGTAGCCCTTGGACTTCAGCACTTTGGCCAGGTTGTGGAACACTTCGGCGCCCATGCGAACGGCTTCTTTCAGGGTCTTGGCGCCAACCGGCTGGATCATGAACTCCTGGATGTCGACGTTGTTGTCGGCGTGCTCACCACCGTTGATGATGTTCATCATCGGCAGCGGCATGGAGTAAACACCCGCGGTGCCGTTCAGCTCGGCGATGTGAGCGTACAGCGGCATGCCTTTGGCAGCAGCGGCGGCTTTGGCGTTGGCCAGGGAAACAGCCAAGATGGCGTTGGCGCCAAACTTGGATTTGTTCTCGGTGCCGTCGAGGTCGATCATGATCTGGTCGATAGCGGCCTGGTCCTTGGCATCTTTACCCAGCAGAGCTTGAGCGATCGGGCCGTTTACGGCTTCGAGGGCTTTCAGAACGCCTTTACCCAGGAAACGGCTCTTGTCGCCGTCACGCAGTTCCAGCGCTTCGCGGGAACCGGTAGACGCGCCAGACGGAGCGGCTGCCATACCAACAAAACCACCTTCCAGGTGAACTTCGGCCTCAACGGTCGGGTTACCACGGGAGTCGATGATTTCACGACCGATCACTTTAACGATCTTGGACATGTGTATTTCCTCAGGTTTCGTAAAAAAACAACAAAAATATGCCAAAAAAAGCGGCTGTGGCACAGAGCCTCAACCGCATTTATTTTCAATTACTTCAGATTACGCTTCTGATACTCGCCTGCCGCCTTCACAAAACCGGCGAACAGGGCGTGGCCATCACGGGGAGTCGAGGTGAACTCCGGGTGGAACTGCGCCGCCACGAACCAAGGGTGATCCGGGATCTCGATAATTTCCACCAATTTTTTGTCGGCGGAGAGACCGGTCACTTTCAGACCTGCCGCTTCAATCTGCGGCAGCAGCTTGTTGTTCACTTCGTAACGGTGACGGTGGCGCTCGTAAATGGTCGGGCTGCCGTACATCTGACGCACCTTGGAACCTTCGACCAGGTGGCAGAGCTGGGAGCCCAGACGCATGGTGCCGCCCAGATCAGACTTCTCGGTACGGGTCTCGACGTTGCCTTCGTCATCCACCCACTCGGTGATGAGACCGACGACCGGATAGGCGCAATCTTTCTTGAATTCGGAGGAGTGAGCCCCTGTCATGCCCGCCACGTTGCGTGCAAATTCGATCATGGCAACCTGCATGCCGAGGCAGATACCCAGATAAGGGATCTTGTTCTCACGGGCATACTGGGCCGCCTGGATCTTGCCTTCCACGCCGCGCTCACCGAAGCCACCCGGCACCAGGATCGCGTCCAGGCCTTCCAGCAGCTCGGAGCCACGGGTCTCAATGTCCTGGGAGTCGATGTACTTGATGGTGACGGAGAGACGAGTCTTCAGACCACCGTGCTTGAGTGCTTCGTTGACGGACTTGTAGGCATCCGGCAGGGAGACGTACTTGCCGACCATGCCGATGGTCACTTCCGCAGTCGGGTTGGCCTCTTCAAAGACAACCTGTTCCCACTCGGACAGGTCGGCTTCTTTGCACTCCAGACCGAAACGCTCGGTGAAGTAGGAGTCCAGATTCTGGGATTTCAGCAGTGCCGGGATCTTGTAGATGGAGTCGACGTCTTTCATGGAGATGACGGCGCGCTCAGGCACGTTGCAGAACAGGGCAATCTTGGCACGCTCATTGGCCGGAATGGCACGGTCGGAGCGGCAGATCAGCACATCCGGCTGGATCCCGATGGAGAGCAGCTCTTTCACCGAGTGCTGGGTCGGCTTGGTCTTCACCTCGCCGGCGGCGGCTAGGTAAGGCACCAGGGTCAGGTGCATGAACATGGCGCTGTTGCGGCCTACTTCGGCAGCCAGCTGACGAATGGCCTCGAGGAACGGCAGGGACTCGATATCGCCCACGGTACCGCCCACTTCGACGATGGCAACCTGATGGCCTTCGGCACCGGCAATCACCCGCTCCTTGATGGCGTTGGTGATGTGCGGGATGACCTGAATGGTGGCGCCCAGATAGTCGCCACGGCGCTCTTTACGCAGCACGTCGGCGTAAATGCGGCCAGTGGTAAAGTTGTTGCGGCGAGTCATCTTGGTGCGGATGAAACGCTCGTAGTGGCCCAGATCCAGATCGGTTTCGGCCCCGTCCTCGGTTACGAATACTTCACCGTGCTGAGTCGGGCTCATGGTGCCCGGATCCACGTTGATATAGGGGTCCAGTTTCATGATGGTCACATCCAGACCACGGGCTTCCAGAATGGCTGCCAGAGAAGCTGCGGCAATGCCTTTGCCGAGGGATGAAACAACGCCACCAGTTACAAAAATATATTTTGTCGTCATGCTGAACCTGAAAGAAGTTTAGGGAATTTTAAGGGGTGCTTCGGGGATGAAGCAGGACGGGGAAACAGTATACCAAAACCCCCTCTCCCAAACAATGAACAAAAATCTATCAGGCTCACAGCCCCTTCATCTTGCGCCAAATCAACTTTGTTCGGTTTCCTTGGCCTTGTCCCAGGCTGCGTCTAGCTTTTCCAGCGAGCAATCGGTCATTTTCAGCCCTTCCGCGGCGATAAACTGCTCAACCTGACGAAAGCGACGTTCGAACTTGCTATTGGCGCCTCGCAGCACCTGCTCCGGATCCTTGCCAAGATGACGTACCAGATTGACGGTGGCAAACAAGAGGTCGCCGAGCTCATCGCTCACCCGTGCCTCGTCGACGTCGGCCATCAGCGCCTCTTCCATCACCTCGTCGATCTCTTCGTGGATCTTGTCCACCACAGGACCCAGCGTCTTCCAGTCGAAGCCCACCGTGGCACAGCGCTTCTGGATCTTGGCCGAGCGGGTCAGGGCCGGCAGCGCGAGCGGTATGTCATCCAGCACGCTTTCCTTGTCGAGCGCGGCCCGCTCCTTGGCCTTTTCTGCTTCCCAGTTCTGCTTCACCGCCTGTTCGTCGCCAAGGTCAGCCTCGGCGAACACATGAGGATGCCGGCGAATGAGCTTCTCGCTCACAGTGTCGACGATATCGGCGAAATCGAACAGTCCCTGCTCCTTGCCCAGCTGGGCGTAGAAGACCACTTGGAACAGCAAATCGCCGAGTTCCCCCTTCAATCCCTGCCAATCGCGAGTTTCGATGGCATCGGCAACCTCATAAGCCTCTTCCAGAGTGTGCGGCACTATGGTCTGGAAGCTCTGCTTGAGATCCCAGGGGCAACCCTCTTGCGGGTCGCGCAGGCGAGACATGATATCGAGCAATTGAGAGAGGTCGTAACGTTGAGACATGAGCTACTCACTTTCGATTCGTTAAATGGGGATGAAGCGACATCAAGCCGCGCAGCCGATCAATCTCATGTCGAGCAGTTGGGGCAGATCGTAACGTTGGGACATGGGAGATTCGCTTTCAGGTCGTTCAAACAGGGGAAAAGCGACCGGCCACCCAGGGCCGGTCACTTTTTATCGGGTATCAGAGGCGCTTGGCGCTGATCACGTCGTTGAGCTGACTGAGCTTGGCCAACGCCCGGTTAAAGGCATTGATGTTGTAAATCTCCAGCTCCATGTCGATCTCGGCGGTCTGCTCGCGCACGTTGGAGCGCGAACGCACCCCCATCACGTTGATCTTCTCGTTGGCCAGCACTGTAGTGATGTCCCGCAGCAGACCCGAGCGATCGTTGGAGAGGATGCGTATGGTGAGGCCATAACCACCCGAGTAGTTCTCCCCCCACACGGCATCGATCAGTCGCTCCGGGTTGCGACGGGAGAGCTCCTTGAGCTGCTCGCAATCATCCCGGTGGATGGACACCCCGCGCCCCATGGTGATGAAGCCCTGAATGGTGTCGCCCGGAATGGGCTGGCAGCAGCGGGCGATGTGGGTCATCAGATTGCCGACCCCTTCCACCACGATGTGATCCTTGGGCTTGGGCCGGAACGGGGTATTGGCCTTCTGCTCCAGTTTTTCCAGCACACGGCGATCTTCTTCCTCCGCCGTCGGCTTGTTGTAACGGGTGTCCAAGTAGTTGAGCAGCTGATTGATGCGGATGTCGCCGCTGCCGATACCGGCCAGCAGATCTTCCAGCTCCTCGGCGTGGAAACGCTCGAGCACCACTTTGTCCACCTTGGAGAGGGTCAGGTTGTGCCTGTCCAGCTCCTTCTCCAGCAGCTCCTTACCGGCGGCGATGTTCTTGTCCCGATCCAGCTTTCTGAACCAGGTGGCCACCTTGGCCCGCGCCCGACTGGAGCGCAGGAAGCCGGAGTTGGGGTTCATCCAGTCGCGGCTCGGGTTCGGCTCCTTCTGGGTGATCACTTCCACCTGGTCGCCGGTCTGCAGCGCATAGGTGAAGGGCACTATGCGACCGTCAATCTTGGCGCCGATGCAGCGGTGGCCGATCATGCTGTGCACGTGATAGGCGAAGTCGAGCGGGGTGGCCCCCGCCGGCAGATCAATGACATCCCCTTTCGGGGTGAACACATAGACCCTGTCCTCGAACACCTGACTGCGCAGATCCTCGAGCAGGGATCCGCTCTCGGAGAGATCCTCCTGCCAAGCGAGCAGCTTGCGCAGCCACTCGATCTTGTCTTCGAAATTGTTGGCCTTGTTGGCGGCCTGGGCCCCTTCCTTGTAACGCCAGTGAGCAGCCACGCCCAGCTCGGCGTCCTGATGCATCTGGTCGGTACGGATCTGGATCTCCACCGTCTTGCCCTCGGGCCCCACCACCACGGTGTGGATCGACTGGTAGCCGTTGGGTTTGGGGTTGGCGACATAGTCGTCAAATTCGCGGGGAATATGGTGGAAATGGGTATGGACTATGCCGAGCGCCGCATAGCAATCCTGCAGCCGCTTGGTCACCACCCGCACAGCACGCACGTCGAACAACTCGTTGAATTCGAGGTGCTTCTTCTGCATCTTGCGCCAGATGCTGTAGATGTGTTTCGGGCGCCCGTAGACCTCGGCCTCGACCCCCGCCTCTTTCAGCGCATCGCGCAGGGACTGTACGAACTCACGAATGTAGCGCTCCCGGTCGAGGCGCTTCTCATCGAGCTGTTTGGCAATCTGCTTGTAGGTGTCCGGGTGCAGGTAACGGAAGGCGAGATCTTCCAGCTCCCATTTGAGCTGTCCTATGCCGAGCCGGTTGGCGAGCGGCGCATAGATGTTGGTGATCTCCTGGGCCATCAGCACCCGGGTCTCTTCATCCGCCTTCTTGGCCTCACGCAGGCAGGCGATACGCTCCGCCAGTTTGATGACCACGGCACGCACATCCTCGACCATGGCGAGCAGCATGCGCCGCACGTTGTCGACCTGCTCCGGCGAGGTTTCGCTGCGGTGCAGGGTCTGCAAGGAGCGGATGGCTTCCATCTCCAGTACCCCTTCCACCAGCTTGGCGATCTTGGGACCGAAGTCTTCGTCCATCCGCTCCTGGCTGATGAGGCCGGCTTCGACGAAGGGGTAGATGATGGCGGCCTTGAGGGTGCCGAGATCCATGCTGAGCATCAGCAGGATGCCCGCCATCTCGACGCCACGCACCAGCAGGCGGTTGGTGAGCGCCTCGTCACCGAGCGTCAGACAATACTGGTAGACGGTTCGCAACTGATCCTTGTCACTGTCACTCAGGGTGAGCGAGCTGACCCACTCTTCCAGGGTGAAGTTGTCTTTCAAATGAATATCGCGAACCGCAACCATGGTATCAATCCTTTAAATTATTGGGCCGAAAGCTGCCGCTTCCTCCCCCTCACCTGATGAGACTGCCTCAAATGGGGATATGCGGAGATTTTTTCAAGGCATATTGTCAAGAAAGACAATAGAGTTCTCCGCCAGGCCCTGCCGATTTACGAGGGGCTAGATTACCCCAATCATGCCCGCTCAAACAGCCTGATGGACGCCAGATATACCGGAATAAAGGCACCTCTCCGGCCCCCAAACACATCAGACCAGGGGGCTGAATTACTCCGTTCATTCACGCTCAAACAGGGCCATGGACTCCAGATGGCCGGTGTGAGGGAACATGTCGAGCATTCCCAGGCGTACCAGTCGGTAGCCCCCCTTCACCAGCACCCGACTGTCACGGGCCAGGGTGACCGGGTTACAGGAAACGTAGACCACTCGCTGGGGTGAAAGTTTCACGACGTGACCCATCACCTCCAGCGCGCCGGGGCGGGCCGGATCCAGCAGCACCAGATCGAACCCTTCCCGTGCCCAGGACATGCCGACTATGTCACCGCTCAAGTCCGCTTTGTAGAAACGGGCGTTGTCGATGCCGTTGCGGCGGGCGTTCTCCTCGGCGCGGGCCACCATGGCCAGCTCCCCTTCCACTCCCACCACTTCACGGGCCTGGCGGGCCAGTGGCAGGGTGAAGTTGCCGATGCCGCAGAACAGATCCAGCACCTTGTCATCCTTGCTAGCCCCGAGCCACGTCAGCGCCTGGGCCACCATGCTCTGATTGATGGGACCATTGACCTGAATGAAGTCACCGGGAGCGAATGCAAGAGACAGGCCATCCAGTGAGTAGGATGGCTGGAATACTTGGTGCAGCGGCTCGATGCGTTCATCGGCAGCCTGCAGATAGAGGTCTATCCCCTGCGCCTGCGCAAATGCCACCAGCAGGGCACGATCCGCCTCGTTGGGGCGACCGGTGTGGCGCAGCAGCATCATGATCCCCTGCTCTGCCTGGATCAGCTCCGCATGGCCCAGCTCACGCTGGCTCTTGAGACGATTGAGGCACTCGCGCAGCGGTGCGATAAGCGCAGAGAGCGGCTCGGCCAGCACGGGGCAACCTTCAATCTCCACCAGGTCATTGGACTGGCGACGACGAAAACCGACCCGGGTGCAGCGGCCATTCTTGTCAAACTTGATGGCCAGCCGGCAAACCCGGCGGTAGGCGCGAGACGCCCCTGTCAGCACAGGCTCCAGCGCTGGCGCCTTGATCTTCCCCAGCCGCTCGAACAGGCTGACCAGCCCGGCCTCTTTGGCTGCCTGCTGATCCGCCTCGCCGAGGTGCTGGGCATTGCAACCGCCGCACTCGCGATAGTGACTGCAGAAGGGGGCGATGCGATTGGCCGCCGGGGTCACCACCTGTTGCAAGGCGGCGTGGGCATACTGCTTCTTGTCTTCGAGGATGCGGGCCTTGACCTGCTCACCGGGCAGCGCCCCTTCAATGAAGATCGCCTTGCCCTGATGACGGCCGATACCGACGCAGTGGTGATCCAGACTGTCTACCGTAAATTCAATACGTTGGGGCTGGGTGGATTTCTTTTGGGGCTTGAAAAACTGGGCCATAAAACTTGGTGCCTATAGGTGGCTATGTCATGATTGTGGAATCTGCAGCAGGCTATTGTCCCACAAGAATAATAGTATGACCAAATCCGGCCTGCGGGCCCGCCCACTGTCGTTGACCCTCTTGCCTACCCTGCTTTTCGGGGGACTATCCGCATGACCAAATCCGGCCTGCGCGCTCATGCCGTGTCATTGACAATCTTGCCCCCCCTGATGATCGGGGGACCATTCGCATGACCAAGTACGGCCTTCGAGCCCGTGTGCTGGCCTTTACCATATTGCCGACCCTGATCATTGGCGGCCTGATGGCTGGCTATTTTACCTTCCACCGCTACCAGCAGCTGGAAAACAACCTGATCGATCAGGGCATCAACATCATAGAGCCGCTGGCCATCGCCAGTGAATACGGCATGACCCAGCACAGCCGGGAATCGCTCAAGCGGCTGATTGGCCTGACCCACCGCAAGAACTCGCCGCTCATCAAGTCCATCGCCGTCTTCACCCAGGACAACCAGCTGTTCGTGACGTCCAACTATCACAGAGACTTCACCCGGCTGCGGCTGCCTGATGGCAGCCAGATCCCCGAGCTGACCAGCGTCACCCTGTACGGTGACGACATCATATTGCGCACCCCGATCCAGGCCGAAACCAGCATGGATGGCTTCCCGCTGCCCAGTGACGTGGAACCGCCCATGATTGGCTACATCTCCATGCAGATGACCACGGACAGGGCCATGATCCTGCAGTATCGCGACACCTTCTTCGCGGTACTCATCGTGCTCATCGGCATTGCCTTCAGCACCCTGTTTGGCTTTCGCCTGGTAAAAAGCGTGACCCAGCCCATCACCGACATGGTGCAGGCCGTGCACAAGATCAGGGAGGGGCGGCTCGATACCCGGGTCAGCGGCCAGCTCACAGGCGAGCTGGACATGCTGAAAAACGGCATCAACGCCATGGCCAAGGCGCTCTCGGAATACCATGAGGAGATGCAGCAGAACATCGATCAGGCCACCTCGGATCTGCGGGAAACCCTGGAGCAGATCGAGATCCAGAACGTCGAGCTCGACATGGCCAAGAAGCGGGCGCAGGAGGCGGCACGGGTCAAATCCGAGTTCCTTGCCAACATGTCCCACGAGCTGCGCACTCCGCTCAACGGCGTCATCGGCTTTACCCGCCAGTTGCTCAAGACGGCGTTGACCCCGAGCCAGACCGACTACATGCAAACCATAGAGAAGTCGGCACGCAACCTGCTCGGCATCATCAACGACATCCTCGACTTCTCCAAACTGGAGGCGGGCAAGCTGCAGCTGGAAAATATCCCGTTCAGCCTGCGCGACACCCTCAACGAGACCATGCACCTGCTCGGTCCCAGCGCCCACGACAAGCAACTCGAACTCTCACTGCAGGTGGATTCAGAGGTGCCGGACTACCTCACCGGCGACCCCATGCGTCTGCAGCAGGTGCTGACCAACCTCACCGGCAACGCCATCAAGTTCACCGAGCGCGGCAACGTGGATGTGCGCATCGAGCAGACCGGCGGCGGCAACGGCAACAAGGTGCGGCTCAACGTGCTGATCCGCGATACCGGCATCGGCATCTCGGAAGAGCAACAACGCCAGCTGTTCCAGGCCTTCAACCAGGCCGACTCCTCCATCTCGCGCCGCTATGGCGGCACGGGCCTCGGCCTCGTCATCACCCAGAAGCTGGTACAGCAGATGGGGGGCCAGATCCGCTTCGAATCCGAGCTGGGCAAGGGCTCCGTCTTCTCCTTCAGTCTGGACATGGACATCTCTCCCCTGCCCCAGACCGACAAGCTGCCGCTGGATCGCATCCAGGGCAAGCGAGTCTGGCTGCTGGAGCCGGATCCCTTCAGCCACTCCTCCCTCTGCGCCCTGCTGGCGGAGTGGCAGCTGGATGTGCAGTCGCTCGCCATCGACACCATCTGGCCCGAAATGAGCAACCAGGACATGGTGATCATCGGCAGCAGCACACTGCACACACCGCAGCAGGTGATCGCCCGCCTCGACGGGCTGGACGGCCAGCAGAACACCATAGTGCTGCTCAGCAGCCACGAGCCCTCGCTCTATGACGCCATGCTGGCCCATGGCGCCCAGCACTGCCTCTCCAAGCCCACCAACCACCGCAAGCTGCTGCACGCCCTGCTCTCCCCCGAGGCAGCCAAGAGCGCGCCGCTGCCCGCCCCCTCCCCGCGCAGCGTGCAGGCTATCAAGGTGCTGGCGGTGGACGACAACGCGGCCAACCTCAAGCTGATCGCCGCCATGCTCAAGGAGATGGTGAGCCAGGTGGTGGTGTGCAAGAACGGCAAGGAGGCGGTCAGACTGGCTCAGAGCCAGCCATTCGACATCATTTTCATGGATATACAAATGCCGATCATGGATGGCATCAGCGCCACCCAGGCGATCCGCAGCCAGTCCCTCAACACAGAGACGCCCATAGTCGCGGTCACCGCCCACGCCATTCCCGGCGAGCGGGAGCGGCTGATCCGCCAGGGGATGGATGACTATCTGGCCAAGCCCATCGACGAGAGCATGCTGGCCCAGCTCATCACCGACTTCGCCCATAGACGCCACCAGAACCACGCGGATCAGCAGATAGACTGGTCCCTGGCGGTGCGCCAGGCCGCCGGCAAGCTGGATCTCGCCAAAGAGATGCTGACCATGCTGATGGCCAGTTTCGACGAAGTGGATCCTGTGCTGGAGGCGGCCCTCGCCGGTCAGGTAGAGGATGCCGAGGTACTGGCCCAGCTGCATCGCCTCAACGGCGGCTGCGCCTATTCCGGGGTGCCCGGCCTGCAACGGCTGCTCTCCCAGCTGGAACAACAGCTGCGAGACGGGGTGCCGGTCAACGAGCTGGAACCTGAATTGCTGGAGTTGCAAGATGCGATGGAGCAGGTGCGTCAGGAGGCCCCACGCTACCTCGTCTGAATGAGCGGGAGGCAGGGCTGCCCGCCCTTGGCAGCAGCCCCTTGCACCCTTTTCCTGACAGGGCCCGCCCCGCTTTTTCTGACGCGGGGCGCGCCAGATGGTAAAGTTGCGCCGTTTCTACAGGAGTCAACATGACCAACAACGATATTCTGCGCCGTCTGCGCTACGCCCTCACCATCAGCAATGACCAGATGGTCGAGATGTTTGCCAAGGGCAACCTGACGGTCACTCACGCCCAGCTGCACAGCTGGCTGATGAAAGAAGCCGCCGAAGGGGAAGAGCAGGAGGCTGGCTATGTCGCCTGCCCCGATGCGGCCCTGAGCCAGTTCCTCGACGGCTTCATCATAGCGCGCCGCGGTGTGCGGGAAGATGCCCCGGCCCAGGTGATCCCGAACCGGATCAACAACAACATGATACTGCGCAAGCTGCGCATCGGCCTGAACTACAAAGAAGAGGACATGCTCGGCACCCTCAAGCTCGCCGACTTCAACCTCTCCAAGTCCGAACTGAGTGCCCTGTTCCGCTCCAAGGATCACAAGCACTATCAGGATTGCGGGGATCAGATTCTGCGCAACTTCCTCATCGGCCTCACCGCCAAGTACCGCGCCTGAGTCATGGGCCGGCGTTTCCGCTCACTGTCAGCCCGCCTCTCGCTGGCCAGTGGGCGGCGCTGGCCGTCGCGTCTTCCCGATCCGGGCGCGAACAGGGCCAGGTGGCTGCGGTTATGGCCACTCTGCCTCATACTGCTGCTGAGCGCCTGCCAGCCTGCCCCCTATCAGCTCTCTTCCCGTTACCCCAGCGCCAACCAGAATGAACGCATCGCCTTCCTGATCCTGCACTACACGGATGAGGACGACGCCCGCTCCCTGCGCCTGCTGACCGAACCGGCCCACCAGGTAAGCGCCCACTACCTGATCCCCCGCGACACCGACCAGACGCCACTGCCCGTCTACCAGCTGGTGCCCGACAGCCAGCGCGCCTGGCATGCGGGCCGCAGTCGCTGGCACCAGTATGCGGGGCTCAACGCCAGCTCCCTCGGCATCGAAATCGTCAATCTGGGCTATCCGCCGGAAGATGAGTTGCTACCCGCCCACCAGCGACGCTGGCAGCCTTACACCCGGACGCAGATCGCCGCCATCGGTGCCCTCACTCAGGAACTGGTGCTGCGCTATCAAATACCGCCAACCCAGGTGCTGGGCCACAGCGACGTCGCTCCCGAGCGCAAGCAGGATCCCGGCCCCCACTTCCCCTGGCGCGAGCTGGCCCTGCGCTACGGGGTGGGAGCCTGGCCCGACGAGGCCAGAGTCACGGCCCTGCGCCAACAGCCAGCCCCTGCCTGGGATACCCTCGCCTGGCAACAAAAATTGGCCCGTTACGGCTATGGAGTCGCCCCAAGCGGCATCTGGGATGAGCAGAGCCGCGCCGCCCTGCGCGCCTTTCAGCTCCATTTCCGCCCCGCTCTGGTCAGCGGCGAGCCCGATGAACAGAGCCAGGCCATCCTCACCGCCCTGCTGGAACGTTACTTCCCCGAGCCGGGCTGAGCATCTCTCCTGCCAACGAAAGAGGGACGCCATGGCGTCCCTCTTTCTCACCCCCTTTACCAGCCCGGCTCAAGCCGGCACCAACAGCACCTCTATCCCCGCCTGGCGCAGCCCGACCAGGGTCTCGGCCGCAATGGCGTCATCCGTGATCAGGGTGTGGATCCGCCGGGTGTCGACTATCTTGTGCAGGCTCAACCGACCAAACTTGCTGGAATCCGTTACCACTATGATGCGCTCGGCCACGTGGCACATGCAGCGGTTGAGGCGCGCCTCATCCTCATGATGGGTGCTGACGCCGCGCTCCAGATCGATGCCATCCACCCCGAGGAACAGCAGATCAAAGTGGTAGTTCTGCAGGGACAGATCCGCCTGGGCACCGTAGAAAGAGAGCGACTTGCGGCGCAAGTGCCCCCCCGTCATCAGCAGTTCTACCCCTTCCGCCTCCAGCAGGGCATTGGCCACGTTCATGCCGTTGGTCATCACCACTATCTCCTGGTGCTCGCGCAGGTGACGCGCCACCTCCAGAGTGGTGGTCCCCGAGTCGAGAATGAGCCGACTCCCCGCCTGCACCAGGCTCGCCGCCATGGCACCGATACGCTGCTTGACCGGGGTATTGAGCACGCTCTTGTCGGCTATGGTGCGCTCGGGCACCGCCTGATTCGGTTCACACAAGAGGGCCCCGCCATAGGCGCGTACCGCCACCCCCTGCTTCTCCAGAAACGCCAGATCGTTGCGAATGGTGACGGTGGATACCTGATAGTGACTGGCCAGCTCGTTGACCTGGACGCTGCCATTGCTGCGCAGTTGCTGAATGATGCGTTCCCGCCGCTCGCTGGTGCCGAGCATGCTTTTTTCGGTTGTTTGCATAGTCTCTCTGCCGGAGTGCTGTGGTGAAAACCTGGGCTTTCACTTCGTTACGTTTACCTATTAACACCCAGCCTTTATGCCAAATCAAGCTTTCATTGGTTTAAAAAGCCTCACAAGACTCTTCCAAAACGTCAAAAACCTTTCGATTCATTTCTTTTTGTGATCTTGCTCAAGATGTGAGCACGCTTTTGTTTCGTTTAAGGGGCGTGGCGCCTAGGGTAAAGAAAGACATCGAAAGACTGAAGTCGCATTCAGCCATGAGGAAGAGGGAAATGAAATCAATGCTGGCACTGATCGCACGACACAAGCAGGGGGAACCGGTCGGGATCCATGCCGTCTGCTCTGCCCACCCGCTGGTGCTGGAGGCCGCCCTGCGGCTGGCGGCACAAGGAGATGATCTGCTGCTGGTCGAGGCCACCTCCAATCAGGTGGATCAATTCGGCGGCTATACCGGCATGACGCCGGTGGATTTTCGAGATCGTCTGCACCGGCTCGCTGCCGAGTGCCACTTCCCCCAGCAGCGGCTGGTATTGGGAGGCGATCACCTGGGCCCCAACCGCTGGCAGGGGGAGCCGGCCGAGCAGGCCATGGAACACGCCGAGGTGCTGATCGCCAGTTATGTCGCCGCCGGCTTCAAGAAGATCCACCTCGATTGCAGCATGTCCTGTCTGGGGGATCCTGTGCCGCTCCCCGATGAACTGGTCGCCGAGCGGGCCGCCCGGCTGGCCCTGATCGCCGAGCAGACCTGCCAGGCCGAGTTTGGCTGCTGCGATCTGGTCTATGTGATAGGCACAGAGGTGCCGGTGCCGGGCGGTGCCCATGAGACGCTGGCCGAGCTGGCCGTGACCACACCGGAAGCCGCCCGCCATACCTTGAACACCCATCAGCAGGCCTTTGCCAACGTTGGGCTCGACGCCATCTGGCCCAGGGTGATCGGTCTGGTGGTGCAACCCGGGGTGGAGTTCGATCACACCCACGTCATCGACTATCGATCCGACAAGGCCGCCCCCCTCAGCCGGATGATCGAAGCCTATCCCCATCTGGTGTTCGAGGCGCACTCCACCGACTACCAGACCCCGGACGCCTACTGCCAGCTGGTGCGCGATCACTTCGCCATCCTCAAGGTTGGCCCGGCCCTCACCTTCGCCCTGCGCGAAGCGCTGTTCGCCCTCGCCGCCATCGAGGAGGAGCTGGTGGTCGCCCGTGCCTGCTCGGGCCTGCGCCAGGTGCTGGAGGAGACCATGCTGGATCGTCCCGACTTCTGGCGCAGCCACTATCAGGGCAATGCCAACGAGTGCCGGCTGGCCCGCAGTTACAGCTATTCCGACCGCATTCGCTACTACTGGCCCGACAGCCGGGTTGACGACTGCTACGCCCGGCTGCTCGCCAACCTGGCCGCCGAACCCATTCCCCTGCCGCTGCTCAGCCAGCATCTGCCACTGCAATACCGCAAGGTGCGCCAGGGCACGCTGTCGGCCCAGGCACACGACCTCATTCTCGATCAGGTGCAGGAGGTGCTGCGCCAATACGCCCATGCCTGTGGCACCACCCCCGCCAGTCATTCCCGGCTCACCCCGGTTACATAAGGAGTTGTAGAGATGATCCTCGGTTATCCAGAAGAGACACTGCGTTCGGCCAACGGCTTGGCCACCGCCCGCGAAATCCGGCAGCAACCCGCCGCCTGGCGGGAGACCCTTGCCATGGTGGAGGAGTGCCGCGCCACCATAGAGCGCTTCCTGCTGCCCCTGCTGTCCCGGAGCAACCTGCGGGTGATCCTGACCGGCGCCGGCACCTCCGCCTTTGCCGGCCGGGCCCTGGCGCCCTACCTCAGTGCCCGCCTCAACGGCCGCTTCGAGGCGATCGCCACCACCGACATAGTCACAGACCCTGGCGATTACCTGGCACAGGACTGCCCGACTCTGCTCATCTCCTTCGCCCGCTCCGGCAACAGCCCGGAGAGCGTGGCCGCGGTCGAGCTGGCCAGCCAGCTGCTGAGCGAGTGCCACCACCTGGTGCTCACCTGCAACGACGAGGGGGAACTCTATCGTCGCTGCCAGAAGGATGCCCGCTCCCTGGCGCTGCTGATGCCGCCCCAGACCCACGACCGCAGCTTCGCCATGACCAGCAGCCTGACCAGCATGATGCTGAGCTGCCTGGCGGTGTTCCTGCCACGCCAGTTCAATCCCGCCGCCAGCCAGCCGCTCATCGCCCTAGGGGAAGCCATTCTGCCCCAGGCCGAACTGAGCGTGCCCGAGTGGAATCAACCGCTGCCGGAGCGGGTCATCTACCTCGGCAGCGGCAGCCTGCAGGGAGTGGCCCAAGAGGCCGCGCTCAAGCTGCTTGAACTCACCTCGGGTCAGCTGATGGCCATGTACGACTCCCCCACAGGTTTTCGCCACGGGCCCAAGTCGGCCATCAACCGCCAGACCCTGATAGTGCTGATGATCTCCAACGATCCCTACACCCGCCAGTACGATCTGGACCTGCTCGGCGAGCTGCGCCAGGAGGGCCACGCAGCCCGGATCGTCGCCCTGGCCGATCGGCCGAATCCGCTCATCACCGCCGGTGAACACATCTATCTGCCCACCCCCCTCAACGGCGACGATGCCGAGCTGGCGTTCTGCTACCTGCTCTATGCCCAGTACTACGCCTTCCACACGGCGCTGGTGCTGGGCATCACCCCGGACAACCCCTGCCCGAGCGGCCGGGTCAACCGGGTCGTGCAGGGGGTCAACATCTATCCGTTCAACCAGCAAGGAGGCGTCTGATGCCGAACATAGTGCTGAGCCGTATCGACGAGCGCCTGATCCACGGTCAGGTCGGGGTGCAATGGGTCGGGTTTGCCAGCGCCAACCTGGTGTTGGTAGCCAATGACGAGGTGGCGGAAGACCCCATCCAGCAGAACCTGATGGAGATGGTGCTGGCGGAGGGTATCGCGGTGCGCTTCTGGCCGCTGCAGAAGGTGATCGACAACATAGGCAAGGCCGCCGAACGCCAGAAAATATTGCTGGTGTGCAAGAGTCCGGCGGACTTTTGCACCCTGGTGGAAGGGGGAGTGCCCATCCCCCGCATCAACGTCGGCAACATGCACTACGCCGACGGCAAGCGTCAGATCCACAAGACGGTATCGGTGGACGAGACGGACATAGCGGCGTTTCGCACCCTGCAGGACGCCCACGTCGAGTGCTTTGTCCAGGGAGTGCCGACCGAACCGGCACAGGACATTTTCAACCTGATCTGATTAAGGACAATTGTGATGGAAATCAGTTTATTGCAAGGGCTCTTGCTGGGCATGCTGGCGTTCTTCGCCGGGCTTGACCTGTTCAACGGCCTGACTCACTTCCACCGGCCCGTGGTACTGGGTCCGCTGGTGGGCCTGATCCTCGGCGACCTGCCCACCGGCATACTGGTGGGCGGCACCCTGGAGCTGGTCTGGATGGGACTGGCGCCGCTGGCGGGGGCGCAACCGCCCAACGTCATCATAGGCACCATAGTCGGTGCCACCTTCGCCATCACCACCGGGGTCAAGCCGGATGTGGCGGTCGGGGTCGCAGTCCCGTTCGCGGTCGCGGTCCAGATGGGGATCACCTTCCTCTTCTCGGTGATGTCGGGGGTCATGTCCCGCTGTGATCGTATGGCGGAGGCAGGCGATACCCGTGGCATAGAGCGGGTCAACTACCTGGCCCTGCTGGCACTCGGCACCTTCTACTTCCTGTGCGCCTTCCTGCCCACCTACTTCGGGGCCGAACACGCCAAGACCGCCATCGACGTGCTGCCCGCCCGCCTCATCGACGGCCTCGGGGTCGCCGGTGGCATCATGCCCGCCATCGGCTTCGCCGTGCTGCTCAAGATCATGATGAAGAACGTCTACATCCCCTACTTCATCCTCGGTTTCGTTGCCGCCGCCTGGCTCAAGCTGCCGGTGCTGGCCATAGCCGCGGCCGCCCTGGCCATGGCTCTGATCGATTTCATGCGCAAGGACCCGGCGCCACAAACCCGCCCCATCCAGGAGGAAACTGAAGATGGCATCTAACAACACCGCCACCCGGCTGACCCAGGCGGCCGAGCCGCAACCGACCCGCACCGTCTCCGACGACGTCTACGAAGATCAGCACCTCGGGGCCGAGCTGACCCGCCAGGACATCAACCGCTTCGCCTGGCGCTCCCTGCTGCTGCAGGCCTCCTTCAACTACGAGCGGATGCAGGCCTCCGGCTGGCTCTACGGCCTGCTGCCGGCGCTGCAGAAGATCCACACCAACCCCAAGGATCTCTCCCGGGCCATGAAGGGGCACATGGGCTTCTTCAACACCCACCCTTTCCTGGTCACTTTCGTGATGGGCATAGTGCTGGCGATGGAGCGATCCAAGCAGAACGTCAACAGCATACAGAGCACCAAGATCGCGGTCGGTGCGCCGCTCGGCGGGATTGGCGATGCCATGTTCTGGCTCACCCTGCTGCCCATCTGCGGCGGGATCGGCGCCGATCTGGCGCTGCAGGGCTCCATCATGGGCGCAGTGTTCTTCTTCCTGCTGTTCAATGTGGTGCACTTCGGCCTGCGCTTCGGGCTGGCGCACTACGCCTACCGCATGGGGGTCGCCGCCATTCCGCTCATCAAGGCCAACACCCGCAAGGTGGGCCATGCCGCCTCCATCGTCGGCATGACGGTGATCGGCGCCCTGGTCGCCACCTATGTGCGGCTCGGCACCACCCTGGAGATCACCGCCGGTGATGCCGTGGTGAAGCTGCAGGCGGACGTGCTCGACAAGCTGATGCCGGCCTTCCTGCCGCTGCTCTACACCCTGGCCATGTATGCGCTGATCCGCCGCGGCTGGAGTCCGCTGCGCCTCATCATCATCACGGTCGCGCTCGGTATCGTCGGCAAGTTTGCAGGCTTCCTCTAATCCGGTGCCGGCGACAGGCCGGCCCCCTTTGCTGTAAAGGAACACCTTATGTTGGGCATCATCATTTGCGGTCATGGCGGCTTCGCCAGCGGCATGGAGCAGGCCATGAACCAGATCCTCGGCGAGCAGGAGGCGGTGGTCGCCATCGATTTTCCGGAATCCTCAACCACGGCCTTGCTGCAGAGCCAGTGCGAGGCAGCGCTGGCGCGGGTCGACCGTGGCGACGGCGTGGTCTTTCTGACCGATCTGCTGGGTGGCACCCCGTTTCGGGTCGCCTCCACCCTGGCGCTGCGCCAGCCAGACCGGGAAGTCGTGACTGGCACCAATCTGCAGCTGCTGCTGGAGATGGTGATGGATCGCGGCGAGCTGACCCCGTCCCAGTTTCGCGAGCAGGCTCTCTGCTGTGGCCATCGCGGCCTCACCAGCCTGGTGGACGAGCTGGCGCGCGAGCGGGCCGAATCGCGGGTCGAGGAGGGTATCTAGATGGCAACACGGATCCGGGCCCGTCGCCTGCTGACCGAGCAGGGTTGGCTGGAACATCAAGCACTTACCCATGAAGGTGGCATCATCACCGCCATCGCCCCCATCCCGGCCGACGATCCGGTGCGGGAGGTCGAGTTGCTGGTGCCCGCCCTCATCGATGGCCACGTGCACGGTGGGGCCGGCGTCGACGTGATGGACGAGGAGGCCGGCGTGCTGGCCCGGCTTTCCCTCGCCAAGGCGGCGGAAGGGGTCGGTGCCTTGCTCGCCACCACTGTCACGGCACCGCTACCCGCCATCACGCGCGCCCTGAGCCGGGTCGCCGATGCAATGGAGAGCGGCATGCCGGGCGCCCAGCTGCTCGGCAGCTATCTGGAGGGTCCCTACTTCACCCCCGACAACAAGGGCGCCCATGACCCGGCCCTGTTCCGGGAGCTGGACCTGGCGGAGCTGACACAGTTGCAGCGCCAGGCGCGCGGCACCCTGAAGGTCGTCGCCCTCGCCCCCGAGAAGGCCAACGCCCTGGCGGCCATCTGCCACCTCAAGGCGGCCGGCATCCGGGTGATGCTGGGTCACTCCGCCGCCGACCACGACACCACACAGGCGGCACTGACGGCCGGTGCGACCGGTCTGGTGCACTGTTTCAACGGCATGCGCGGACTGCACCACAGGGAACCTGGCATGGTCGGTGCCGGCCTGGTGCATCCCACCGCCTGGCTGGAGCTCATCGCCGATGGCCACCACGTCCATCCGACCGTACTCAAGCTGTGCCATTGTTGCGCCGGGGATCGCCTGCTGCTCATCACGGATGCCATGCGCGCCGCCGGCATGCCGGACGGCCACTACCTGCTCGGTGACTACCGGGTGGAGATGAAGGACGGGGTGGTGCGCACCGCTACCGGCGGCCTGGCAGGCAGCACCCTCACCCTGCTCGGGGCGGTGCGCAACATGGTGCAGCTGGCCGGCGTGCCGCTGGAGGAGGCCATCCACATGGCTTCGCTGGCACCGGCCCGGATGCTGGGGATGGAACATCGCCTCGGCTCGCTGGCCGTTGGCAAGCAGGCCAACCTGCTCGCCCTCACTCCGGCCCTCTACCAGCAACATATCTGGGTCGCCGGCAGGGAGATAACTCCCGCCAGCGCCCCCGCCTCTTTCTCTGAACCCGACGCCACCCAAGGCGCCAAGGAGTCCTCATGTATCTGATCTCGTCCCACGAAATGCTTAAAGATGCCCAACGCCGCGGCTACGCGGTACCGGCCTTCAACATCCACAACCTGGAAACCGTCGAGGTGGTGGCCCGCACCGCCGCCCAGCTGAGCTCCCCCGTCATCCTGGCCGCCACGCCGGGTACCTATCGCCATGCCGGGGTCGAATACCTGGTCTCCATCTGCGCCTCGGCGGCCCACCAGTACCGCATACCGCTGGTGCTGCACCTGGACCACCACGAGGATGAACAGGATATCCACTTCAAGGTCGAATCCGGCATCCACTCCGCCATGATCGACGCATCCCACCTGCCATTCGAGGAGAACGTCGCCAAGGTGCGGCGGGTCGTCACCTTCTGCCACCGCATGGGGGCGAGCGTGGAGGCCGAGCTGGGCCAGCTCGGCGGACAGGAGGATGACCTGATAGTGGACGCCGCCAACGCCCATCTGACCGATCCGGACAAGGCGGCCGAGTTCGTGGCGCGCACCGGCATCGACTCCCTCGCCGTGGCTATCGGCACGGCCCACGGTCTCTACAAAGAGGAGCCGCGCCTCGATTTCGATCGCCTCGCCGCCATCCGGGACAGGGTCTCCATTCCGCTGGTGCTGCACGGCGCCTCCGGCATTCCCGATCGGGACGTGCGCCGCTGCATCGCGCTCGGGGTGTGCAAGGTCAACGTGGCCACCGAGCTGAAGATCGCCTTCTCCGACGCCATGAAGGCCTTCCTCGCCACCCACCCGGATGCCAGCGATCCGCGCCAGTATCTGGTGCCCGCCATGGCCGCCATGGAGGAAGTTGTCGCCGCCAAGATCCGCATGTGCATGAGCGACGGCAAGCTGTAACCGGCCAGCGGGCTCGCCCGCCTGGTGCGCCCGCACCACATCCCGCACATCCGCCAGCCTCAGGAGGACGCCAAGCCCCATCACCCCAGTCACACCGCCATTCATCATCGATACGGAGATAAATATGAACGCACGTACCGCCATGACGCTGCTGGTCCTGCTGACCTTGCCCGCCCTCGCCCGGACCGAGGTGATGTCGCTGCAGGGCAACCAGTACCAGATCAGCGTCAAAACGGATGCCGGAAAACTCCAGGAGATCACCTTCACCAACACGGCGAACGGGGATGTCATACGCTCGAATACCCTGTTCGATATCAAGGGGCTGGATGACAGGCTGACCTCGTCGGCCGACTTCACTGTAAATGCGTTTGCCAAAGAGCAGGACCACATTGACATCGCACTGAGCAACGCCGACTTCCTGATCAAGAGCGAGATCCGGCTGGCCAAAGACAAGCGCTACGCCAGCATCGACTTCTCCCTCGACACCCTCAAGAATGGCAAACGGATCAACGGCTTCTCCATGCTGCCGTTCCACTCTCAAGCACCCTTTGTCTACGGCACCATCAACAGCTCGCCCATCGTCAGCGACAGCTTCTTCATCACGCCGCAGAATCCGCTGGTCAACACCCGTGCCTACGAGGGGGGAGTCAGCCAGCTGATCCCACTCACGCTGCCGCTGGAGCAGGGCAAGCCGCTCACCTATCGCACCTATGTCGGCACCTTCGGCGAGGGCCAGCTCAGACGTGACTTCAACGAGTTCATCAACGATGCCCGTGACAGACCCTACGCCCCCTATCTGCACTACAACTCCTGGCTCGACATCGGCTTCTTCAACCCCTACACGGAAGCCGACGCCCTGACCCGTATCAAGCAGTTTGGCGAGGCACTGGTCGCCCGGCGCGGCGTGACCATGAGCGGCTTCCTGTTTGACGATGGCTGGGACGATCGACTGGGCAACTGGGGTTTCAGCAAGGACTTCCCCGACGGCTTTCGCAAGCTCAAAACTGCGGCCGGGCAGTATCATGCCCAACTCGGCATCTGGCTCTCCCCCTGGGGCGGCTACAACAAGCCGAGGGATGAGCGGGTTTCCCATGCCGCCGAATTCGGCTACGAGCTGAGCGATGGCAAGTTCGCCCTCTCAGGCCCCGTCTACTACAAAAATTTCCACCAGAAGGTGATGTCGCTCATCCAGGAGCAGGGCGTCACCCACTTCAAGTTCGATGGCACAGGCAACGCCAACAAGCAGATCAAGGGCAGCCAGTTCACCAGTGACTTCGATGCCGCCATCCAGCTGATCTCGGATGCCCGCGCCGCCAATAATGAGGTTTTCATCAACCTGACCACGGGCACCACGGCCTCTCCCGCCTGGCTCTTCTTCGCCGACTCCATCTGGCGCGGCGGCGATGACATCAACTTCTATGGCCCTGGATCCAAAGTACAACAGTGGATCACCTACCGGGATGCGGAGACCTACCGCTCCATCGTCAAGCAAGGCCCGCTGTTTCCGCTCAACTCCCTGATGCTGCACGGGCTTGTCTATGCCAAGCAGGCCAAACATCTGGATCAGCAGTCGCCACAAGATTTTGCCGATCAGGCCTGGAGCTACTTCGCCACCGGCACCCAGTTGCAGGAGCTCTACATCACCCCGGATCTGCTGAGCGGCGAGAACTGGGATCTGCTGGCCAAGGCGGCGCTCTGGTCGCAGCAGAACCAGGCAGTGCTGTTTGACAGCCACTGGATAGGTGGCGACCCCACCCTGCTGGCCGTCTATGGCTGGGCGGCGTGGAGCCCAGCAAAGTCTTTCATTACCCTGCGTAACCCTTCGAGCCAGCCTCAACAGTTCTTCCTGGAACCGACTCGCCAGCTTGAAGTGCCCACCACAGAGGCGAAAGGCTTTAATATCAAGCCACTATATGGCGACAACAAAACCGTGCCGACTTCAATCAGCGATGGGATGGTCATCAAGCTGGCGCCACTGGAGCTTATCACCCTGGAACTGACCCCGACTGGAGCCAAGCCAGCCGCAGCGGAAAAATCCTGAGTCTGGATGAGGTGCTGCATAACAAAAAGGGACGCCATAGCGTCCCTTTTATTCGTCTCGCGGTGCTGTGCTATACCGCCGGGCTGTCAGATCCCCTGACGGGCTTCCTGCATCAGCAGGCGCATGTCGCTGACCGCCTTGGCCAGGCCGTCGAAGGCGGCGCGGCCTATGATGGCGTGACCGATGTTGAGCTCATAGAGCTCGGGGATGGCGGCGATGGCCTTGACGTTGTGATAGTGCAGGCCGTGGCCGGCATTGACCTTCAAACCTTTGCCGGCGGCATAGGAGGCGCCAGCGGCAATGCGTTTGAACTCGGCGTTGCGCTCGGTATTCGTGGTGGCATCGGCGTAGCGGCCGGTGTGGATCTCGATAAAGGGGGCACCACTCTCGACCGCCGCGTCAATCTGGTGCGGGTCGGCGTCGATAAACAGCGATACCTGAGCGCCGACGGCCGAGAGGCGCGTCACCGCATCGGTAATTTTGTCGAGCTGACCGGCTACGTCCAGGCCACCCTCGGTGGTCACCTCGGTGCGCTTCTCCGGCACCAGGCAGACGAAGTGAGGCTTGATGCGACAGGCGATGCCGATCATCTCCTCGGTCACCGCCATCTCCAGGTTCATTCTGGTCTGTATGGTCTGGCGCAGCACCTCGACATCACGATCCATGATGTGGCGACGGTCTTCCCGCAGGTGGATGGTAATGCCATCGGCACCGGCCTGTTCGGCCACGAAGGCGGCCTGTACCGGATCCGGATACTGGGTGCCACGGGCATTGCGCAGGGTGGCGATATGATCGATGTTCACACCCAGATAGATTTCGCTCATTGATGACTCCTTGAAACACTTCATCTGTTAACTGTGCAGCTGCCACCTTGGCGCCAGCGCGGATATCCATATGTCACTGTGTGCTGGCTTTGCGCTTTAAGAACAGCTCCCGGCTCTTCAACTGCCGCTTGCCCAGATAGGGTTGCAGCGCCAGCCGGCTGAAACGCTTGGCCGCCTGCAGCAAGGGAGGGGTATCGAATCGCCCCTCGGCGAAGGCCAGCAAGTGGGCACCGAGGAACAGGGTACGGGGATCCGGCGCCCGCTCGCAAGCGACAAAGCCCAATTCGCGCTCGAAGCCGTAGAGCAGCTCGGGCTGGATCGCAGACTCGTCATCGGCGGCGTACTCGAAGTCCACCGCATAGCCAAGCGCCTGCAACAGCAGGAATTCGAAGCGACGCAGCGGCAGCTCGGGCGTCTCGCCATCCGCCAGCGCCATCAGGGCACGGGCATAGGCGTCGAACACCTCGGGAAAGGGGGTATGGGCTTCCAGCAGGTAGTAGACCAGTTCGTTGAGGTAGAGGCCGTAGAAGAGGCGATCGCCACCGAGTCGCAATGAGTGATCCGGACATTCGACCTGGGCGAGATTCTTGAGATCCCCCTTGCCGCGCCAGCTGATGGTGAGCAAGGAAAAAGGTTGAAGCAGCCCCTTCAGAGGGGAGCGTGGCCCGCGAGAACCGCGAGCCACCAGGGTAAATCGGCCACTATCCTGGGTAAACACCTCGACCAGCTGACTGGTCTCCCGATAGGGCCGACTGTGGATGACGAAGGCTGGACTCAGCAATCAGTCATCGCCATAGCCGAGACTGCGCAGAGCGCGCTCGTCATCGGCCCAGCCCGCCTTGACCTTGACCCACAGCTCAAGGAACACCTTGTTCTGGAACAGGCGTTCCATGTCGATGCGTGCCTCTGTGCCTATGGTCTTGATCTTCTCACCCTTATTGCCGATGACCATCTTCTTCTGGCCATCGCGCTCCACCAGGATCAGGGCGTTGATGTGATAGATGCCACTCTCTTCCACCTTGAAGCGCTCGATCTCCACGGTCACGGAGTAAGGCAGCTCCTCACCGGTGAAACGCATCAGCTTCTCGCGGATGATCTCGGAGGCCATGAAGCGGGAAGAGCGGTCGGTCACGTAATCTTCCGGGAAGAAGAAGTTGTTCTCCGGCAGCAGATCCTTGGACCACTCGCGGATCTTCTCCACGTTGGTGCCCTTCTCGGCGCTGATGGGCAGGATATGGGAGAACTTCATCTGCTGGCCCAGCCACTCCAGGTGGGGCAGCAGGTCTTCCTTGTCCTTGACGTTGTCGATCTTGTTGACCGCCAGCACCACGGGACAGGGCAGATGGCGCAACTTGCCGAGCACCATCTCGTCATCCTTGGTCCAGTGAGTGCCGTCGACCACGAACACCACCATGGCCACATCCCCCAGCGAACTGGTGGCGGCGCGGTTCATCAGGCGGTTGATGGCCCGCTTCTCTTCGATGTGCAGACCCGGGGTATCCACATAGATGGTCTGATGGTTCTCCTCGGTGTCGATCCCCAGGATCCGGTGACGGGTGGTCTGGGGTTTCTTCGAGGTGATGCTGACCTTCTGGCCGAGCAGCTTGTTGAGCAGGGTGGACTTGCCCACGTTGGGGCGGCCCACGATGGCGACAAAGCCGCAGTAAGTCGTATCTGTCATGACAGTTTTTCCAATGCCTGTTGTGTTGAAAGACCGCGGCCTCTTGCATCAATAGCAGTCATAACAGTCTTTCCAATGCTTGCTGCGCCGCAGCCTGTTCGGCCTTGCGACGACTGGTGCCGACCCCGACCAGCGGACCATCCAGGCCTTCCACGTCGCACTGGACGGTGAACTCCTGGTTGTGGGCCTCGCCCTTGACGTTGGTCACTGTGTAGGTCGGCAGGGATTTACGGCTTCCCTGCAAAATTTCTTGCAGGCGGGTCTTGGGATCCTTCTGCTCTATGCCAGGGCGGATCTCGTCCAGACGGCTGGCATACCAGCTCAGCAGCAGCACCCGCACCGCCTCAAGATCAGTATCCAGATAGACGGCGCCAATCACCGCCTCGACCGTGTCGGCCAGAATGGATTCACGGCGAAAACCGCCGCTCTTGAGTTCGCCGGGCCCGAGGATCAGGTGATCCCCGAGGTCAAACTCCCGGCCCAGTTCGGCCAGGGTCTTCTCGCGCACCAGGGTGGCGCGCATCCGGCTGAGGTCCCCTTCCGCCGCTTGCGGGAAGCGGTGGAACAGAGCATCGGCAATCACCAGACTCAAAATGGAGTCTCCCAAAAATTCCAGCCGCTCATTGTGACGGGAACCGGCGCTACGGTGAGTCAGCGCCCGGGTCAACAATTCCTGATCGTGAAAGACATGCCCGAGACGGGACTGCAGTCTGTTCATTTTGATATTCATTTACTTGATTCCGCCAATGCGGTTGAAGCGCACACCTGTCGGTACCCAACTTGGCAGCAGGGAGCCTTCTTCGCGCTCGAATTCAAAACTTATCCAGATGGCGACCGCCTTGCCGACCAGGTTCTGTTCGGGCACAAAGCCCCAGAAACGGCTGTCGGTACTGTTGTCACGGTTATCACCCATCACGAAGTACTGACCTTCCGGCACCACCCACTCGTCGGGGTAGGTGCCGGGCTGGCGATAATAACGGCCGACCATATCGGGCATCAGCGGGTTGCGAAGGGTCTCGTGAGACACCTCGCCCAGCTGCTCGGTATAGCGGTCAAGCGGGATCCCCATCTGGGTAAATTCACCCCTTTGTTCAAACTTGACGTCGAGCTTCTGGAAGCCCGGGCACGTTTTCCCTTCCTGCTCCTCGCACTTGGGCCGGATCATCAGCTCCTTGTTGCGATAGATGACCCGATCACCCGGCATGCCGACCACTCGCTTGATGTAGTCCACCCGGGTATCCAGCGGATACTTGAACACCACCACATCGCCGCGTTTGGGTTCGCCAGTCTCGAGGAACTTGGTGTTGGTCACCGGATCCTTGAGGCCATAGGCAAACTTCTGCACCAGGATGAAGTCGCCCACCAGCAGGGTGGGCATCATGGAGCCAGACGGGATCTGGAACGGTTCAAAGATGAACGAACGCAGAATAAGCACGAGCGTGATGACCGGGAAGACCCCGGCGGTCTGTTCGATCCAGACCGGCATGGGGGCAACCTTGGCCAGGGTTTTCTCATCCAGATGAGCGCCGCCATGGGCACGAGCCACGGCAATCTTGGCGGCCCGCTGCTTGGACCAGATCAGCTTGTCCAGACACCAGATAACACCGGTGATCGCGCAGACCACCACCAGGATCAGGGAAAACGTGCTTGCCATCGATTAATCCTTTCCTACATGGAGAATTGCGAGGAACGCCTCCTGCGGCACGTCGACACGGCCCAGAGACTTCATCCGCTTCTTGCCTTCTTTCTGCTTGTTCAGCAGCTTCTTCTTCCGGCTCACGTCACCACCGTAGCACTTGGCGGTCACGTCCTTGCGCAGCGCCTTGACGGTGCTGCGGGCGATAATCTGGTTGCCGATGGAGGCCTGAATGGCGATATCAAACATCTGGCGCGGGATCAGCTCACGCATCTTCTCCACCACCTGGCGACCGCGATACTGAGCGTTCTCCTTGTGGGTGATGATGGCCAGCGCATCGACGCGCTCACCGTTGATCATGATGTCCAGACGGACCATGTCAGAGGTTTCGAAGCGCTTGAAGCCGTAATCCAGCGAGGCATAACCACGGCTGGTGGATTTCAGGCGATCGAAGAAATCGAGCACCACTTCCGCCATCGGGATTTCATAGGTCAGCGCCACCTGCTTGCCGTGATAAACCATGTTGGTCTGCACGCCACGCTTCTCGATACAGAGGGTGATCACGTTGCCCATGTACTCCTGCGGCAGCAGGATATGACACTCGGCAATCGGCTCACGCATCTCTTTGATATTGTTGACCGCAGGCATCGCCGCCGGACTATCAATATGGATGGTGGAGCCGTCATTGAGTTCAATTTCATACACCACGGTCGGCGCCGTGGTGATCAGATCCAGATCGTACTCACGCTCCAGACGCTCCTGGATGATCTCCATGTGCAGCATCCCGAGGAAGCCGCAACGGAAGCCGAAACCCAGCGCCGTAGAGCTTTCCGGTTCGAAGAACAGGGAGGCGTCGTTGAGGGAGAGCTTGTCGAGCGCGTCACGGAACGACTCGTAATCATCGCTGGAGATGGGGAACAGACCGGCATACACCTGCGGCTTCACCTTCTTGAAACCGGCCAGCGCCTTGTCGGCACCGTTTTTGGCCTGCGTCAGGGTATCGCCCACAGGCGCACCGTGGATGTCCTTGATGCCGCAGACAACCCAACCTACCTCGCCACAGCCCAGCCCCATGGTATCTACCTGTTTTGGTGTGAAGATACCGATACGATCGACACCCCACACCTGGCCGGTGCTCATCACCTTGATCTTGTCGTTCTTCTTCAGCGAACCGTTCTTGACCCGCACCAGAGAGACAACGCCCAGATAGGAGTCGAACCAGGAGTCGATGATCAACGCCTGCAACGGGGCATCCGGATCACCTTCCGGTGCAGGAATGCGTGCAACGATCTCTTCCAGCACCAGATCGACACCGAGGCCGGTCTTGGCGGAGCAGCGTACCGCGTCCATCGCATCGATCCCGACGATGTCTTCGATCTCCTCGGCAACCCGCTCGGGTTCTGCGGCCGGCAGGTCAATCTTGTTCAGCACCGGCACCACTTCCAACTCCATTTCCATGGCGGTGTAGCAGTTGGCCAGAGTCTGTGCCTCAACCCCCTGGCCGGCATCTACCACCAGCAGCGCCCCTTCACAGGCCGCCAATGAGCGGGAGACCTCGTAGGAGAAATCCACGTGGCCCGGGGTGTCGATAAAGTTCAGCTGGTAGGTGTTACCGTCTTGTGCCTGGTAGTTCAGGGTCACACTCTGTGCTTTGATGGTAATGCCGCGCTCGCGCTCCAGGTCCATGGAGTCAAGCACCTGAGCCTGCATCTCGCGGGAGGACAGGCCGCCGCAAGTCTGGATCAGACGGTCCGACAGGGTCGATTTACCGTGGTCGATGTGCGCAATAATCGAAAAGTTACGAATGTGTTTCATCGAGCAAGAATCACTCAAAATTAGGTTAGGGCCGGATATGGAGGCAGGATTTTACTGGATAACCCGGTCGACGGCCAATCTTTAGTCGACGGAGCACCAGAAATACAGGCCTGCACGGTCAGGAGAGGTTGCGGGTATGGAGTACCACACCCAGCATGCGAGGGCCATATGCCCCCTGATCGAGTCGAGTGGAAAAGTAACGAACCAGTGAAAATCCGACCAGGCCCCCCAACAGGCAGCTGAGGATGGTGATCCCCTCCCCGCCCGCCAACAAGGGTGCCAACCAGAGCTGACCAAGCAGGGCGCCCGCCAGCAAACAGAACAGCGGCAACACATAAACCAGGGCCGCGCCCCGCAGGATGCTCGCCTGGGGAATGCCGAGCCTAACTTGCTGGCCGACGCTCACCTCGGCGGTAAGGGCAACCCGCAGCCGTTGCTGCTTCATCGGAAACGCCTTGGCAACCGTGCCGGTACCGCAATTGGACTGTTGATGACAACCGCTGCAGGCGGAGCGCCGTTCACACTCCACCCAGGCATGTTGTCCATCAATGGCCACCACGGTCGCCAGCTCTTCGCTCATTTTACTCACAAGACGCTTCCACAATAACGAGGGACAGATTGACTCAATCTGAACATGACTGCCCCGCTTGAGCAAGCGGGAGTGCAAACACGATTATTGCACAGTCTCATTGCGGGCCAGGGGCTGCACCGACTCGGCGATGCGCTTTGCCGTTTCGGCCGGGACTTCTCCCACGACAGTGATCTCGACCCCCACGTCATTGACGTAGCTCACCAGCGAGGTCGCCCCCTGGCGGATCAACTGCTGGCGCACCGCCGGCTTGGGATCGACCCTGGCCACATAAACGGAGAGATCCACCAGACCATCGGAGAGCATCATGTAATCCACCGGCAAGCTGGTAGTCACCAGCTGGTGCCTGTCCTGTGACAATACCTTGAAACCATCCGGCAACCAGGTGAGGCGCCAGTTCAGCGTCTGCTGCGGCGCTGGATAGGCATCCTCCAGTGCCAGCGCCTGGGGCAGCTTGCTGCCAGCCAACTTCACCAGCCAGGGCGCGGGGGTGCTCAGCCTGTCCAGATCCACACCCAGCACCTGCTCGACCAGGTTGCCTTCCCGATCCACCATATCCACCCGCAGCAACAAGCGGCTCTGCTCATCGATCCAGAGTACGAAGCCATACTTGTCCGCCTCCTTGGGCACCAGCCTGACCACCTGCGCCACCAGACCGGCTACCCGGCTGCGACCGGCCAGTACGGGATCATAACTTTCCAGTACCCGGGGCAGCGGCATTCTCACCAAGGTCGCCCAGACCCCCGGGAAACGGGCGCCCTTGAGGGTGTAGGGTTCGTGGGTATTTTCGAAGAAGGTGAACTCGTCCTGGCGCTGCAGGTACTCGATGGTCTTGCCGTCGAGGTAGCTCAGGTGAGCCACCTCCTTGCCATCGATCACCCCATGGCTGAAACGTATGGGTTCGAGACGCCCCTGATGGGCCTTGACCATGGATAATTCGAAATTCTGTTGCGAGACGGCACTCTGCATCTGCTGCAACAAGGCCTGGGGGGGGGGGGGGGGGGGGGGGGGGGGGGGGGGGGAGCAGCACGGGGGGGGGCGCGCC
>NZ_JBSTYL010000022.1:0-86534 GCF_054052465.1 Aeromonas enterica | reverse complement strand
GGTGTATAAACTCCGTATCCCCATACAATAAAACACCCAAAAATCCCCGGGGGGCCGCAATAAGGCGGCCCCGCTGTTTTTGTGGCACCAAGATCCCTATAATGGCGCCATCCTGCACCACAGCCGTTCCCCATGTTCGTTCTCAGACCCTATCAAACCGACGCCGTCAATGCCGTGATCAGCCACTTTCGCCAGCACCCGGATCCCGCCGTGGTGGTACTGCCAACCGGCGCCGGCAAGAGCCTGGTGATCGCCGAGCTGGCCCGCAAGGCCCGTGGCCGCGTGCTGGTGCTGGCTCACGTCAAGGAACTGGTGGAGCAGAACCACGCCAAGTACGAGGCCTGGGATCTCAAGGCGGACATCTTCGCCGCCGGCCTTGCCCGCAAGGAGGCCAATGCCCAGGTGGTGTTCGGCTCGGTGCAGTCGGTGGCGCGCAATCTGGAGGCCTTCGATGGCGCCTTCTCGCTGCTGATCATCGACGAGTGCCACCGGGTCTCGCTCGATGACGACAGCCAGTACCATCAGGTGATCGATCATCTCAAAGCCGCCAATCCAGCCCTCAAGATCCTCGGTCTCACCGCCACCCCCTATCGGTTGGGCCTGGGCTGGATCTACCGGCGCCACTACCACGGCATGGTGAAAAGCCACGGCGAGCGGTTGTTTGGTGACTGCGTATTCGAGCTACCCTTGCGCTTCATGGTGAAAAACGGCTACCTGACACCGCCCCGTCTCGTCGATGCCCCCATAGTCCACTACGACTTCAGCAAGCTGGTACCGCGCGAAAACGGCCTGTTCAGCGAGGCGGATCTCAACGGCGAACTCAAACGCCAGCAGCGGGTCACCCCCCATATCCTGAGCCAGGTTCTGGAATATGCCGCCGATCGGCAAGGAGTGATGATCTTCGCCGCCACCGTCGAGCATGCCCGCGAGATCCACGGCCTGCTCGGCGCCAAAGGAGAGAAGGCGGCCCTGATCACGGGCGAGACACCGGGTCCGGAGCGCGATGCCCTCATCCATGCCTTCAAGGCGCGAGAACTCAAGTTTCTGGTCAACGTGGCCGTACTCACCACCGGTTTCGATGCCCCCCACGTCGATCTCATCGTGATGCTGCGCCCCACCGAGTCAGTCTCGCTCTATCAACAGATCGTCGGACGCGGCCTGCGCCTCTCGCCGGACAAGGCCGATTGTCTGGTGCTCGACTATGCGGGCAACAACTTCAATCTGTTTGCCCCCGAGGTGGGGGAGCCCAGACCTCACGCCGGCACCGAGCCGGTGCAGGTGCCCTGCCCCGCCTGCGGCTTTGCCAACACCTTCTGGGGCAAGACCGACGAGGATGGCAAGGTTGTCGAGCACTACGGTCGCCGCTGTCAGGGCTTGTTTGAAGATGGCGATGGCAACCGCGAGGAGTGCGATTACCGCTTTCGGTCAAAAATCTGCCCCGCCTGCGGCGCCGAAAACGACATCGCCGCCCGCCGCTGCCAGAGCTGCGATCAGCTGCTGGTGGATCCGGATGACAAACTCAAGGAGGCGCTCAATCTCAAAGATTGCATGGTCATTCGCTGCGCCGGCCTTACCTTGGCCGCGGGTCGTGGCAAACAAGGGGAACGGCTGGAGGTAACCTATCACGACGAGGACGGGCTCACCCTGATGGAGTACTTCGGCTTTCACTCCCCGGGCGCACGGCGCTTGTTTCAACAGGTCTTTGTGCGTCATCATTGGCCCGCCCCAGGCCTGGAGCCCGAATTCGCCACTCTGGCGAGCGTGTTGGCCGTATCAGGCCAGTTTCGTCATCCGGATTTTGTCATCGCCCGCAAGTCGGGGCATTTTTGGCAGGTGAAAGAGAAAATATTTGATTATGACGGCCGCTATCGCACCGCCAACGCCTCTGGCTAGAGGCAGGCACTGCGGTCGGCAGGTGAAAGAGAGAATGGTTGGTTATCAGGGTCGGTATCGCACTGCCGACACCCTTCGTCAAGTTAGAGGATCTTATGCAGCGGCTGTTGATTGGTTTTTGTGCTCTGTTTTCCATGGTGGCTCAGGCCGCCCCGCTGACCCCACCCAAGGGGGGCCAGTACGCCATCATAGTGCAGGGCAATGGCGGGGTGGAGTTTGCCCGCCACGCCGATGATATGATAGCGCCCGCCTCCACCATGAAGGTGCTGACCGCGCTCGCCGCCCGCCTAGAGCTCGGCGCAGACTTCCGCTTTGCCACCGACATCCAGGCCCAGCCGGGCGCCAGGCAGGGTGACGCCATCAAGGGCGACATCTGGATCAACTTCGTCGGCGACCCCACCTTGTCACGGATGGATCTGCTGGCCCTGTTCAAGCAACTCGGGGTCAACCGCATCCAGGGCAACGTCTATGTCAACACCGGCGCCTACAACGGCTACGAGCGCGGCAACGGCTGGTCCTGGGGGGATCAGACCCTCTGCTTCGCCGCCCCCGTCTCCTCCGTCATCATCGACAAAAACTGCGCCTACGGCACCATCACCGCCACCCAGATTGGCAAACCCGCCACCGGCAACGTGGCCACTGGTGTTCCCATCGGCATCGGCGCCGACAACGTGGAAGTGATGAGCTACGGCGACATGGCGCGCCAGTTCTGCGCGCTGGAAGTGGACATGGCCAAGGGCAACTTCTACGAGCTCAAGGGCTGCATCACCCCGAACAAGGAGCCGCAGGGTCTGCGTTTTGCCATCCACGACGTGGAAGCCTGGGGCTGGGACAACATTCGCTGGGCCATGGACAGAGCCGGCATCAAGCATGAGGGGCTGCTGCAAGTGACCCACAAGGCACCGGAAGGGGCCGAGACCCTGGGCACCCACTATTCGGTCTCATTGCCCATCATGCTCTCCAAGATGCTCAAAAAATCCGACAACCTCTACGCCGACACCTTCCTCAAAACCGTGGGCCGTCACTACTACAACAAGCCGGGCAGCTATCGCAGCGGCACCATGGCGGTGCGCGCCATTCTGACCAAGAATGGCATCGATCTTGGCAACGCCACTCTGGCCGACGGCTCCGGCCTCTCGGCCCACAACCTCATCAGCGCCCGCCAGATGCTCTCGGTGCTCACCTTCATCCAGAAAAACGATGCCGAGCTCGGCCTCATCAAGCTGTTGCCCAGTGCCCAGGTGGACGGCACCCTGGCCTGGCGACGCAGCGTCACCGCCCCCATGATGAAGAACAAGGTGCATGCCAAAACAGGCACCATCACCGGCACCTCCAACCTGGTAGGCTTTATCGACACCGCCGGCGGCCAGCGCAAGGCCTTCGTAATGTTCCAGCGCGGCCTGTCGCAGGATCCCGCCACCCATGAGCGCTACCGTGCCAGCAAAGCCGTCTGGCCATGGACAGTGTTCGAGAAGGGCGTACTGGAGAGCATCTATCAGCAACAACCGATCCAGATTGCCGACCAGTCATGAGTCGGCTCATCGTATATGGCGAACGGCCGTATCGACAATTTCCACTTTGACTAGCCACGAGGCGGAGCTATGCTGTGCCCTGCTTCATATCAACGGAGAGAGAACATGTTTGCAGTGATTTTTGGTCGTCCCGGTTGCCCCTATTGTGTCCGTGCCAAGCAGATCGCCGAGCAGCTGGTTGAGCAGCGTGACGATTTCAAATTCCGCTACGTGGACATCCACGCCGAAGGCATCACCAAGGAAGATCTGGCCAAGAGCGCCGGCAAGCCGGTCAATACAGTGCCGCAAATCTTCCTGGACGAGCAGCACATCGGTGGCTGCACCGATTTCGAAGCCTATGCCAAAGAGAACCTGGGTCTCTACCAGTAAACTCTCCGTATGGAAAAAGGCGCCTGATGGCGCCTTTTTTTATGGTGCAAACCACTACTCAGCCCGCTGTCGGGGTGAAGCGGCTCACCACCTGACCCTGATGCTCGATCCACTCCATGAACATGGCCACAGGGCGGGCATAGACGGCTCCATCCTGCTCGGATTGATAGATCACCAGCTGCTCCTGGGTTTCGGTGTGCAGGGCCAGGGTGAGCACCTGATAATAACCTCCCTTGAAGTGGCGATAACGGCCGGGCGCGGGTGCGTGCATGGAGAGACCTCAATAGATGATGAAAATGGACCCAGCGACGATGTGCCAAGGCCCCACAAGGGGGACAGGCCACGATTTTTTACGCAAGCCAATCGTGCCATCGGATACGAATATTTCAACACAGTCGGGTAGCTTTGTTAATCAGCTCCTCATCTTTCACTGGTGAACCTTGGTTCACACAAACGATCATGCTGAATTTAACGTTTCAGCAACCCTGTTTTAGGGCTAAAAATCAGGGAATTCTACTAAAAAGAAGATTGTTCTAGCATTCAATTCTGTGAAGAATAGGGGAAAAGAAATTTGATACTAAAAATCGCCTTTTTCGCCAACGCGTCCCCACGGGGAAGGAAGCACACTCACCATGTTCACTATCGACAAGTCGCACAAGCTCGACGATGTCTGCTATGACATCCGCGGCCCGGTGCATAAAGAAGCTCGACGTCTCGAAGACGAAGGCCACCGCATCATCAAGCTCAATATCGGCAACCCGGCCCCGTTCGGTTTCGATGCGCCGGAAGAGATCATCAAGGATGTGATCCTCAACATGCCGCTGAGCCAAGGCTACTGCGACTCCAAGGGGCTCTTCTCGGCCCGCAAGGCGGTGATGCAGTACTACCAGCAAAAAGGGATGCGCAAGGTCGACATCGACGACATCTACATCGGCAATGGCGCGAGTGAACTGATCGTGATGGCCATGCAGGCGCTGCTCAACAACGGCGACGAGATGCTGGTGCCCTCCCCCGACTATCCGCTCTGGACCGCCGCCGTCACCCTCTCCGGTGGCCATGCGGTGCACTACCGCTGCGATGAAGGGGCTGACTGGTATCCGGATCTCGACGACATCCGCGCCCGTATCACCCCTCGTACCCGCGGCCTGGTGCTGATCAACCCCAACAACCCGACCGGCGCCGTCTACGGCAGCGAGTTCCTGCTGGAGGTGATCGAGATAGCCCGCCAGCACAACCTCATCATCTTCGCCGACGAGATCTACGACAAGATCCTCTACGACGACATCTCCCACACCAGCGTCTGCACCCTGTGTGACGATGTCATGGTGGTAACCTTCAACGGCCTCTCCAAGGCTTACCGTGCCTGTGGTTTCCGCCAGGGCTGGATGGTCATTACCGGGCCCAAGTGCCGTGCCAAGGGGTACATCGAGGGTCTGGAGATGCTGGCCTCCATGCGACTATGTGCCAACGTGCCGATGCAGCACGCCATCCAGACCGCACTCGGTGGCTATCAGAGCATCAACGAGCTGATCCTGCCGGGCGGCCGCCTGCGCAAGCAGCGGGACAAGGCGTGGGAGCTGCTCAACGAGATCCCCGGCGTCTCCTGTGTCAAACCCAAGGGGGCGCTCTACATGTTCCCGCGCCTGGATCCCAAGGTGTACGACATTCGCGACGACCAGAAGATGGTGTTCGACCTGTTGCAGCAAGAGAAACTGCTGCTGGTGCAGGGCACCGGCTTCAACTGGCCGGCGCCGGATCACTTCCGGCTGGTGTTCCTGCCCCGTGAAGAGGAGCTGGAAGAGGCCATCGGCCGTCTCGCCCGCTTCCTCAAGGGCTATAAACAGTAGCCCTGCCAAGATCAACCCGGCTACGGCCGGGTTTTTATTACAGCCCCAGTCATCCCTCCTCTACCACAACCCGCGTTCTCCCATGATTTGTTGAAATGCCTCACTGCCCCTTTAGAGGCAGGAATTATTATATTAAGCAGGGTGCTGGACCCTGTGCCTGTCCATAACTTGATAACTATAAAAACACCACTATCCTTCATGAGGCATACTCAAAAGAGTATTAACTTTGAGCTTTGATTAACAAGTTTGTGCATTAAGGTAACCTCATGACGTCTTTTTAAATATGAGGGTGTGCTACCACCAGAGGATAAGTTAATGTCAGATGGAAAATTTGGCTTCATCAAGACGATAGTACTCGTTTATTCGGTCACCATATTTATATCTGGTGCTATCGTTTATAAGTTGCATCAGTCACTCACAAATGAAATTAAATATGCTCAGGATGAATATCGACTACATGTAAAAGAGGTCATCCTAAAAGACAAAGCAAATGAACTGGAGCAGCTATTCTCAAAGTTATATCAGAATGCCAGACTAATATCATTACTACCCAGTATTAGAGCGGTGCAAGGTGCCAATCGTCACAATGAAGATGAAAATGTAATTACACAGGGGCGGCTCTCGCAAGATGCTGGGCAGACTGTACAACAGATCTACAATGACATGGCACAGGACACCTCTATTTCAGAAGTTTACTACGTGCGTAACGGCCTTAATTTTCACTCTGGTGAAGTTCCTTTTTTCATGTATGATTCAGTTATTTTCAACTCAAACAAAAACATCTCCAATGATACTAAAGAAAATAACCCAGACATCCCAGAGGAAAGTGAGGAGCAAGAGTATCGCTATTTTCCCACCCAATTAGAACAATTAAAAAACACTTACCCTATTTTCAACTTTACATCCATCGATGATATCCCAGCTGTATTCTCTCCCAGCATGAGAACTTGCGATAATACTCAATATAAATCCATTCAACATGGTAATGAAATGGATACCCATGGCATGCTATATTCTGTTCCAGTTTATGATGCTCTTACCCAAAAAATAAGCGGTGTTATCTCTGTTATTTTCAGAAGCAACGTACTTGAAGCAAAATTGCTCAACATTCCACATCTGATCATCACGGAAGAAGACAAGGCATCTGCCCAGCAGCAGGGCTTCAGCATGCCAAAAGATCCCGGTAACTTTGTGCTGGTTAATGAAAAATATGGCATTTACATCGCCGACAGACGCAATGCAAACATTATAGAGATAGCTAAGTCAGAACCGGACGGGAATAATAACGATGTATTCGCAACCAAGTTGAATGTCAAATCTGATTCAGACTGGAAACTGCTCATACAATTACCTGAATCAATCTGGGAAAACATTAATAGTGATGCCATAAAGTTATTCAACCTGAAACTTAGCTTCATATTAGGCTCGACTCTAGTCATTCTATTGATAGAAACTTTTGCGATGTATCGCAGATGGTCCAACCTACGGGAACTCAAACAATTATCAAGCATGCTCAAGGAAGTTGTCGAGGGTGATGGCAATCTAACCCGCCGCCTTCAGATTAAACAAAAGGGTGAAATAAAACGAATCACAGATCTTATCAATCAATTTATAGAGCAGGTACAGAACATTGTTATATCCATCTCCGGGATATCTACGCAAGTCAGTAGTGAGTCATCTCAAGTCAGGAGCAATGCATTAAGTCTCAAACAAAGCAGCCATCATGAGAAAGAGTGTGCGCAACAAGTCTCGACCAATATCCAAGCAATGAATGCACATATTTTATCTCTGGTAACGGGGATGAACCATTTGCAGGACCGGCTCAAGAATGCAGAGTCCGGATTTTGTGCATTTACCGATAGTTTCACAAAAATCATTAAAGATTTATCCGAAAAATCCCAGCAACAGGGCGTTCTCACCGAAAACATTGTTTCCTTGCACGAAAATATAATCAAGACGCGTTCAGTACTCGATATTATCAAAGGCATCGCCAGCTCCATCGACCTATTAGCATTGAACGCTGCAATTGAAGCGGCCAGAGCAGGGGATGCGGGCAGAGGATTTGCTGTAGTCGCCGATGAAGTGAGAAAGCTGGCTGAACACACCACCAGAAATGTGGCCGATATCGAAGGTATCATCAGCAAGATTGTGCACGAAGCAGATGGGGTCAGCAGCGAAATGGACAATGTATCCAAAGGGTTGGAGGAAGTGGTCCACTCAACCCAGAGGTACAAATCGGTAGCCGAAGAGAACGCCAGCTCGCTGTTGGTCGCAGCCACAGAGGCCACAGCACAGCAACTGTCGGTCAAACAGCTCTCTGACATTGCCACCAGCCTCATCCGGATAATAGAGGACCTGGACAACGACTGTACGCTGACTGCCCAGAATGCACACACGCTGGAACAGCTGGCAGAAGTGCTGGACAACAATATGGTCAGGATGTCCAGCGAGCTGGATCGCTTCAATACCTGACAGGCTACAAATCAACCCGGCACACCTCATAACGGCCTGATAGATGCAAATATATCAGGCCGTTTTATTGCAGTGACATCACCGACGAAGAGCGCCGCACCTGTTCGGTGTAGTCAACCGCTGTGCTCAACCGTGCAGCAGAGTGCCCGCCACCAGCACCGCCATGGTGATGAGAGCTACGCCGATGATGAAGGGCAGCACCCAGCGCACGAAGCGATCGTAGGGGATCTTGGCCAGCGCCAGCCCCGCCACCAGATGGGCGGCGGTGGGGGCGAACAGGTTGATCCAGCCGGAGGCGGACTGATAGGCGGTGATCACCAGATCCCGCGAGATGCCGGAGAAATCGGCAAGCGGTCCCATCAGCGGCATGGAAACGGTCGCCAGTCCCGAGGTGGAGGGAATAAAAAAGCTAAGAATGATGTGCACCAGGTAGGCCATCAGGATGAACACCGACGAGGACAGCCCGCTCACCAGCCCCTCGGCCCAGTGCAAAATGGTGTCGATGATGACGCCCTGCTCCATCACCACATAGATGCCGCGCGCCACCGCCACCACCAGCGCCACCCCGATGAGATCCCGCGCTCCGTTGAGGAAGGTCGCCACATAGTTGGATTCCGGCATCCGGTTGATCATCGCAATCAGGATGGAGGCGCTGAAGAACAGGGTGGAGAGCTCGTCAAACCACCAGCCAAAGGTTGGCAGTGCCTCAATCCCCAAATCCGACCAGGGTACCACCGCATAGATCATCAGCAGGAAGGTTCCGAAGAAGACCAGCATGGTGAGCTTCTGCTTGCCGCTGAAGGCGAGGTTGCCGCTCTTCATCTGGGAGAACTCGTCGTCATAGGCGATGTCGGCCAGCACGGAGCGGGATTTGTCCTGCTGCACCTGCTTGGCGTAGCGCATCACGTACCAGGAAGCGAAGATCACCAGCAGCAGCCACTGGATGACCCGCAGACCAATCCCCTCACCGATGGGAATGCCGGCAAAGCCGGAGGCGATGCCGGTGGCAAACGGGTTGACGGTAGAGGCGAGCACCCCGACCCCGGAGCCGAGCAGGATGATCCCAGCCGCCACCATGCGATCGAAGCCCGCCGCCATCATCACCGGCACGATCAGCGCCCAGAAGGCCACCGTCTCCTCCGCCATGCCGAAGGTGGAGCCGCCGAGGGCAAACAGGGCGATCAGCACGGGGATAAGCAGCCGCTCGCGCCCGGCGAAAGCGCGCACTATGGCCCCCACCCCGGCATCCAGCGCGCCACTTTGCATGGTCACCGCCAGAAAGCCGCCGATGATGAGCACGAACAGCGCCACGTCCGCCGCCTTGTGGAAGCCCTGAATGGGGGCCTTGAGCACCTCGAACACCCCCTGCGGCTGGGAGGGGAGCTCGGTATAGCTGCCGGGTACCGGCAACAGCCGTTCGTCGCCGCTGTAATCGGCCACGGCCGCCGCCGCGACCGGCTGCTGGGTCTTGGCCGTCACATAGTTGTACTTGCCCGCCGGCAGTACCCAGGTGAGGGCCGCCATCAGGGCGATGATGATGAAAAGCAGGGTATAGACAGTGGGGAGTTGGCGCTTCTTGGGCGCCTCGTTTGGAGTGGTCATAGCTTCCGTTCCTCGGCAATGCCGTCTGTGATCCGATCAGCGCAAGACTAGCGGGTTTGATATGGGAAAAAGGTGATCGCGGATAATAAAATTCCGCAACTTAGCGGAATTTTTGATAAAAAAACAGGGCCCCGCGGGGCCCTGTTTTCACTTGAGTCAGGATCAGAGCTCGACCACGTCGAATTTCACGTCCGGGTTCACATCCGCCTCGTAATCTACCTCGGCCAGACCGAAACCGAACAGGCGCAGGAACTCCTGCTTGTAGCCGGTGTAGTCGGTCAGCGTGGAGAGGTTCTCCGTGGTGATGGAAGGCCAGAGATCGCGGCAGGTCTGCTGCACGTCCTCACGCAGTTCCCAGTCGTCCATGCGGATGCGGGCCTGCTCGTCCAGCACCAGCTCTTCCCCATAGAGGCGGGTGCGCATCATGCGATAGACCTGCTCCATGCAGCCTTCGTGGATGCCCTTCTCCTTCATGATCTTGAAGGCCATGGAGATGTAGAGCGGCATCACCGGAATGGCAGAAGAAGCCTGGGTCACCACGGATTTCAGCACGGTCACGTGGGCGGTGCCACCCTTGGCGGCCAAGTCGCCACGAATGGCGGTAGCTGCGCGGTCCAGATCTTCCTTGGCGCGGCCCAAGGTACCATGCCAGTAGATGGGCCAGGTCAGGTCGGTACCTATGTAGGAGTAGGCCACCGACTTGGCGCCGTCGGCCAGTACGCCTGCATCGCGCAGGGCAGCCATCCACAACTCCCAATCCTGACCACCCATGACGGTAATGGTGTTCTGGATCTCTTCTTCATTCGCCGGCTCAACGGTGGCCGTGATGATCTGATCCTTGTTGGTATCGATGGCGGTGGTGGTATAGGTCTCGCCGATGGGTTTCAAGGCAGAGCGCACCACCTCACCGGTATCCGGCAACTTGCGCACCGGTGAAGCCAGAGAGTAGACAACCAGATCGATCTGGCCCAGATCGGCCTTGATAAGCTCGATCACCTTGGCGCGACACTCGTTGGAGAAGGCATCACCATTGACGCTCTTGGCATACAGGCCCGCCTCTTTGGCAGCCTTGTCGAAAGCCGCTGAATTGTACCAACCAGCAGAGCCCGTCTTGGTCTCGGAGCTCGGCTTTTCGAAGAAGACGCCAATGGTGGCGGCGCCGCTACCGAAGGCAGTGGCAATCCGGGAAGCCAGACCATAACCGGTGGAAGCGCCAATCACCAGTACCCGCTTGGGGCCATTGGCAATCATGCCCTGCTCCTGGGTGTAAGCAATCTGGCGACGAACATTGGCCTCACAGCCAACCGGGTGAGTGGTGGTGCAGATAAAGCCGCGAACCTTGGGTTTGATAATCATAAGGGGGTCTCGGATCCGTTAAATGGATGAAATCGGGGCATAAGATACCTCATCTTGCCGTGATAGGGTGCTCTGATGTGTTGAGTTGCTCGAAAAATGAGCAGATAAAAATCCTTGTTGCGTCAGGGATTACCTCTCGAGAGCGCAAGCGGACCAAAAACCTCCTGCCACTGGCTACCACTCACCGGCTGAATAAAGTCAGCCGCGTGCTGACATCGCCAGTCTGTTTATTCAGCCTTCCCCACTTGCATCGTCACGGGTATCGTCCTCGGCCAGAGGAAAGAAGGCCCTTCGCCCAGCCCAATAACAGCATGCCGCTCATCGGCATCATCCTGGTTAAGCTCTGTTTCAAGTGGCAATGGCAGTACAAGACCTTCTGACGACAGCACAATCAAGGGAAAACGGACGCACGGTCCACCTGCTTGCAGCGGCTCAACCATCGGCAATGATGGATTCGCACACCTTGCGCCGAGCAGGCAACTGCCCCACAACAATGCCCAGCAGGACGGCGCCACAGGCGAGCCACTGCTGCGACGTCAAGGTTTCGCCCAGCAGCAGATACGCCAGCAACAGGGTAAAAACAGGAATGAGGTTCACATAGGCCGCCGCCAGCGTCACCTTGACCTGAGTCACCGACCAGTTGTAGAGCAGGTATGCCCCGAGCGTCACAAAAGCACCGAGGAAGACGATGACCGCCATGTCCTGCCACGCCCAGGCTGTCGGCCAAGGCTCGCTAAAGGCAAAGGGGGCGAAGAAGAGGGTACCGACAAAGGCCTGCAGCGCGGTCAGGGTCAGCACGCTGTAGCGGCTGCAGAGTTTCTTGAACACCACCGAGTAGGTGGCGGCGCAGAACATGGCCGCCATCTCCAGGCTGTTGCCGAGCAAGGCGTTGGGGGCAAACTCGTCCACCCCGCTGCCCAACCCCAGCAGGGCGATGCCGAAGATGGCGATGGCAAACCCGAGCCACTGACGGCGAGTCACCCGCTCCCTGAGCAGCACAAAGGCCACCAGCGCCACGATCAGCGGCAGCAAGGCACAGACCATGCCCGCCTGCCCGGCACTGGTGTAACGCAGGGCATTGACCTCAAGCAGGAAGTAGAGACAGGGCTCCAGCCCCCCCATCAGGGCCAGCCAGCGCCAGTCTCCCTTCTTGTAGGTGAAATTGCCCAGATAACGGTAGCAAAGCAGCCAGCAAAGTGCGGCCACGCTCATGCGCATGAAGAGCACCTGACCGAAGCCCCAGATCCCCAGCACATGCTTGAGCGCGATGAAGGAGCTGGACCAGAGCAGCATCGCCAGGGTCAGGGTAAAGATAGGTAAAGGGCGCACATTTCCTCCATGAAATTGGCTATCTGAATAATAACCATGCGGCCTTGCGGTTGTTAAAAGGCACCTAAAATCAGATAATACCGCCGCCTTCAAACCGGATAACCAATCTTCAATGACTGAGTACCTGCTTTTACTGGTCGGCACCGTGCTGATCAACAACTTCGTGCTGGTGAAGTTTCTCGGCCTGTGTCCCTTCATGGGCGTCTCCGGCAAGCTGGAGACCGCCATCGGCATGGGGTTGGCCACCACCTTCGTGATGACGCTGGCCAGCGCTTGTTCCTATCTGATGGAACACTATATTCTGATCCCGTTGAACATCGCCTACCTGCGCACGCTCGCCTTCATTCTTGTGATCGCCGTCGTGGTTCAGTTCACCGAGATGGTTATCCGCAAGAGCAGCCCGACCCTCTATCGCCTGCTGGGTATCTTCCTGCCGCTCATCACCACCAACTGTGCCGTGCTGGGCGTGGCGCTGCTGAGCATCAACGAGCGTCACAACTTCATTCAGAGCATCATCTACGGTTTTGGGGCCGCCTGTGGCTTCTCGCTGGTGCTGATCCTGTTTGCCGCCATGCGTGAGCGTCTGGTGGCGGCCGATGTGCCCACCCCGTTTCGCGGCGTCTCCATCGCCATGATCACCGCCGGCCTGATGTCGCTGGCCTTTATGGGCTTTACCGGCCTTATCAAGATATAACGCTATGACTCACATACTCTTTGCCGTTCTGGTGTTGGCTCTGCTGGCCCTGGCCTTCGGCATCATTCTGGGCTTCGCCGCCGTCAAATTTCATGTGGAAGCCGATCCCATTGTCGATCAGCTCGACGCCCTGTTGCCGCAGACCCAGTGCGGCCAGTGCGGCTACCCAGGTTGCAAGCCTTACGCCGAGGCCCTGGCCAACGGCGACCAGATCAACAAGTGCGTGCCCGGTGGCGATGCCACCATGCGCAAGATTGCCGATCTCATGGGGGTAGAACCCAAGCCGCTAGGCGGTAGTGAGGCCGCCGTCCCCATCAAGAAAGTCGCCTTCATTCATGAAGATCAATGCATCGGCTGCACCAAGTGCATCCAGGCCTGTCCGGTCGATGCCATCGTCGGTGCCACCAAGGCGATGCACACCGTGATCGCCGACGAGTGCACCGGCTGCGATCTCTGTGTCGATCCCTGCCCAACCGACTGTATCGAAATGATCCCGGTGCCGACCACGGTCGACAACTGGAAGTGGGATCTGGCCAGCGTCGCCATTCCGGTCAAGATAGTGGAGTAACCATGCAGTCCTTACTCGAACGCATCAAAGCCGGCACCCTGTGGGATTTTCACGGCGGCATTCATCCTCCCGAGAACAAAGATCAATCCAGCCTCACCCCGGTGATGGACGCTGGCCTGCCGCCCCAGCTCATCATACCGGTACGCCAGCACGCGGGCCCGGCCGGCGATCTGCTGGTGCAGGTCGGTGACCTGGTCAAGAAGGGTCAGCCGCTGACCCGTTACGACAAGGGCCGCATAGTGCCGGTGCACGCCTCCACCTCGGGCACCATCACCGCCATCGGCCACCACACGGTAGCGCACCCCTCCGGGCTCGATGATCTCTGCATCACCCTCACCCCGGATGGGGAAGATGCCTGGGGTGAGCGCCAGGGCAAGGCCGACTACTGGAATCTGGAGCGGAGCGAGCTGCTCGAACACATCCAGCAGGCCGGCATTGCGGGCCTGGGCGGTGCCGTGTTCCCGACCCACAGCAAGCTCGATGGTCGTGGCCAGCTGACCGAGATCCTCATCGTCAACGGGCTGGAGTGCGAACCCTACATCACCACCGACGATCGACTGATGCAGGAATATGCCGACGAAATCATGGACGGCATCCGGGTGCTCAAGCATCTGCTCAAGCCCAAACTGACCCTGATCGGGGTGGAAGACAACAAGCCTGCCGCCATCGGCGAACTGACCCGTCATGCCACCGATGAGGATGTGCTGGTCAAGACGGTGCCGACCAAGTACCCCTCGGGCGGCGCCAAGCAGACCATAGAGTTGCTCACCGGCCGTCAGGTGCCCAAGGGAGGCCGGGCGGTGGACATGGGCATCATGGTGCTCAACGTGGCGACCGTGTTTGCCATCAAGCGCGCCATCATCGACGGCGAGCCGCTCATCTCTCGTATCGTCACCCTCACGGGCAATGCCTTCAAGAAGCCGGGCAACGCCTGGGTGCTGCTGGGCACCCCGGTGCGCTGGCTGTTGCAGCGTTTCGAACTGCAACCCGAGGCGGATCAGCGAGTGATCATGGGGGGCCCCATGATGGGCTTCACCCTGCCCCACGCCATGGTGCCCGTGGTCAAGGCCACCAACTGCCTGCTCTCCCCCACCCGGGCTGAGCTGCCGCCCCCCGGCCCCGAGCAGGCCTGCATTCGCTGCAGCGCCTGCGCCGATGCCTGCCCGGCCAACCTGCTGCCCCAGGAACTCTACTGGTACAGCCGGGCCAAGGAGTACGACAAGGCCGACGGGCTCAACCTGTTCGACTGCATTGAGTGCGGTGCCTGCGCCTGGGTCTGCCCGAGCGAGATCCCCCTGGTGCAGTACTACAAGATTGCCAAGGATGATATTCGCGAAGCGCGCGCCGAGGCCGAGAAAGCCGAGCGTGCCAAGCAGCGCTTCGAGGCCAAGCAGGCCCGCTTCGAGCGGGAAAAAGCGGCCCGCGAGGCACGCCATGCCGAGGCGGCCGCCCAGCGTCGCCAGGCCATGACGACGGCTGGCGGAGAAGATCCGGTGGCCGCAGCCTTGGCCCGTATCAAGGCCAAGCAGGAGACGAGCGCTAGCGGGGCGGCTAATCAGCCCGACAACAGCGCCATGATTGCCGCCCGCGAGGCGCGCAAGCAGGAGGCTCTGGCTCGCCGCGCCGCCAAAGTGGCCAGCAGCGATGAGCCTGCCGATGTTGCCGCCGTCATTGCACCAACGCCGGAGGCGCAGGATCCTAAAAAAGCAGCCATCGCTGCAGCCTTGGCCCGTGCCAAGGCCAAGAAAGCCGCTCAGGCGCAAGGTGACGCGGCCGTGACCGAGGGTGAAGACATCGTCGCTGCAACCCCTGCCGCAGCACCGCCCCCTGACGCCGCCGACGCAGATCCCAAGAAGGCGGCCATTGCTGCCGCCATTGCCCGTGCCAAGGCCAAGAAAGCCGCTCAGGCGCAAAGTGACGCGGCCGTGACCGAGGGTGAAGACGCCGTCGCTGCAACCCCTGCCACAGCACCGCAGCCTGACGCCGATCCCAAGAAGGCGGCCATCGCTGCCGCCATTGCCCGTGCCAAGGCCAAGAGGGCCGCTCAGGCGCAAGGTGATGCGGCCGTGACCGAGGGTGAAGACATCGTCGCTGCAACCCCTGCCGCAACACCGCAGCCTGACGCCGCCGACGCAGATCCCAAGAAGGCAGCCATCGCCGCCGCCGTGGCCCGCGCCAAGGCCAGAAAACTGGCGGCCGAGGCGGCAGCCCAGGCATCCCCTTCTCCATCGACCGACAAGAGCCACTGATCCATGTTCAATATCGCGAGTGCGCCGTTTGCCCATAACCGCAAACAGACCCAAACCCTGATGTTGCTGGTGATCCTGGCTTGCCTGCCCGGTTTTCTGGCGCAGACCTGGTTCTTTGGCTGGGGCACCCTGATCCAGATCCTGCTGGCACTGGTCACGGCGCTGGGTGCAGAGGCCTTGGTACTCAAGTTGCGCCACCGTCCCATCAAGCCTGCCCTGCTGGATGGCAGCGCGGCCCTGACCGCCGTGCTGATCGGACTGGCTCTGCCCCCGCTGCTGCCCTGGTGGATGCTGGTACTGGGCACGGCGTTTGCCATCATCATCGCCAAGCACCTCTACGGCGGGCTCGGTCAGAACCTGTTCAACCCCGCCATGGTGGCCTATGTGCTGCTGCTGGTCTCCTTCCCGGTACAGATGACCAGCTGGCTGCCTCCCTCCAGCATTGCCGCCTACGACATCGGCTTCGGCGATGCGGCGTCCGTCATCTTCACCGGCTTCAGCCTGGACGGCTACAGCATGGCGCAGCTCAAGCAGGGGGTGGATGGCCTCACCATGGCCACCCCGCTCGATACCCTGAAGACCGGGCTGACCCAGGGCCTCACCGCCGGTGAGGTGATGACCCACGCCGTGTTCGAGGGCTGGGGCGGCATCGGCTGGAGCTGGGTCAATCTCGGCTACCTGCTGGGCGGCCTGTTCCTGCTGCAGCAAAAAGTCATCAACTGGCGCATTCCGTGTGCCATCCTGGGCTCCTTGCTGCTGGCGGCATCCTTGGGTTATCTGATGACGCCGGATGCCACCGCCACCCCCATGTTCCATCTGTTCAGCGGCGCCACCATGCTGGGGGCCTTCTTCATCGCCACCGATCCGGTGAGCGCCAGCACCACCCCGCGCGGCCGTCTGGTCTATGGCGTGCTGATCGGCGTGCTGGTCTACCTCATCCGCCGCTTTGGCGGCTACCCGGACGCCTTCGCCTTCGCCGTGCTGCTGGCCAACCTCTGTGTACCGCTGATTGACAGCCTGACGCGCCCCAAAGTCTATGGAGCCCGCCGCAAATGATCGTCGCGCACACCTCACTCTCAGGAAAGATTCAATGTTAAAGAGCATGCGCAAAAACGGCGTCACTCTGGCGCTGTTTGCCTTGGCCTGCACCGCTGTGGTGGTGCTGACCAATGAGCTGACCCGCGATAGGATCGCCCATCAGCAGCAGCTGGAGAAGCTGCGCACCCTCTCGGCCCTGTTGCCGGAGGGGAGCTATGATAATGACCTGGTGGCGAGCTGCAAGCGGGTACAGAGCAAGAGGTATCTGGGCAGCGATCAAGCCATGCCGCTCTATACCGCGACCCTGCAAGGCGAAACCACCGGCTATGCGCTGGAAACCATAGCCCCCGACGGCTACAGTGGGGCCATTCGTCTCATCGTCGGCACAGATGCCAAGGGCAACGTCAGTGCCGTGCGGGTGCTGGCCCACAATGAGACGCCGGGCCTCGGTGACAAGATAGAGTTGAAGAAATCGAGCTGGATCAACAGCTTTGTCGGCAAGTTTCTCAACCGCGACAACGAGACCAGCTGGGCAGTGAAGAAGGATGGCGGTGAATTCGATGCTTTCACCGGCGCCACCATCACCCCCCGCGCCGTAGTCAAAGCGGTGAAGAATCTGCTGCTGTTGCAACAGGAGCACCCTGAATTCCTGCGGGACGCCCCCTCCTGTGACGCCACCCCATAACGCCGGAGCACAAGCAATGGAACAAGTTGATGTGATTGACGGGCAGAGCCCGATCAGCGAGAGCAATGGTCGTCGTGAAGAGCTCAAGGAGCTGATGCTGCAGGGGTTGTGGAAGAACAACCCCTCACTGGTGCAGGTACTGGGGCTCTGCCCCACTCTGGCGGTCTCCTCCACCTTTACCAATGCGCTAGGGCTGGGATTGGCCACCATGGCGGTGCTGGTCAGCTCCAACCTCGCCATCTCTCTGGTGCGCAATCTGGTGCCCAAGGATATCCGTATTCCCGTCTACGTGATGATCATCGCCGCCCTGGTGACCAGCGTGCAGCTGTTGATGAACGCCTATACCTATGGCCTCTATCAGGCGCTCGGCATCTTCATCGCCCTTATCGTCACCAACTGCGTCATCATAGGCCGGGCCGAGGCGTATGCCTCCAAGAACCCGCCCCTGCTGGCTGCCCTCGACGGCTTCATGATGGGGCTTGGCTTTACCCTGGTGCTGCTGGTGCTGGGGGGGCTGCGGGAGATCATCGGCATGGGCACCCTGTTCGACGGCGCTGATCTGCTGCTAGGGGACTGGGCCAAGTCCTTGCGCATCGAGCTGTTCCACGCCGACGCCAGCCTGCTGCTGGCGATCCTGCCGCCCGGCGGCTTCATCGGTCTGGGCCTGATGATCGCAGGCAAAAACGCCATCAACGACTGGCTGGGCCGCAAGCAGAGCGCCGAGAAGGCCCACTGCAGCGTGCCGGCGGCGGGCGCCCGCGCGACCCAGCTCTGAGACAAGAGGGAGCCATGAACAACCAGAAACGCAGGCAGATCCTGGAGCGGCTGCGGGACAACAATCCCCACCCCACCACAGAGCTGAACTTCCACTCACCGTTCGAGCTGCTGATCGCCGTACTGCTGTCGGCTCAGGCCACAGACGTGAGCGTCAACAAGGCTACCGACAAGCTCTATCCGGTGGCCAACACCCCCCAGGCCATGCTGGATCTCGGGGTGGACGGGCTCAAGGAGTACATCAAGACCATAGGCCTGTTCAACACCAAGGCCGAGAACGTCATCAAAACCTGCGCCATCCTGCTGGAGCGCCACGGCGGCGAGGTGCCGGAGAGCCGCGAGGCGCTCGAAGCCCTGCCTGGCGTCGGCCGCAAGACCGCCAACGTGGTGCTCAACACCGCCTTTGGCTGGCCTACCATCGCCGTCGACACCCACATCTTTCGGGTGTCGAATCGCACCGGTTTCGCGGTAGGCAAGAACGTGGATCAGGTGGAGGAGAAACTGCTGAAAGTGGTGCCCGCCGAGTTCAAGCTGGACGTGCACCATTGGCTGATCCTGCACGGCCGTTATACCTGTCTGGCTCGCAAACCCCGCTGTGGCTCCTGTATCATTGAAGACTTGTGTGAATACAAAGAAAAAGTCTACCCGGAAAGCTAGCCGGCGACCATGATGTCCGGCCGTTGACCTCACGTCATAGATTGAAAACAGTACGAATCACCAACCCGGAGAATTGAGCAATGAGAATTCTGCACACCATGCTGCGCGTCGGCGATCTGCAACGCTCCATCGACTTCTACACTCGGGTGCTGGGGATGAAGCTGTTGCGCAAGAGCGAGAACAGCGAATACAAGTACACCCTGGCCTTCGTCGGTTACGGCGACGAGAAGGATGAGGCCGTCATCGAGCTCACCTACAACTGGGGCGTGAGCGAGTATGAGCTGGGATCGGCCTACGGCCACATCGCGCTGGAAGCGGACGACATCTATGGCACCTGCGATGCGCTGCGTGCCGCCGGCGCCAAGATCACCCGCGAGCCGGGCCCGGTCAAGGGTGGCAAGACGGTCATCGCCTTCGTGGAAGATCCGGATGGTTACAAGATTGAACTGATCGCCAAGAAAGATGCAGGCACAGGCCTGGGTGACAGCTTCTAAGGCATGGTCAGGACAAGATCCCCATAAAAAAGAGCGCCAAGGCGCTCTTTTTCATTGAATGATATCCGCCCATCAGATGGCGCCATTGCGGCCCATGTTGATCACCACCCGCCGGTTCCTGGCGCGGCCATCCTCGGTTTCATTGGAAGCGACATGCTGTTTCTCGCCGTGTCCTTCCACCGAGATCTTGCCGGGATCGATGCCGAGATCGACGAACACTTTCTTGATGGCATCGGCTCGCTTCTCGGAAAGCTTCTGGTTCGGCCAGCGACCGCCATAGCTGTCGCTGTAGGCGTCGATCACCACCACGTCGATACTCTTGTCGACCTTCACAAACTCGCCGATCATCGCCAGCCGCCGTTTGGAGGCCAGCGACAGCTCTTCGCTGTTCTTGTCATAGGTGAGCACGCTGAAGGCGATGTCATTGAAACTGTATGGCAGCAGGCCGTTCAGGCAATCCACGAAAGCCTGATACTTGACCCGGAAGTTGACCGAGGAGAGCGACACCCGTACCGGCCGGTTCTGGCGATACCAGTCGCGATACTGGAAGGTCGGCATGCGCCCCCCCTCCAGCTCGTCCAGCATGGTCCAGGCGGTCTGCCCCTCCACCAGCCCATCGAACTGCTGGTAAAAATGCAGTTGGCTCACTTCCCGTCCGGCGATGCCGGGGCGCCAGATGGGCGGCATGATCCCCAGGCTGACCGTCTGGGTCTGGGCCTGCTGGCGCAGCCCCTTGAGTTCAAAATCCAGATTGATCTTGCGGCCGGCCCGGCTGACGAAGGCACCCATACCCCAGTTGGGAATAGGGTGTTCAAGGCGGCACTCCACTTGCGTGTCCGAGGTCAGACGCCAGACGGATTGATCCAGGCCGGCACCAAACTCGGTGACGCCAGCCTGTAACTGCATACTCACGGATATGCTGACCAACCCTAACATCCAAGCGTTCAACTGCCTGCCCTCCACACGATCTCACGTTAGGTATCGGCAAGGGCAGGACAAGCTTTAGGGCAAACCACTCAATGGGGAGCAGGACGCTCCATCAACTTGAAACTGGCAATGCGGCACGCCAGCTCGCGTGCCAGCAGATCCAGCTCGGCGCTGTTCTGCTGCAAGGTTTCCGAGTGCAGGCGATGGGCCTCGTACACCTCACGTATGGTCATCACGTTGTGCTGTATGTCGTCGGTGACGTAGCGCTGCTCCTCCGTCGCCGTCGCCACCTGGGCCGTCATGTCGCTCACCTTGCGCACCTCGTTGACTATGTCGGTCAGCTCGCTGCCCGCCCGCTTGGCCTCGGTCACGCTCTGCCCCGCCTGCTCTGTGCCCAGGTGCATGGCAGTGACCGCCTGATTGGCCCCCTGCCGCAAACGGACCAGCATGCGCGCTATGTCATCGGCAGCCTGCTGGGTACGGGAGGCGAGTGCCCTCACCTCTTCGGCCACCACCGCAAAACCGCGACCGGACTCACCGGCACGGGCCGCTTCGATGGCGGCGTTGAGTGCCAGCAGGTTGGTACGATCCGAAATCTGCTTGATCAGATTGAGCGCCTCGCCGACCGACTCGGTATCCTGATGCAGGCTATCCACCAGTTGCTGGGTATCGACCAGAGTGCCCGCGACCTGCTGGATGGCATCTATGGTCTGATCCACCTCTTTATCGCCCTGCCGGGCCCGGCCTATGGCCTGCTGGGTCGCCAACGAGGTCTGGGTCGCGTTGCGCGCAATCTCGGCCACGGTGGAAGCCATTTCGGTGGCGGCGGTCGCCACCAGATCCACCTGACCAAAGCCCCTGACCACACCGGCGTTGACCTCGGCGATCACGTCTGCCGACGCGGAGGCGCTGCGGGCCAGCACCTCGCAGGAGCGGCGCACCGCCAGCAGCAGCCCCTCAAGATGCGCGAGGAAATGGTTCAGATCCCGCGCCAACGCGCCCAGTTCATCACCGGATTGCCAGTTTACCCGCACCGTCAGGTCATTTTCCTGTACCAGACGTTTGAAGGTCTGGTGCAGGGCCATGAAGCCCAGATGCAGATCCCGCACCACCCGCCAGCAAACGAAGGTGGTCAGCGCCACGCACAGCAATACCCCGATGGCCGCCCACCAGAAGTCGCTGGCGCTCCTGGCCCGCATCTGATCCACCCGCTCTGACAGCTGTTGATAGAGGCGATCCTCACTCTCCTTGAGCAGGCCAATCTTGTCGGTGCTCAGGGCAAACCAGGCCTCGGCATCCACCCCGAAGCCCCCGGTGGCTGCCTTGTCCAACGCCAGTTTTTCCATGGCGGCCACCTTGGCGACCACGGGAGAGGCCAGGCTGTCGGCCAGCAGCTGACGCTGTGACGGGCTCGCCACCGCCTGAAAACGTTCGAAATAGGTATTCTGGGCCGCCATCAGAGAGATGAACTGCTGCAACAGCGCGGGAGTGAAGCTGTCACGGCCAAACACATTGCTCAGGGTCGCCCGTTCCAGCCCCATGCGCTCCTTGCTCTGCAAGAAGGCGGCATAGGCATTGGTCTGCAGCGCTATGGTGGCATCCAGGCTGTTGAGGCTGACCTGATCCACCACGGCCAGCAGCTGGCTGATGAGACGGCTGTAGAAGCTGACCTGCTCCGCCACCTCTACCCCCAGGGCGCCGACCCGCTCACGCATGGCGGTGAGCCCGGTCAGCGCCTGCTGCACCTCCCCCAGCGCCAGCAGGGCAGGATCCTCATGAAAACGTGCCAGCAAGCCATCCACCACCTTGCGCTGGGCCGGCAGGGCGTCGCGGAACTTGTTGCCGCCAGAGCCCAAAAAGCCCGCCGACATGCCACGCTCCTTTTGCAGCTCGTGGGCCAGTTGCGCCGCTTCTCGCACCACCTTGAGCGCGACCTGCGCCTGACTCATTTCCTGCTCGACCCGATAACGCTCGTATACGTATCGGCCGGAGAAAAACAGCAAGGCCAGCAACGGCAGGCAGACCACCAGCAACATCTTGTGCGCCAATCCCAGCTTCTTCATCGTCGCTCCCCATTCCATTGTTGAAGTGGTCAATTATAAGCCCGAGTGTCGACAATAGAATCAGACACCTGTCTCATGGCTGCGGATGAGGGACAAAGGCCGGCTTTTTTGCCATAATGCCGCCTCATTTCACGCCGACCGAGATACCATGACCGACGCTGTTCACACCCTCAAGGGCCGTTTTCGTGGCTTTTACCCCGTCGTCATCGATGTTGAAACCGCCGGGTTCAATGCCAGAACCGACGCCTTGCTGGAAATCGCCGCCTATACCCTCAAGATGGATGAGGATGGCTGGCTGCTGCCCGACCAGATCTTTCATTTTCACGTCGCGCCATTCGAAGGCGCCAACCTGGAGAAGGCAGCGCTGGAGTTCACCGGCATAGATCCCTTCAATCCGCTGCGCGGTGCCGTCAGCGAAAGAGAAGCGCTGACCGAGATCTTCAAGGGCATCCGCAAGGGGATGAAGGAGCACGACTGCGGCCGCGCCATCATAGTGGCCCACAACGCGACGTTCGATCACGGCTTCGTGATGGCCGCCGCCGAGCGAGCCGGCCTCAAGCGCAATCCGTTCCATCCGTTTGCCACCTTCGATACCGCCGCTCTCTCCGGCTTGGCTCTCGGACAAACCGTGCTGGCCAAGGCGTGTCAAAGCGCCCGCATCCCGTTTGACAATAAAGAGGCGCACTCCGCCCTGTATGACACAGAACGCACCACCGAACTGTTCTGCCATATCGTCAACCGCTGGAAGAGCCTGGGTGGCTGGCCTCCGGCCCATCCGGATGATGCCGCCGACGACGCGAGCGAATAACCGGCACAAGCAATGAGCAAGAAGGCTGCCCTGGCAGCCTTCTTCTATTGAGTTGGCGAGATCAAGCTGGTTTGACCAGAATGGCGAAAAAAGGTCCATACAAGGCCGTTTTTCACCCTGATGCGCACCGTGTCTGCCCAGGCCAGCCGGGAATGCTGCCAATAGGCGTCTTGCCTGATTTTTTACTCGACATTTGTCACATTTTTCGCAAACTAACGGCCTTTCACATGACAGACAGCAACATAATCTATAAGGAAATCAAATGAATCCTGTTGTTATCGCAGTTGCGCTGATGCTGGTGCTCAGTCTGCTGCGGATCAATGTGGTGGTCTCCCTCTCCATCGGCGCCATCGTCGGCGGCCTGATCGGCGGACTCTCACTGCAGGAGACCCTCAGCACCTTTACCGGTGGTCTGGGTGGCGGCGCCGAAATCGCCCTCTCCTATGCCATGCTGGGGGCCTTTGCGGTCGCCATCTCCCGCTCCGGGATCACCGACCTGCTGGCTCGCAAGGTGATCAGCCAATTGGGCAAAGATGCCAGCAGCTCTCGCATCCTCTGGGTCAAGAGCCTGCTGCTCACCTCGGTACTGGCGGTCTCCATCTCCTCCCAGAACCTGATCCCGGTCCACATCGCCTTCATTCCCATCCTGATCCCGCCGCTGCTGCACGTCATGGCCCAGATGCAGATCGACCGCCGTCAGGTGGCCTGCGTCATCACCTTCGGCCTGACCGCAACCTATATGCTGTTGCCGGTCGGTTTTGGCGGCATCTTCCTCAACAACATCCTGGCCAAGAACCTGATCGACAACGGTGTGCCGGTCGAGCACGGCCAGCTGCCGCTGGCGATGGCCATTCCGGTGCTGGGCATGTTCATCGGCCTGCTGATCGCTCTCTTCATCAGCTACCGCAAGCCACGCCAGTATGATATGGACAAGATCCTGGCCGCCGAGCCCGAATCCGTAGAGCTCAACCTCAACCACATCTGGGTGGCCCTGCTGGCCATCGGCGTGGCCCTGGGGCTGCAGTTGATGACCAACAGCATAGTGTTGGGAGCGCTGGCCGGTTTCGTCATCTTCACCTGCGGCGGTGTCATCAAGTTTCGCGAGAGCCAGGACGCCTTCACCCAGGGCGTGCGCATGATGTCCCTCATCGGCTTCATCATGATCTCCGCCGCCGGCTTCGCCGCCGTGATGAAGGCCACCCACGGGGTGGAGAGCCTGGTGCAGTCCGTCTCTGCGGTGATCGGGGATCAGAAGGGCCTCGCCGCCTTCCTGATGCTGCTGGTTGGCCTCTTGATCACCATGGGGATAGGTTCTTCTTTCTCCACCGTGCCCATCATCGCCACCATCTATGTGCCGCTGTGCATCCATCTCGGCTTTTCGCCCATGGCCACCATAGCACTGGTGGGTACAGCAGGTGCGCTGGGGGATGCGGGCTCCCCCGCCTCCGACTCGACGCTCGGTCCCACCTCCGGCCTCAACGCCGACGGCCAACACGACCACATCTGGGACAGCGTGGTACCCACCTTCATCCACTACAACATCCCGCTCATTATCTTCGGCTGGATTGCCGCCATGGTGCTCTGAGCCCCCGGACAAGTTAGATGCAGACACGCAAAAGGCGACCTCAGGGTCGCCTTTTTGTTGTCCCCTCCTCCAGCCTGAACTGGACACAGGCGCCGCTGGCGGACATCACGACGCCGCACGCGTAGCTCGTGGAACAAACCCCAGGCTCCCGCCAGGATATCACTACCGCCTGCTGGCTTGTCCCAACACTGTCGTTACAGACTGGAGGACAGAGGCTGGAGACAAGACAGAGACAGAGACAAAGGCAGAAACAGAGGCAGAGGCAGAGGCAGAGGCAGAGGCAGAGGCAGAGGCAGTATGCTGGCTCTCTCTGGCCAACACAATCCAAACCTCTGAGTCGGGCCAGTCCAGACCCATGAGCCGGCCAAATGACAGGCAACAAAAAGGCCGCTCGATGAGCGGCCTTTTTATCAAGACGATCAGGACTTAGGTGTCGCGGCGCTTGTTGCCACCGAACTTGCGATCCTTGTTGAAGCCACCTTCACGGCGCTCCCCGCTCTTGTTGAACGGACGGTCACCGCTGGGGCGGCGATCCTTGTTGAAAGGACGATCGCTGCGCGGCGGGCGGGGGGCAGTGTTGCTGCCGGCCGGCACTTCGGTGTAGCGGGTGATCATCAGCGGACGCTGACAAACACGGGCTTTCTTGATCACTTCCAGTACATCGGCAGTCATGCCCTTGGGCAGATCGACGGTGGAGAAGTCATCGGCGATGTCGATGTTGCCGATGAAACGGCTCTCGATGTTCGCTTCGTTGGCGATGGCGCCCACGATCTGGCCCGGCTTGACGCCATGATGGGCACCCACGTCTACACGGTAGCGTTCCATCTCTACGTCAGGATTGTCTTTCAGCGGACGCGGCTCGAGGGACGGCATGCGACGGGCAGGACGATCACCACGGTCGGCAAAGTCACGACCACCGTCACGGCGCTCGAAATCACGGCCACCACGATCGTTGCTCGGGTTGAACTGCGGCTCTGGGATGGACTCATCAAGCAGCAGCGGTTGGTCACCCTGCACCAGCTTGGCCAGTGCGGCAGCCAGCTCCAGCGGATCGGCAGAATCTTCTTCGATCAGCTCGTTCACCAGGTTGTGGTAGATCTCAAGCTCTTCGCCCATCATGGTTTCCCGGATGCGCTCTTTGAACTTGGTCATGCGGTGCTGGTTGATGTCCTCGGTGCTCGGCATCTTCATCGGCTCGATGGCCTGACGAGTGGCGTGCTCGATGGCACGCAGCATGCGGCGCTCACGGGGAGCAACAAACAGGATGGCCTCACCCTTGCGACCAGCACGGCCGGTACGGCCGATACGGTGTACGTAGGATTCGGTATCGTACGGAATGTCGTAGTTCACCACGTGAGTGATGCGCTCAACGTCCAGACCACGGGCGACCACGTCGGTCGCGATCAGGATGTCCAGCTGGCCTTGACGCAGCTTGTCGACGGTACGCTCACGCAGCTTCTGCGGGATATCACCGTGCAGCGCTTCACAGGCGTGACCACGGGCGGCCAGTTTGCCAGCCAGCTCTTCGGCCGCGTTCTTGGTGCGCACGAAGACCAGTACGGCTTCGTACGGCTCGACTTCCAGCAGACGGGTCATGGCGTCCAGCTTGTGCAGACCGGTTACCTGCCAGTAGCGCTGGCGGATGGTCGGTGCAGTGGACGTCTTGGTGATGATCTTGATCTCTTTCGGCTGCTTCAGGTGCTTCTGGGCAACACGACGGATCTGGTCCGGCATGGTGGCAGAGAAGAGCGCGACCTGACGGGTGCTCGGGCACTGTTCCATGATCCAGTCCACGTCGTCGATGAAGCCCATACGCAGCATTTCATCGGCTTCATCCAGTACCAGGGCTTTCAGGCCGGAGAGGTCCAGGTTCTTGCGACGGATCAGGTCCATCACACGGCCAGGGGTACCCACGACAACCTGAGCACCACGACGCAGGGCGCGGGTCTGGGTTTCGTAGGAGGAACCACCGTAGATCGGCAGGACATGGAAGTCCGGCATGTGCTTGGCGTAACGTTGGCACGCCTCGGCAACCTGCAGCGCCAGTTCACGGGTCGGTGCCAGCACCAAAACCTGGGTATTGCGGTTACCAGCTTCCAGACGAGACAACAGAGGCAAGGCAAAAGCAGCGGTCTTCCCTGTACCGGTTTGCGCCTGCCCCAGCAGATCGTGTCCCGCCATCAGGTGGGGAATTGCTGCGGCCTGGATCGGTGACGGGCGCTCATAGCCCACGTCCTGCAGCGCTTTCAATACAGGCGCGGCCAGTCCAAGCTCACTAAAAAGGGGCAGTTGTTCGGTATCAGACATAGATTCTTCCAGATTAAGGCAGGCGGCTAAGCACCGCGGAATAGCAAAAAGGCGGCGATTATAGCGCCACTTTGTTCTGCTGTCTTGAAAAATGTGATAAGCCTCTCAAGACGTTGGCAATTATAGAGGGATCTTGCGACTATGGCTTGCTTATTTTGCACTCATGGTGCGTTATTGCAGATCACTCCTCGCTGGAGTCCTTGTCCCGCTTGTGTTTGAGCACTGCCATGGTCAATCGACTGGTGCACAATAAACGCGCACGTTCGTCCCGAATTTCAATCTGCCACACCTGGGTCGTTGCTCCCAGATGCAGTGGCGAGCAACGCCCTGTCACCACTCCTTCCCGCTTGGCCCGCAGGTGGTTGGCATTCACTTCCAGTCCCACGCAGTAGCTATCTGGCCCCACCGCCATATTGGCCGCGAGCGATCCCAGCGTCTCCGCCAACACCACGGACGCGCCACCGTGCAGCATGCCAAGGGGCTGATGGGTGCGGTGATCCACCGGCATGCTGGCCTCGAGCCAGTCGGGGCCAAAGGCTGTGTAGACGATGTCCAGGTGGGCTATCAGGGTGTTGCGGGAACTGGCATTGAGCCCCTCCAGGCTCATGGGCTTGCGCCAGATGGCGCTGTTTTCTTGACTCATGGCGAGCAGACTCCTTGTGTGATCAACGGGTTATACATGAGCAGTGTCGGCGAAAAAAGTCTGAAAAAGAAGATGCCCCTATCAGGGGGCATCTTGCCAAGCCAGCTCCTGATGCCGGACTCTCACCAGGGATAGGTCACGCCGGGCCACTCGGCCCAGGGCAGATCCCGTCCCGGCAGGCAGGGGTCGGGCCAGTGCCACACCTTGCCCAGCCAGAGCCGCAGTTCGGCTTCCAGCTCGGCATCGGTGAGGGGGGCCTCGGCCAGCTTCCAGAAGAAGAGCTCTACCGCCACCTCCGGCAGCACCGAGGGGTAGAGATAGACCCCGCCCCAAAATTGCGGCTCCCGCTCCGGGCTCCAGAGGCCATAGGCAAACGATCGCTTGGCCAGAAACTCGGAGTGCTGCCACTCCAGATCGGCCTCGTGCTGGCTCAAACTGAACTGGGTAGAGGGCCAGACGTCATCCGGGCGAAACAGCTGGTGCAACTGTTCCCGCTCGCGCTGCATGGCTACATACTCCACCACCGCCTGAGCGGGGGTGGCTGGCAACAACAAGAAACGCGGGTGCCGAAAGGCTTGCGGCACCCGAAATCGCTTGGGCAGCGTCAGCATCAGAGCAGTTCCAGCAGGGCCTGCAGCGGATGCTTGAGTTTTTCCCCCTCCATCCGCTTGACCTGGCTGCGGCACGAGTAACCGGTAGCCAGACAGCGCTCTTTGGGCAGGCGGGAAAGCGGCTCTGCCCAGCTAAGCCCGTAGATCCCCTTGGAGTTTTCCACCTGTTTGGCGTCGTGACCATAGGTGCCGGCCATGCCGCAGCAGCCCACAGACACAGGCTGCAAGCTGGCCCCAAAACGCTGGAACAAGGTGCCCCAGTCGCCGTGAGTCGACGGCTTGGCGGTCTTCTCGGTGCAGTGGGCAAACAGATACCAGGGCTCGTCTGCCTGATGCTCCCCTTCCCCTTGATCCTTGCTCGCCGCCTTGGGCTCAGGCGCCGGCAGGGAGAGCAGCCACTCCTGGGGCAACAGCACCTGGAAATCGCCACGGGCCGAGCCAAGGGCCTTGGCATACTCGTCGCGATAACAGAGCACCAGAGAGGGATCCACGCCCACCATGGGGATGCCGAGCGCCGCTATCTTGTTGAGGAACTGAGCACTGTTGGCTGCGGTGCGGGCAAAGGCGCGCAGGAATCCCTTCACGTGCTGGGGCTTGCCGTTGGGCTTGAATGGCAGCAGATAGGGTTGCAACCCAAGTTTGCTGGCAAGTTTCACCAAATCCCGTACCACGGGGGCGTCGTAATAACTGGTGAAGGGATCCTGCACGATGAGCACCACTTTGGCACGCTGCTCGGGGCTCATGGCCTCGAGGCCCGGCAGGTCGAAATAGCGCGCCTTGTTGTCGTGCAGGGATTCGGCCAGGGTCGGCACCGAGAGCAGGGGTACATCCACCATGCCGATGCTCTTCTCGGTCGCCTTCTGGGCCCACTCTTTTTCCAGGAAGAAGTTGACCAGTTTAGGCGCACGGGCCAGCAGCGGCGCATAAGCTTCGACGGTGCCGACGAAGTAATCCTTGGGACCACGCAGATAGCGACTGTGGTAGAGCTGCATGAAGCGGGCTCGGAAGGTGGGCACGTCCACCTTGATGGGACACTGGCTGGTGCAGGCCTTGCACGCCAGACACCCTTCCATCGCCTCCATCACCTCGTGGGAGAAGTCATACTGGCCGCGGGCACGGGCCAGGGTGTTTCGAAACTTGTCGACAATGCTCTTGAAGCGCAGACCGCCGCTTTGCAGCGCCACCTCCTCGGCCAGCGGATCGAAGCCCTGCTGTGCCAGCTGGCGCAGCCATTCGCGCATCAGCCCGGCCCGCCCTTTCGGCGAGTGGCGGCGGTCGCGGCTGATCTTGACCGAGGGGCACATGGGGGAGTCGGTCTCGAAAGTGAAACAGAGGCCATTGCCGTTGCAATCCATGGCGCGGGTATAGCTTTCCCGCACCGCAATCGGGATCTGGCGGTCGAACTTGCCGCGCTTGGGCCCGTCAACTGACACCAGCTCGGCCCCGCTGCCATAGGGCATGCAGATCTTGCCCGGGTTGATGCGGTTGTCGGGGTCGAACGCCCCCTTCACCTGCTGCAGCTCCTCCCACAGCTCGCCGAAGAAGGCGGGGCTGTACTCGGAGCGAAAGCCCTTGCCGTGCTCCCCCCACATCAGGCCGCCATATTTGGCGGTGAGCGCTACCACCTGATCCGAGATGCGGCGCAGCAGCACCTCCTGCTCGGGGTCGCACAAATCCAGCGCCGGGCGCACATGCAGCACGCCCGCATCGACGTGACCAAACATGCCGTAATCGAGGCCGTGGCCATCGAGCAGGGCGCGAAATTCCATGATGAAATCCGCCAGGGATTCCGGCGGCACGGCCGTGTCTTCGGTGAAGGCCACCGGCTTCTTGCGCCCCTCGGCGTTGCCAAGCAGCCCCACCGACTTCTTGCGCATGGCGTAGATGGTCTCGATGCTGGCCAGGTGGTTGCACACCTGATAGCCGATGATGCCCGCCTCGCCACGCGCCAACAGATCGTCGATACGGCGGCACAGCTCGGCCACCTTGGCTTGGTGCTCATCCTCGTCGGTGTCGGCAAACTCGACGATGTTGAGCCCCTGCAGATCCTTGCCGGGCACGTCCTCAATGAAGGCCTTGACCGAATGCCAGATGATGTCGGCGCGAGCCAGCCCCAGCACCCGTGAGTCCACGGTTTCTACCGACAGGGCATGGGCCTGCACCATAAAGGGGGCATTCCTGAGCGCGGAGGGGAAGCTGTCGTACTTGACGTTGACGAGCGTACGGTAGCGCGGAATGGCCGTGATGTTGAGTCTGGCTTCGGTGATAAAGCCAAGCGATCCTTCCGAGCCGCACAGCACCCGACTCACATCCAGAGTGTCGCTCTCGAGCTGATAAAGGTGCTTGAGATCGTAGCCGGTCAGAAAGCGGTTGAGCTTGGGGAAGGTGGCCTCTATGTCGGCGCGGCGATCCTTGCCGATGCGATAGAGGGTGCGATAGATCTCCCCCTCGCGGCTCTCGAGCGCCAGCTTGTCGGCGAGACGCGCCCCCGTGACCGGCTCTGTGACCATGATGTCGCCATTCTCCAGCACGGCTTTGAGGCCCAGCACGTGATCCGAGGTCTTGCCGTAGACCAGCGACCCCTGCCCCGAGGCATCGGTGTTGACCATGCCCCCCAGGGTGGCGCGGTTGGAGGTGGAGAGATCCGGCGAGAAGAAGTAGCCGTGGGGCTTGAGATAGGCGTTGAGCTGGTCTTTCACCACCCCGGCCTGGGCCCGCACCCAGCCCTCTTCCAGATTAATTTCCATGATCTGGTTCATATGACGCGAGAGATCGACGATAATGCCGCCGCCCAAGGATTGACCATTGGTGCCGGTACCGCCGCCGCGAGGGAAGAAACTCAAGGTTGCGTACTCGGGCCCCTGGGCCAGCTTGAGCATCACCGCAATATCGTCCGCACTGCGCGGATAGAGAACCGCCTGAGGTACTACCTGATAGACGCTGTTATCCGTCGCCATCGCCAATCGGCTTGCATAAGACTTTTCGATATCACCACGAAATGCGCTGCGCTCTAGCAACTCAAGAAACTGCAGGGTTGCGGGTGACAAACTGTCCTGGTAATCGAGTCTCGGGATCATGAATCCTTGTTCCCATCCTTTGCTTGATGCCGGTACGCCGGCGACAACGACCGCCCTGGTTCGCCTCTTTGCGGGCGCCAAGGCCAGTCCGCTCACATGTGAGCGGGCAGTATATCAGCTAGAAAACCGCTTGCGCTTGGCAATATTCACCATTTGAAAGGAGGATTGTTATGGCTCACCACAGCCATGTTATCAGTACGCTGGTCACCACAGAAAAACAGGCACTGACCCTGTCGCTGTTCGGCTGTATCACCTTTGCCATCTTCGGCATCGGCTATGGCCTGTTCGTCGGCTCCAACGCCATCATGCTCGATGGCATCTTCACCCTGTTCAGCATGGGCATGACGGGACTCGGGCTCATCACCGCCTATCTCGTTACCCGCCCCTCAGATGATCGCTTCCAGTACGGCTACGCCCACTTCGAGCCCATCACCAACGTCATCAACGGCGCCATCATTCTGCTGCTCTGCCTCGGCGCCTTCTACAGCGGCATCACCTCCCTGCTGGCGGGAGGCCGGGAGATCGATCTTGGCCACGCCCTCATCTACGCCGCTGTCTGCACCTTCTTCTGCGCCATCATCTATCGCATCGAAGCCCGGGTCGCCGAGCAGATCGACTCCGAGCTGGTGCGGGTCGACTCCAAAGAGTGGCTGGTCGATACCCTGCTCAGCGCCACCCTGCTGATCGGTTTCGTGGTGGCCATCGGGCTCGATGCCCTCGGCTACGGCCAGTACAACCGCTACATAGACCCGGTGCTGGTCACCCTGCTCGCCCTGTGCGCCACCCTGATCCCCATCAAGGTGCTCGGCCGCAACCTGCGGGAAGTATTGAAAATCGCCCCCAAGGGGGATGTCTCCCAACTGGTGGCCAGCGAAATCGAGGCCCTGCGCCTGCGCCATGGCATCGAGTGCTACAGCCATCTGGCGAAGAGCGGCCGCCGCTTCGATCTGGAATTGAACATACTGGTGGCCCCGGACCAGGAGTGGCCCATCGAGCGCCAGGATGCCCTGCGCCAGGAGCTCTGGTCCCGCCTCGGCGATACCCTGGGGGATGCCTGGCTCTCGGTCTGCTTCACCCGCGAGAAACGCTGGTTGTAAAGACCGGTCGGGGGAGTGCGACCCGGTCGCCTCCCCCTGCGTCCTCACATCTTGATCGCCCTGTGCTTGTCAAATTGATTGCCCTGCGCTTGCCAACGCGCTGATTCCCGCTATCATCATGGCTCATTTTTAACCCGAGGTTTTATTGCCCATCATGGACAATCCCCGAAGTTGCCCTTCGTTTCTCCCTGTCAAAATGTATCTGTTATTGCTCCACCAGCGCCTCTGAAAACACCCAAGTTTCGTGCTCCCACGGCCATTTTTCGCCGTCACTGACACCCGCTCTGTCTGTTTTTTATTGAGGTCATTACATGGAATTGCTGCTGGATCCCCACATCTGGGTGGGTCTGTTTACCCTGATCATTCTGGAAATCGTGCTGGGGATCGACAACCTGGTCTTCATCGCCATCCTGGTGAAAAAACTCCCCCCCGCCCAGCGGGACAAAGCCCGCATCATAGGCCTGTCGCTGGCCCTGCTGATGCGTCTTGGCCTGCTGGCGGTGATGTCGTGGCTGGTGACCCTGACCGCCCCCATTCTTCAGCTCGGCGAGCTCGTCTTCTCCGGTCGGGATCTCATCCTGATGGGCGGCGGCCTGTTTCTGCTGTTCAAGGCCACCACGGAGCTGCACGAGCGGCTGGAGGCCAACCCCGAGTCCGGCGGCCACAGCGGCGTCTACGCCAGTTTCGGCGTTGTGGTGGCGCAGATCCTGGTGCTGGATGCCGTCTTCTCGCTGGACTCCATCATCACGGCGGTGGGCATGGTGGAACACCTCGGCGTCATGATGGCCGCCGTGACCATCGCCATGCTGGTGATGGTGCTCGCCTCCAAGCCGCTGACCCAGTTCGTCAACGCCCATCCGACCGTGGTGGTGCTCTGCCTGAGCTTCCTGTTGATGATCGGCTTCAGCCTGGTGGCGGAAGGGTTTGGCTTCCATATTCCGAAGGGCTACCTCTATGCGGCCATCGGCTTCTCGGTGCTGATCGAGTTCTTCAACCAGCTCTCCCAGCGCAGCGCCGAGCGCCATGAGGCCAAGCAGCCCCTGCGCGAGCGCACCACGGCTGCCATCTTCAAGCTGATGGGCAGCAAGGCATATCAGGACAGACCGGACGATGATCTGGATGCGCCAGCGCCTGCGCCGCTGAGCTTTGGCGAGGAGGAGCGTTACATGGTGACCGGGGTCTTGTCGCTGGCCGAGCGCTCCATCCGCACCATCATGACCCCCCGCTCCGACATGGCGTGGATCGACGTCAACGACTCGGTCGAGGAGATCCGTGCTGTGTTGCAGCGGGAGCCTCACAGCCTGTTCCCGGTCTGTGACGGCGACCTGGACGAGGTCATAGGTGTACTCAAGGCGCGGGATCTGCTGTTTGCCCTCAACGAGGGACAGTCCCTGACCGAGCTGGCCAAGCAGAACGACCCCATCATAGTGCCGCAGACCATCAACGTGATCCGGCTGCTGGCAGAGCTGCGCAAGGCGAAAGGCAGCCTGATCCTGGTCTCCGACGAGTTTGGCGTCATCCAGGGGCTGGTCACCACTCACGATCTGCTGGAGGCCATCGTCGGCGAATTGCCGGACGAAGACGAAACCCCGGACATGGTGCGCGACGGGGAAGGCTGGCTCATCAACGGCAGTACCAACATCCACCATGTGGAGCAGGTGCTGGAACACGAGGGGCTGGTGAGCGAGAGCGACGAATACGTGACCCTGGCGGGCATGCTGCTCTCCCACTTCGGCTCTTTGCCCACCCCGGGCCAGCAGCTGCAACTGCAGCAGCTCTGCTTCGAGGTGGTCGAGGTGAGCGAGCGCCGCATCGAACGGGTACGGGTCATGCCGCTGGGGACCTGAGCCCAGGTCGCGTGAACAAGGAGGGCCGATCAGGCCCTCTTTTTATTGCGCTTTTTGTTGCGCTGTTTGTTGAACGACACCGCAGCCAGCTCTCTCTTTGCAAGCCCCTCAACTGCCTGCTGGCGAGCCTGCGAGCGCCATCCAGGCCCGGTGCCGAGGGATTGATGCCATCACTGCAATTCTTTTCTGCAATTACCCCTCTTTTTCACAACAAGCAGCAGGGATAGAGTGGCCTCACTCCCACCATGAGGAACTCAAGATGAGCCACGATCACCTGTTCTGCCCGCTGCGTCTGGGCCAGTTGCACCTTGCCAACCGTATCGTCATGCCTCCCATGACCCGCTCCCGCGCCAGCCAGCCCGGTGATGTGGCCAATGCCATGATGGCCACCTATTACGCCCAGCGCGCCGAGGCGGGCCTCATCATCAGCGAAGGCACCCAGGTAGACCCCATGGGCAAGGGCTATGCCTGGACCCCTGGGATCCACAGCGCCGAACAAGTAGCCGGCTGGAAGGGAGTGACCGATGCCGTCCATGCCAAGGGGGGCACCATGTTCGCCCAGCTCTGGCACGTGGGCCGAGTCACTCATCCCGACAACATCGGCGGTGCCCAGCCCATCTCCTCGTCGGCCATCAAGGCCGCGGGCGTCAAGGTGTTCGTCGATAACGGCAGCGATGCACCCGGCTTTGTGGAGACGGTCACCCCGCGCGCCATGACCCAGCAAGACATAGATACTGTGGTGGGCCAGTTCCGTCAGGCGGCCCGCAACGCCATGCTGGCCGGTTTCGATGGCATAGAGCTGCACGCCGCCAACGGCTACCTCATCAACCAATTCCTCGACTCCGAGTCCAACACCCGTACCGACGGCTACGGCGGCTCGCTGGAAAATCGCCTGCGCTTCTTGAAAGAGGTGACAGAGGCGGTCAGTACCGAAATCGGAGCCGACCGCGTCGGCGTGCGCCTCGCGCCGCTCACCACCCTCAACGGCACCGTCGATGCCAACCCGCAGCAGACCTACCTGGCCGCGGCCCGCTTGCTGGGGGAACTTAACGTTATCTACTTGCACATCGCCGAGGCGGACTGGGACGATGCCCCCCTGATGCCGGAAAACTTCAAGCAGGGGCTGCGGGACGCCTTCCCCAACACCCTCATCTATGCGGGCAAGTACGATGGCGAGCGAGCACGGGCCGCCCTCCAGGCCGGTTGGGCCGACATGATTGGCTTTGGTCGCCCCTTCGTGGCCAACCCGGATCTGCCGAACCGGCTGCGCCACGGCTACCCGTTCGCCCCCCACGATCCGGCCACCCTGTTTGGTGGTGGCGAACAGGGGCTGACCGACTATCCGACCTATCAAGAGGCCACCGAGCCGCAATCGGCCTGATTCCGGCCAGCGGCCCCTGTCGGCACATCAGCTCATTGAAACACAGCAGGCCCGCCATCACTGGCGGGCCTGCTATTTTGTGTCGCCGACACAGCCGGCCGCACGAGGCTAGTAGAGGGCGACCCCGCAACAGCCGGCGTAGCTCCTGATCTCCCGGGTGAGCCGGGCCTTGTCCGCCAGGCTGAGCCAGCTCGCCTCGACGGCATTGAGCGACAAGCGGCAGAGCTGATTCATGCTGGCGCCAAGGTCATGGGCCAGGGCGTGGAAGTTGGCCGCCATGTAACCGCCGAAGTAGGCGGGGTCGTCGGAGTTGATGGTGACGCAGAGCCCCTGTTCCAGCAGGGTGAGCACATTGTGATGGGCCATGCAGTCAAACACCTTGAGCCGGGTGTTGGAGAGGGGGCAGACGGTAAGCGGCAGCCGGGTATCGGCCAGATAGCGCAGCAGTTCGGGATCCTCTGCCGAGCGCACTCCGTGATCGATGCGGCATACCTGCAGCTCGTTGATCGCCTGCCAGATATACTCGGCAGGCCCCTCTTCGCCGGCGTGGGCCACCACCGGCAATCCCAGCTCGCGGCATTTGGCAAAAATCCGGGCAAATTTGGTGGGCGGGTTGCCCCTCTCCCCCGAGTCGAGACCGATGCCGTGAATGCGCGACAGGAACGGCTCGGCTTCCGCCAACGTAGCAAACGCTTCCTTCTCGCTCAGATGGCGCAAGAAGCTCATGATGAGCCGCCAGCTGATGCCCAGCTCCCGCTCCCCGGTCTGCAGCGCCCGCTCGATGCCGCCCAGCACGGTGGCGAAGGGAATGCCGCGGGCGGTGTGGGTCTGGGGATCGAAGAAGATCTCCACGTGCACCACCTTGTCAGCGGCGCAGCGCTCAAGGTAAGCCCAGGTAAGGTCGAAGAAATCCTGCTCGGTCACCAGCACGCTGGCGCCAAGGTAATAGAGATCGAGAAAAGTTTGCAGGCAGTCAAAGTCATAGGCGGCGCGCACGCTCGCCACGTCGGGCCAGGGCAAGGCCACCCCGTTGCGTTTGGCCAGGGCAAACATCAGCTCAGGCTCGAGCGTACCTTCGATATGCAGGTGCAGCTCCAGCTTGGGCAAACCGGCAATAAAGTTATCCATGATGACGGCTCCATCAACACACAGACCGCGGGATCTGCCACTCGCAGAGCGGATCCCTCCCCTCTGCAGCTCATTGTGCACCTATCTCTGTTTATGGGGGAGACTTGTCATCAAACAGACTTATAATGGCGTCACAAAAACAACATAACTATTTGAAGATCTTGAGAGTTGGCGCAGATTCCCGCCGCCTCTTGCGCCCTACACAAGGAGTTCTCATGAAGAAAAACGTCATCTGTGACATCGACGGCGTCATCCTGCACAACAACGATCTGGTACCCGGTGCCGACCGCTTCGTCCATCGCCTGCTGGAGCAGGGCAGCAAGCTCTTGTTCCTCACCAACTACCCGGCCCAGACCCAGAAAGATCTGCAAAACCGCTTCCGCTCCGCCGGGATCGAGGTACCGGAAGAGTGCTTTTACACCTCCGCCATGGGCACCGCCGATTTTCTCAAACGCCAGGATGGCAAGAAGGCCTATGTGATTGGGGAAGGGGCGCTGACCCACGAGCTCTACAAGGCCGGTTTCACCATCACCGACATAGACCCCGACTTCGTGGTGGTGGGCGAGACCCGCAACTATAACTGGACCATGATGCAGCTGGGTGCCAAGTTCGTGGATCAGGGGGCTCGCTTCATCGCCACCAACCCGGATACCCATGGCCCCATGATGCACCCCGCCTGCGGCGCCCTGTGCGCCCCCATAGAGCGGATGACCGGCAAGAAGCCCTTCTATGTGGGCAAGCCGAGTGCCTGGATCATACGGGCGGCGCTCAACCGGATGGAAGCCCACTCCGACGACACCGTCATCATAGGCGACAACCTGCGCACCGATATTCTGGCGGGCTTCCAGGCCGGTCTCGAAACCGTGCTGGTGCTCTCCGGGGTGAGCAAGGTAGCCGACATCGACCGCATGCCGTTTCGTCCGAACCACATCTTCGACTCGGTGGTAGACATAGACATCGTCTGATCGCCAGCCCGGGCATGGCACCGCCACGCCCGTCGTCAGGCCATCACCAGCATCTAGCCGGGGCTGACCCGCAGCCCCTGAAGGACGCGCAATGGAACCAATGATGATCGCCGTGGCCTTCGGCTGCGGCATGCTGGTCAACCTCATAGGGTTGCCACCCCTGCTGGGCTTTCTGGCCGCCGGCTTCCTCCTCAACGCCATGGGCTATCACAACACCCTGGCACTGAACGAGGTCGCCGATCTCGGGGTCACCCTGCTGCTGTTCACCATCGGCCTCAAGCTCAACGTCAAGACCCTGATGCGGCGCGATGTGTGGGGCACCACCAGCGTACACCTGCTCTTCTCCACCCTGCTGTTTACCGTGGTCCTGCTGGTCTGCAAGGGGCTGGGGCTCGCACTGGCCCTCTCGCTGGACTGGAAGCTGGCGCTGCTGCTCGGCTTTGCCCTCTCCTTCTCCAGCACCGTCTTTGCGGTCAAGGTGCTGGAGGACCGCAGCGACATGAATGCCCTCTACGCCCGGCTCGCCATCGGGGTACTGGTCATGCAGGATGTGTTTGCGGTGGCCTTTCTGGCATTTTCCAGCGGCCAGTGGCCCAGCATCTGGGCGCTCTGGGTACTCGGCTTGCCGCTGCTGCGCCCCTTGCTGTTCAAGCTGCTGGAGCGGGCCGGCCACGGCGAGCTGCAGGTGCTGTTCGGGATCTTTCTGGCGCTGGTGGTGGGCGCCGCCGGTTTTGAGGTGGTGGGGCTCAAGCCCGATCTGGGGGCGCTCATCATCGGCATGATGCTGGCCTCCCACCCGGCCGCCGCCGGGCTGGCCAAGGCGCTGTTCAACCTCAAGGATCTCTTCCTCGTCTGCTTCTTCCTGACCATAGGCCTCAACGGCCTGCCGACCCACGATACCATGCTGCTGGCGCTGGCACTGGTACTGGCGCTGCCGCTCAAGAGCGCACTCTACTACCTGGTCTACAGCGGCGCCCACCTGCGGGTGCGTACCGCCCTGCTCTCCACCCTGGCGCTCACCAACTTCTCGGAGTTTGGCCTCATTGTGGCCGCCATCGCCGCCAAGGCGGGGTGGATCTCCCACGAGTGGCTGGTCGCCCTGTCACTGGCGCTGGCGGCAAGCTTCATGATCTCGGCGCCGCTCAACAGCCAGAGCGAGCGGATCTACCACAGACTCGGCAGCTGGCTGCGCGGCATGCAGGCCAACACCCTGCATCCGGAGGACAGGCCCATCGAACTCGGCGATGCCGAGGTGATCATCCTCGGCATGGGCCGCATCGGCCAGGGGGCCTACTTCGAGCTGGAGAACAAGTACGGCACAGTGATCCTCGGGGTGGAGAACGACAGCGAGAAGCTGCCCACCCTGCGCGCCCAGGGGATGAACGTCATCGAGGGAGACGCCACCGATACCGACTTCTGGGACAAGGTGCTGCTCTCCAACCAGGTCAACCTGGTGCTGCTGGCCATGCCCCACCACTCGGGCAACCTCTACGCCATCGAGAAGCTGCGCAGCCATGGCTTTGCCGGCAAGATAGCGGCCATCGTCCGCTTCGAGGATGACATCGCCTCCCTGCGCGAACAGGGGGTGGATGCGGTGTTCAACGTCTACGACGAGGCGGGCAGCGGCTTCGCCCGCCATGTCATCAAGCGGTTGCAGCCACGCTGACGGCGCTTGGCAAGCTGAGACGCATCGTTTAAGTTATGCGCAACTGCGTTTAATAAAACGAACAAACGCGGGACCAGGATGGCCCCGCTTTTATATCTGACATAGCCAAGGAGGCCCCATGAAGACCCTCAACGACTGGATCCTGCTGAATAGCCACCAAGCCGCCCCTGCCCCGCTGATACCCCCTGCCGAGCGCATCAGGGCGGGCAACCCGAGCCAGACCCTCTGGAACCACTATTCGGACCCCAGCCAGCAGTTTCACGTGGGCTTCTGGGCCTGCGAGCAGGGGCGCTGGGCCGTGCGCTACACAGAGCACGAATACTGCCAGTTGCTGGAGGGCGAGGCGCGGATCCACGACGGCCAGGGGGGCGAGCTGCACCTCAAGCCGGGGGATCAGTTCGTCATCCCGGCGGGCTTCGTCGGCGAGTGGGAGACCCTGGTGGCCTGCCGCAAGCTCTATGTGATCTTCGAACCCGCCGCGACCTGACGCGCACGTCAAGCAAGCCCCTCTTTGTCGACACCATTCTCACCCGCCGACTTGACGTTGGCGGCATGATTTTGTGCGGTTTTCCCGCTTGCAAAAGGTTTTTGCGCTAGGCATTGTGATTGGCGAGGAATGTAAATGGAATTTCGAGCCCGAACGTGGGGGGCTCATATAAAAATCAAGAGGATTACCGCCAATGTGTTCTATTTTCGGCATTCTGGACATCAAGACCGACTCCGCCACCTTGCGCAAATCGGCGCTGGAGATGTCCAAGCGACTGCGTCACCGCGGGCCTGACTGGTCCGGCGTCTACAGCTCCGACAAGGCCATCCTGGTGCACGAGCGCCTGGCCATCGTCGATCCGGGCAATGGCGCCCAGCCGCTCTACAACCCCGAGCGCACTCACGTATTGGCCGTCAACGGCGAGATCTACAACCACAAGGAACTCGAGAAGCACCTCAAGGTCGACTTCAAGTTCCAGACCCACTCCGACTGCGAGGTGCTGCTCGCCCTCTACAAGGAGAAGGGCCCCGCCTTCCTGGACGATCTCAACGGCATCTTCGCCTTCATCCTCTATGATGCCGAGCAGGATGCCTACCTGATTGGCCGCGACCACATGGGGATCATCCCCCTCTATACCGGCCGCGACGAGCACGGTAACTTCTATGTCGCCTCCGAGATGAAGGCCCTGGTGCCGGTGTGCAAGAGCGTCGAGACCTTCCCGCCCGGACATTACCTCTGGAGCAAGGATGGCGAGCTCAAGCAGTGGTACAAACGCGACTGGATGGAGTACGGCGCGGTCGAGCACAACGTCAGCGACAAGGCCGAGCTGAAGGCGGCCCTGGAAGCGGCGGTCAAGCGCCAGCTGATGTGTGACGTGCCCTACGGCGTGCTGCTCTCCGGCGGGCTCGATTCCTCCGTCATCTCCGCCATCACCAAGCTCTATGCCGCCCGCCGGGTAGAGGACGATGGCAAGAGCGAAGCCTGGTGGCCCCAGCTGCACTCCTTCGCCGTCGGCCTGGAAGGCTCGCCGGATCTCGCCGCCGCCCGCAAGGTGGCCGATCACCTCGGCACCATACACCACCAGATCCACTTCACCGTGCAGGAAGGGCTGGATGCCCTGCGGGACGTCATCTATCACCTCGAGACCTATGACGTCACCACCATACGTGCCTCCACCCCCATGTATCTGATGGCCCGCTACATCAAGGCGATGGGCATCAAGATGGTGCTCTCCGGCGAGGGGTCGGATGAGCTGTTCGGCGGCTACCTCTACTTCCACAAGGCCCCCAACGCCCGCGAGTTCCACGAGGAGAACGTGCGCAAGCTCGCCTCTTTGCACCTCTATGACTGCCTGCGTGCCAACAAGTCGATGGCCGCCTGGGGCGTGGAGGGTCGCGTGCCTTTCCTCGACAAGGAGTTCATGGACGTGGCGATGCGCCTGCAGCCCGCCGACAAGATGTGCGGCAACGGCAAGATCGAGAAGCACATCCTGCGGGAAGCCTTCGAGGAGCTGCTGCCCCACGAGGTGGCATGGCGTCAGAAGGAGCAGTTCTCCGACGGTGTGGGCTACTCCTGGATTGACAGCCTGAAGGCCATGGTCGAGACCGAAGTGACGGATCAGATGTTCGAGGCGGCGGCGTTCCGCTTCCCCGTCAACACCCCGCTCACCAAGGAGGCCTACTACTACCGCGCCATCTTTGACGAGCACTTCCCGCTGGAGTCCGCCGCCCGTACCGTGCCTTACGGCAAGTCGGTCGCCTGCTCCACTCCGACCGCATTGGAGTGGGATGCCAAGTTCAAGGAGATGGCCGATCCATCCGGTCGCGCCGTGATGGACGTTCACCAGCAGAGTTACTGATCCGCTGACGGATATCCTGGCCAACCAGCCAACAACAAAGCCCCTCGCGAGGGGCTTTTATTTTTTGGCCATGGCGATGGCGCTCGTCAGCTCAGCTGGCCGATGTTGCCGCGTTGAGCGGCATCAATCCTTTTTCGCCTTGTTGGCAAAGAAGATATCGGCCTGAATATCCTGAGTGCGCACCGTGAAGACCTGATTGGTCAGATCGTCGGTCAGCGTTTCGGCATCCTTCATCACCCGCAGATTGAAGTCGTTGAGCATACGGTTGGCGGCGGCCTTGTCTGTTTTGACCGTTTTCAGATAGCTGGCTTCCATCTCTTTCTGCTCGTTGGCGATCTTCGCCTCCCAGCTCTGGTAAGCCTGCTTCACCATGGGCGCCAACTTGGGGTAATCCGTCATCACCAGGGTCTGCAGTTTGCGATATTTCCAGTAGATGGAGTCGCTGTCCGCCTTGTCGCTGCCCAGGGCATAGTGGGCCGGATAGGCCTCCAGACCGCTGTAGTAGGGAACGAAGGCGGTCAAGTCCGCCATGCCGAGGCCCACATAGGTCACCTCCCCCACTTCACGCGGCATCCAGGGGCGCACTTGCATCACATGGGCCTCGTAGGTGCGAAACACGCTGATGGGGCGCCACGGCTCCTGGCCGTTCAACCCCTTGCCGTAAGGGTCGTGCTCGGTGTCGTCATAGTGATTGCGCAGCACCGCCTTGACCTCCTCCAGGGTCATCTTCTTCTCGGGGATCAGGGTGACCGGGAATTGGCGACCGGCCTCCACCGCCTGCTTGAGCGAGGGGTTGAACATCTGCTGTATGGTCCAGACCCGGGGATCGTTATAGGTACGATCCCGTTCATCGTCACGGGTATAGGCTTTCGAGAAATTGAACGTCCCATCCTTTTGTGGCTGGTAGAGCCCCTTCTCGGTGGCAAACTCGACCAGATTTTTCGAGCCCATCATGTCGGCACTCTTGGGATCGTACTGCTGCAGGCGACCCTGATTGCCAGAAGCAAAATACTGGTCCTTGGGCAGACGCTGCGCCATCCAGTGGTGACCGGTGGCTGTCTCCAGATACCAGAGCTCGTTGTCATCCACCACGGCGACGCCAAACCCCTCCCCCGCCCCCAGGGTCTCTATGATGTTGCCCAGCAGGGCGACCGCCTCGCGGGCCGAGGTGGTACGCGACAGCAGCACATCGGGAATATCGTCCTCGGTGATCCCCTTATCCTCGACATAGGGATCGAAGGCGAGCGCCTCGGGCGAGGCGAAAATGGACTCGGTGCCGCTCACCCCCACCCTCTTCTCGTTGAAACCTGTGGCGCCGTGCAGCTGGGTCTTCCAGTCCGGCACCGTGGTGTAACGCAGGGAGTTTTTCGGCAAGGGGTAGCTAAAATCATTGGCGCCGTTGTGGGCCTTGGAGCTGTGCACACCGCTCTGCCCCTGTTTCGCCGGATGAATCACGAAATGCTGGGCTTTCAGCGCATCGCTGTCGGCGCTGCGGGCCACCATCATGGAGCCATCGGAGCTGGCCTCGCTGCCAACCAGCAGGGTGGTACAGGCGAACGCCGACGAGAAGAGAGCAAGGTTGATGGAGAGTGCAACGACGCACTTCTTGAAGGAATGCATGATATCTCCTTGTTGCAAAATTAACGTGAAATACCCCTTTCCCATCTAGCGATGGATATAGCTGACAGGGTGACACGCTTGATAAACCTGAATACCATGAGCCATGTCGACGGGTTATCAATACTGCTAACTGTTTATGCCCATGACAATTTTCAAAGGAAGGTTAATTCTCGATACGCAACCAGCTCGCATCTATTATGGGTGCGACGATGTTAGGTTTTATCGACTATCACAAACGTGATAACAGGCTCAAAACACCAAAAATATATTAAATATCAATTTAAAGTGTCAGCATGAACAGCCAACACAGCACAAACATGACACTTCCCAGCGCTCACCAAGGAGTGAGCTGAACCACAGCTGTATCACCAACACAGATGGAACTTCAGCAAAACAATATTTTATATATGGGTTCGGTAAAATATACAGAGATATGAAATCCACCTTTATCGCCAGCGTGACGGGTATTATTTTCCATGGTGCTGAATACCAGCGTGCACATGACGGCCGCTTATTATTCGCCGTTTTCCCGATCAATATCCCAAGGGACAGGCTCTGTATTCCACTCTCCTCATTTCATTCCCTGAAGCAGCCAGCGGCCAATACGGCCACACCGACAAAGGCACCTTTCTGACCCATCATTCCCATTTTTTGCATATGCCCTGCCACTCTTGCCGCTTGGCGAAGGGGCTCGCTCGTGTCACATTGTTGCTGCTTGGAAGCAACGAACAACAACACAAGGAGAAAAGGATGAAGCGACTGCTATTGCCGCTGCTGCTTGGCACGGCCCTGTTCCATGGCGAGGCGTACAGCGCCGGCCATCTCTGGGCCAGCACACTGCCCGATTACAGCCAGGGGTATGACGAGCGGCGGGATCCGGCGCAGGATCTGGCCGCCGCCACCGCCAAGGCGCAGAGCGAGGGCAAGAAGGTCCTGCTGCTGGTGGGCGGTGAATGGTGCAGCTGGTGCCAGGAGATGAACCACTTCCTGGACCGGGAACGAGCCCTTGCCAGTCAGTTCAACCAGACCTTTGTGGTGGTCAAGGTGAACGTCAGCAAGGCGAACAAGAACGAGCCCTTCCTGAAGCGCTACCCCGAGTACCTTGGGGTGCCCCACTTCTACGTACTGGATGCCAAAGGCAAGCTGCTGGAGTCTTTCAACACCGGGCTGCTGGAGAAGGGAAAGAGCTACGACGAGGCGAAATTCGGCAAGTTTATCGCCTTCTTCCAATCACCATCAGAATCCAGCTGAGTTGCCCCATCGCATCCCATGCCACAATTGTCACGCACCGTTGGCAACGAGGCGGGACAATTGACTCGCAATGTCAGTCGTGAGAATGAGTCAGCCCGCTATCAGACCTGCGCATCCGGCTGCAGCTCCGGGGCGGCCTTGATAAAGGCCTGCAGTTGCTCGCAGTTGGCGACGATGCGGGCGATGGTGGGGTACTCATCCAGGGTCATGTCGTAGCGGCGGGCGTTGTAGACCTGGGGCACCAGCATGCAGTCGGCCAAGGTCACCTCGTTGCCGACGCAATAGACGCCGGCCGTGGTCATCAGCAAAGGCTCGAGCACCCTGAAGGTTTCGTCAATCCAGTGGCGATACCAGGCATCACGCTGCGCCTTGCCCAGCCCCAGCTCCTGCTCCAGATAGTTGAGCACCCGCAGGTTGTCGAGCGGGTGCGTGTCGCAGGCGATCATGTTGACTATCTGGCGCACCCTGGCTCGCGCCTGGGCGGCCGAGGGCATCAGCGGATAGGCGGGATAGGTCTCGTCGAGGTACTCCATGATGGCAACCGACTGACCAAACTGCACATCCCCGTCGATGAGAAAGGGCACCAGCCCCTGGGGATTGATGCGATGATAGGCCTTCTCGCGCTGCTCGCCCTGCCGCAGGTTGACCGGGTGATGCTCGTAATCGAGCCCCTTGAGCTGCATCACGATCCGCACCCGATAGCTTGCCGATGAACGCCAATATCCAAACAACTGCAACATAATCTGTCCCTGTGTTGGCAGGTGCAAGGGCACCTGCCGTTCACCAGTCGGCCCTGTGCCCGCACTGGCTCCTTCACGTCATCTGGCTGACATCCTGTTGCGTGACTTTTTGCAAAATGGTGCCAAACAGACTCATCCCGTTGCGATCCTGCATCGCGATGGACACTGTATCACCAAAGCGCAGAAAGGGTGTAGTGGCTTGACCTGACTCGATAATTTCCAACATGCGCAGCTCGGCGAGGCAGGAGGATCCGGCACTGCGGTCATAGTTGGAGACGGTCCCCGAGCCTATGATGCAGCCCGCCCCGAGCGGCCGGGTTTTGGCGGCATGGGCGACCAGCTCATGGAAGTTGAAGGTCATGTCCACCCCGGCATTGGGGGCACCGAACAGGGCGCCGTTGAGATAAGTTTCCAGCGGCAGATGCACCTTGCCCTCCTGCCAGTCGCTCCCCAGCTCGTCCGGGGTGATGGCCACCGGCGAGAAGGCGCTCGACGGTTTGGACTGGAAGAAGCCAAAACCCTTGGCAAGCTCGCCGGGGATCAGGTTGCGCAGGCTCACGTCGTTCACCAGCATCAGCAACTTGACGTGGGCGACAGCAGCCTGCGGGCTCGTTCCCATGGGCACGTCATCCGTGATGATGGCCACCTCCGACTCGAAATCGATGCCCCACTCCTCTGACCCCATCACTATGAGGCTGCGGGGGGCCAGGAAGCAATCCGAGCCGCCCTGGTAGATCAGGGGATCGTGCCAGAAGCTTTCCGGCATCTCGGCGCCACGGGCCTTGCGCACCAGCTCCACATGGTTGACGTAGGCGCTGCCGTCGGCCCACTGGTAGGCACGGGGCAAGGGCGAGAGACACTCACTCTCATCAAACGGGAAGGCATCGGCACAGGTGCCATCGTTGAGGGTCTGATAGATGGCGGCCAGTTTGGGCTCGGTCTCGGCCCACTCATCGAGGGCCGCCTGCAGGGTGGGGGCGATGGACGCCACCCGCACCGCACGGCTCAAATCCCGACTGACCACTACCAGAGCGCCATCGCGCTTGCCGTTGTTCAAGGTTGCAAGTTTCATAAAAATCCTTATTTGCCGGTGGTAGTCATGAGATCCGGGCGCTGCCAGCTGGTGACGTAGCGCGGGTTCTCCACCCCTTCGCACAAGCTGCCAATGTTCAGCGCATCGCGGGTATCCAGCATCACGGCCACCTCGTCGGTGAACTTCTTGGCATAGGCCTGTCCCGCCGCAAACGCCTTGGGATGGGGGCCGTGGGTGAAACCGGCGGGGTGGAAGGTGACCATGCCCCGCTCGATATTGTCCCGGCTGAAGAAGTCCCCGGCGTGGTAGAAGAGCACCTCGTCGTAGTCGTCATTGCTGTGATAGAAGGGCACCTTGAGGGCGCCGGGGTCGCTCTCTATGGGGCGCGGCACAAAGGTGCAGACGACGAACCGGCTCGCCACGAAGGTAGAGTGAGCCGAGGGCGGCAAGTGGTAGCGGTGGCTCATCAGCGGGCGAATGTCGCGCCAGTTGAGGCGCACCACGCACAAGTCCCCGTGCCAACCCAGCGCATCCAGCGGATTGAAGGGCCAGGTGATGACGGAGACCTGGTTGTGACGCTTGACCTGCAGCGACCAGGGATTCTCATCCTGCTGGGCCAAAAAGGCCGGGTCTATGGCGGGTACATCCAGCGCCGCCGGATCGAAGATGGCGTGATTGCCCACCAGCCCCTTGTCCGGCAGCTGATAGCTGTCGTTGGTCGCCTCTATCATCAGGATGAACAGGGGCGCCGTGGGTTCGATGCGCCACATGGTGCCACGGGGGATCACCACATAGTCGCCATCCCGCAAGGTCAGGTGGCCGTAGTCGCAATAAAACTCGCCACTGCCCTCGTGGATGAACAGCAGCTCGTCGCCATCGGCGTTGCGCACCAGAAACGGCATCGCCTCCTGCAGGCGCCACATCCGGTAGCGGCAGTGGGCATTGTGCAGAATATCCGGCATCACCCAGGGGGAGAGGGAACTCACCTCCTCCTGCAGACCGTTCAAGTCAAATGCCCTCGGCCGCAGCGGCCCCTCCCAGTTGGTCCAGTCGGTGGGAGCGTGCTTGTGGTGCATGTGGGTGGCGGGGCCGAAGAAACCGGCCCGCCCCAGTTCGCGCTCATAGATGGCCTGCTCCGGCAGATCGGCATGAGCCTGGCGGGAGTGGGTCCCCTCCCGATGGGGAAAGCCTATCCAGTTACGCATCGCCAAATACCTCGCATGAATGAAGCACGGTTCGATGAAGTCGGATCCCGTTACGCATCGCTGGGCTCTCCGCTCAAGACGCCACGGCGGATCTGGTCCAGTTCAATGGATTCGAACAATGCCTGGAAGTTGCCCTCGCCGAACCCCTCGTTGCCCTTGCGCTGGATGATCTCGAAGAACACCGGGCCTATGACGGTGTCGGTGAAGATCTGCAACAGGATGCCATCTTTCGTCGGCGAGCCGTCGATCAGGATCCGCAACGCTTTCAGCGCCTCCAGATCCTCCTGATGGCCCTCGACCCGGCTGTTGACCTTCTCGTAGTAGGTATCCGGCGTCGGCATAAAGCCGGTGCCACGGCCACGCAGAGTGCGTATGGTCTGGTAGATGTCGCTGGAGGCCAGGGCTATGTGCTGGATCCCCTCCCCCTTGTACTGACGCAGGTACTCCTCGATCTGGGACTTGTCATCGGAGGATTCGTTGATGGGGATGCGAATTTTGCCGCAGGGAGCCGTCATGGCACGGGAATGCAGGCCGGTCAGCTTGCCTTCGATGTCGAAGTAGCGAATTTCCCGGAAGTTGCCGATCCGCTCATAGAAGTTGGACCAGACATCCATGTTGCCGCGCTGAACGTTGTGGGTCAGGTGATCTATCTCGTAAAGCCCCGCATCCACCTCGGCCATGCGCGCCTGCCAGTCCGGGTAGAAGACGAAATCCACGTCATAGATGGAGCCCTTGTCGCCGTAGCGGTCCACAAACGACAGCGTACTCTCGCCTATGCCGTAGATGGCGGGGATGTTGAGCTCCATGGGCCCTATCTTGCCGATGAAGGGCTTGGCTCCCTTGGTGATGGCAAATTGCTGAGCCTTGCCCGCATCCACCACCCGAAACGCCATGCCGCAGACGCTCGGCCCGTGCAGGCTGGCGAACTGCTCCGCCTGGGAGTGGGGCTCGGCGTTGACCACGAAGTTGATGTCACCCTGACGGTAGAGCCAGCACTGCTTGTGCTTGTGTTGTGCCACCTCGGCGAACCCGAGCGAGACAAACAACGCCTTGAGGGCGGCTATGCCTCTGGCATCCGGCGCCGTGTACTCGACGAATTCGAAACCATCGGTGCCAAGGGGATTGATGGTGTGGGAACGGGAAGAGGAAGTGGTCGTCATGATGCGCTCCTTGCAATGTGCTGATGACTGAAAGTGGTTAAAGCGGGTTGACGCAGCGGCGCACCGTCAGTGCCGGTCACTGCGTCAACTGGTCCGTTGTTAACAACTTGTTTCATTAGAAGCAGGTGCGCGACCGAAGAGAAGAGGGGGGTTTCAGATAGTTTCCCCGTCCCCTCGCCCAAAAAATGTAAATGGATTGTGACATTGAGGCCGCAGCCTTGCGGATCGCCCCACGGCGACCCGGCAGACTGTCAGCTTTCCCTTACAGCCGCCACTGTTTGGGCACTATGCGGGGCAAGTGCGCCTGCGCTTTTTGCAGGCGACTCGGGGTGGGATTGATGAGCCAGGCCTGTGCCCCCAGCGCCAGCAGCGGCAGATCGTGCAGGCTGTCGCTCAAGCTGAGTACCGCTGCGAGGGCGCGGATCTCGGGCAGGATCTTGTGCTGGCCGTGGCAGTAAAAACGCGGCATCAGGCCACCACAGCGGTAGTGCATCCGCGAGCCCAGGGTGCGATGGGGCAGCGTGCCGGGCAGTTGCTGATAGAGCTGGCCCCGCACCAGAGCGCGGGGGCTGGCGGAGATCACCCAGCAGCGCTCGTGCACGTCCGCCAGCAAGGCGCGCGCCTCGCGAAACAGGCCGGGCCGGGTGCGGCAATAGGCCCGCACCAGCTTGCGCCAGCCAAGGGGCGAGAGCCCCAGGGTGATGGCCCACCAGATCAGCGAAATCCCCCGCCGGCGCTGGCTGGGTACAAGGTACACCAGGCCACCCAGCGCGATCACCGGCAGCAGCAAGAGTGGCCAGAGGCGGCGCCTGAGTATGTAACGCAGCAGGCCGGCGTGGCTGTCGCCCGGGGCCAGGGTGTCGTCAAAATCCGCCAGGATCCAGCCGCTGGCGGGCACCGGGTTCTCCGGCAGCGCCTGAGCGCCGCTCATTCGCTCAATCCCGCGATGGCGGCATCGAGCTCGGGGGTAAGAAACATCTCACCCTCATCGGGAGGACAGATAAAATCGAATGCTTCGTCTGCCAGGGTGAAACTCAGACGCCAGGCGTGCAGGTAGCCGCGATCGGCCGCCGTGCCGCCGTAGCGCTCATCCCCCAGAATGGGTGCCCCTATGCTTTTGAGGGCAACCCGGATCTGGTGGGTCTTGCCGGTCTGGGGCTTGATGCGGTAGAGCCGCAAGCCCTCGCGCACCGGCACCGAGTCAAACCAGCTGATGGCGGGGTTGTCCAGGCTGCGCGCCAGCATCCAGCTGCCGCCCCGCCCTTTTTGCATGTCCCCCTTGACCCAGCCCTGCTTCTTCTTGGGCTTGCGATCGGAGAGGGCCAGATACTGCTTGCTCACCTGTCGATCCGCAAACGCCATGCTGAGCGCCCGGTTTGCCGTCGTAGTACGCGCCAGCAACACCAGCCCGGAGGTCATTTTGTCGAGCCGATGGACGGGATAGAGGACCAACCCGGTGTCGGCCTTGACCCGACTGACCAGGCCCGGATTGAGCAGACCGGACTCGTCGGTCTCGTCGTGCATGCCAAGGCCGGGCCCCTTGTTGATCACCATGAAATCTTTGTGCTGCACTAGTATCCGGTACATCAATAACCCTTTAGAATGTGTTTCATTACAAGAATATGACCCTCTCAAGGGGTCACGCCCCATGAACACTCAGAACAAGACTCGCACGGATGAAGAGATGCTTGCTTTGGTTGCTGCTGATTGGTGTCAGTTACGCTATTCCCCTACGGGCCAGCGAATCCCCGCTTGAAGCGCCGGAACATGTGGTGCTTCAGCTGCGCTGGCTGCACCAGCCCCAGTTTGTTGGCTACCACATGGCCAAGGCCAAGGGCTTCTATGCCAGGGCCGGACTGGACGTGGAGATAAGGCCCGGTGGCAAGGGGATAAGCCCGGTGGAAGAGGTGCAAAGCGGTCGCGCCGACTTTGGCGTGGGCAACACCGAGGTGCTGACCTCCTATGCCAAGGGCACGCCCTTGCTGGCGCTCGCCTGCGTCTTTCAGCACTCCCCGTCCATCTTCCTGGCCCGCCGTGACAGCGGCATTCTCACCGTTGATGGCATGCGTGGCAAACGGATCATGATGTTTTCCGCCCATCAGGATGCCGAGTTGCTGGCCACCCTTTACTATCAGGGCCTCAATGAGCGCCAGCTCACCCCGGTCCAGACCTCGGTCAATATCGAGGATCTCATCGAGGGTCGGGTCGATATCTTCAACGCCTACCTCAGCAACGAGCCCTTCTATCTGGAAGAACGCGGCATTCCCGTCTCCGTCATCAACCCGCGCAATTACGGCATCGACTTCTACAGCGACATACTGTTCACCACCCAGGCGCAGGATCAGGCCCACCCGGACCGGGTGGCGCGTTTTCGCGCCGCCAGTCTCGAAGGGTGGCGCTATGCCCTCGACCACCCCCAGGAGGCCATTGCCCTGCTGCGCAAGGCGTACGGCGTCAACCGCAGTCAGGCCCACATGGAGTACGAGCTGCAAGTGAGCAAGGAGATGATCCAGCCGCTTTATGTGGAGATCGGGTATATGAACCCGGATCGCTTCACCCACATCATGCAGCAGCTGGCCGAGATCGGCCTCATACCGAAGCCGGTGCCGCTGACTGACTTTCTCTATCAGGCTCCCTCCGAGCAATGGGTCTTCTGGCGCCCCTGGTTTTTGCTGAGTCTGGCGGCTTGCGCGCTGATCCTGCTGCTGGCTGTCTACCTGCTGGTGTGCAACAAGCGCCTCAATCGCGAGATTGCTCTGCGTCAACAGCGGGAAGAGGAGATATTGCAGCTGGCACGACGAGATCCCCTCACCGGCCTGCCCAACCGCCTGAGCCTGATGGAGCGGCTGGAGGCGCAGATAATGAGCCCCAATCCCGGTTGCCTGCTGTTTTGCGACCTCAACAACTTCAAACAGGTCAACGACGGCTTTGGCCACAGCCACGGAGACGCCATCCTCTGCCAGCTGGCGGAACGGATCACCCGCAGCCTCCACCACCAGCACTTCTTCGCCAGGCTGGCCGGTGACGAGTTCGTGCTCTTGCTGCCCGATCAGGATCTGGACGAAGCCGAGATCATCGCCGAGGTGATCAGGATGGCCATGGCCCAGCCATTTCAGGTCGACGAGCATCTGCTGGTAGTCGGCATCAGTGTCGGGATCAGTCAGTATCAGTCAGGTTGGCGCGCCGAGCAGTGGTTGATCCACGCCGATCGGGCCATGTACAACGACAAGGGGATCGAGCTGGCCCCCGCCAAATAATGCCGGTAAAGGGTTCATCCCTGCTGCGCTGACGCGTCAGACGCCCTTTAAAGCGACAAGGCCACCCCGTGGGGTGGCCTTGTCATTCTCAGCATCAATGAAGCAGGCGAGGCCGAAGGTCTGCCCCAGCGACTTGAGCTGCCAGGGCTTGGTCAGCGATCGGCATAAACACAGTGATTAACGGCCATCGCGACAACGATGCCCGACCATGCCACGCACCGCTACCTCTGTTTGAGCAACACCCACATGATCTCTACTGCAAGGAGAGGTGGCTGGAAATGGTCTTGAACAGCACAGGATAGTCATCCTCGAAATGATGCGATCCCGGCAGGGTCACAGTGGTCACGTTGGGCTGCTGCAGACGGGGGCAGAGCCGCACGGGCGAATCGTCGTCCGCCCCCTGCACGCATAGCATGGGCAAGGAGTGGATGGCATTGACCTCGGGCTGGGTCGGGTAACTCCCCGCCTTGTCGTGCACCACCATGTCACTGACATGGATCTCAAAGTCGGAAGCAGTCGAGGGGGAGAGCATCACGGCACCTATCAGGCTCTTGCGATAGGGCTCAGGCAGCCGGTTGATGACGAAGGGCACTATCTCTGCACCAAAGGAGAAACCCACCAGCAGCCAGCGCTGGCGTCCCCAGCGAGACTGGTAATCCTCCAGCACGCGCACCAGATCGGCGGTCACCTGCTGTGGGTTCTTCTTCTTCCAGTAGTAAGTGAGCGAGCTCCAGCCGACCACCGGCATGCCGTGCAGTTGAAACTGGGCACTCAACCCCTTGTCGAGCGCCGCCCAGCCACCATCCCCGCTGAGAAACACCACCATGGGTGCCGACGAGGCTTGCGCCACCGGCAACTCCACCAGACTCAGATCGTTTTTCACCGACGCGGCAAAGAGCGGAAATGCACAGCACGCCAGCAGCAATAACAGGGCTCTCATGGCCGACTCCTATTTTTTTATCAGCCCAAACGGGCCTCGGCTTATCAGGGAAATCAAGTTGGTCAGGGTTCTGGGCAATACCAGCTTGCTGGTGCAAAGTAGATAGCGAGGTTCCCAGCGCGGGGAGAACTTCTCCTTGTAGCGTCTGAGCCCCTGAAAATTGTAGAAACGGCTGCCACGGGTAAAGATGGTATTGCCAAGCCGAGTCCAGTAGCCACTGAGGGGGTGATCGTTGAAGCCGGACATGGGCGCCATGCCGAGGTTGAAACTGGCATAGCCCTCGGCCTTGCCCCACAACAGCAGCTCGACGAACAGGAAGTCCATGATGGGTGCCGTGCCCGTATCTAGGCTGTAGCGCATCAGATCAATGGAAAGGCTCTCCTTGTTCTCGCTGACCCAAAGATTGGCAAACCCGACGATCTGCCCACTGTGCCGCACCAGCGCCGCCGGGCTCAAGCTGAGGTATGCCGGCTCGAAGCTGCCCACCGAGAAGCCCTTCTCCTTGCCCTGCTTGCTCTGCAGCCAGGTATCGGAGACCTCCTTCAACCTGGGTAGCAGCGCCGGTACCTGATCTGCCGCCACCACCTCGAATGACAACCCCTCCCGCTTGCCCTTGGCATGACTCTGACGCAGGTTGCGCAGCCGACTGCCGGCCAGATCGAAGGCCGGCAGATCGACGATGGCCTCCTCCCCCAGCTTGAACGGGATCAGTCCCAGCTCGAGATAGAGCGGCAGGTAGCGAGCCGACACCTGATAGAACACAGGGCTGGCATCGTGCTGATCGCACAGCTCGCGGAACTGCCACAGCAGCTCCTCGATAAGCTCCGGCTGGCCAATGGGATCCCCCATCACGATCCAGCCGTTCCCTTCAATGCCATACATGAGAAACGCCGCGCCGCCGGGGTGAAACAGCAGCGACTTGTCGCCAAGCTGGGCCAGGTAGCCATGGCCGCCCCCCTCGCGCACCACCAGCGCATGGGCGCGGGCCAGCTCCTCCTGCTCGGGTTTGCGCCCGGAGACCCGCAGCGGCGCCAACAGCTGGGCCACCCCGACTACGGCCAGCACGGCCACCACGCTGCCCATGGCCCGCAGACCACGGGATGCCGCGCCATGGGGCGAGAAATGGAACCAGAGGGCATGGTCATACTGCACCTGCCGGTAGGAGAAGAGCAGCAGCCACATGGCTCCCAGCAGCACGGCCCCCACCGAGATGAGCCAGCCCGGGGTGAATTGGGCATGGAGCAGGGAGCCCTTGCGGTAAAACAGGGCGCGACAGGGGGTGATGATGAGCAAAAAGAGCCCCAGCAACAGGGCTGACTCCCAGTCAAACCCCTTGAGCAGGGAGAACACCATCCCCAGCGCCAACAGCAACTGGGTGATGCGAAACGCCGCATCATGACGCCGGTAAAGACTGCGCGCCAGCAGGATCAACAACACGCCGCTGACACTGCCGAGCACGTGGGAGAGCTCCAGCAGATGCAGCGGCAATACCTGCAGAAACATCTCGATGCGCCCGCGCATGGTGGGGATCATTCCCGAGCAAAGCAGCAGGCTGCCGGCCGCAAAGGCGCCCAGGCTTATCAACGCTGGCAGGAACTCGCGCACCGCCGTCATGATGCCTTGCAATCGGTTCCAGCGCGCCTTCTGCTGCAGCAGCTCCTGGCTGGTGAACAACAGCAGGGCGCACAGGAAGGGCAGCACATAATAGATGCAGCGATAGAGCAGCAAAGAGGCCAGCAGCTTGTCCACCGGCAAGTACTTGGCGAGCAGCAGACTCATGCTCGCCTCAAAGACCCCTATCCCGCCAGGCACGTGGGCCAGCACCCCGAGGAAGCTGGCCAGCACGAAGGCACTGAGCAGCACCGGATAGGAGACGCTGTCCGCCGGCAGCAGCACGTAGAGCACGGCTGCGGCCGCCATCCAGTCCAGCAGCGCCACCAGCAGTTGCAGCAGCCGGGTTCTGAATACCGGCAGTACCAGCAGGTGCCCGCGCCAGGCAAGCGCCGGTTTTGGCCAGAACAGGTAGGCCAACACGACCAGTAGCGCCAATCCACCCGCCAGATTTAGCAGCTGATCGGCCCACAGCGGCCAGCCAGGCAACAAAGTGGAAGCCTCTCCCATCAGCAGGGCACTGCCCCCCCAGGCCAGCAGGCCCAGGAAGAAGGTGACGGAGCAGAAGACGATGACCCGAGCCACCTCTCCCGTACCAAGTCCGAGTGAAGAGTAGATCCGGTAACGCACCGACGAGCCGGTCAGCAGAGCAAATCCCAGTGTATTGGAGAAGGTGTAGGCGATGAAGGAGGTCACTCCGACCTGCTGCCAGGGCAGGCGCTTGCCGAGAGCATGCACCGCCAGCATGTCGTAGCAGCAGAGACAGGCATAGCTGAGCAAGGTCAACAGCAGAGCGCCACCCAGCAACGGCATCGGTAAAGACCAGATGGCCAGCCGGATATCGTGCCAGTGCCAGAGGTGAGTCAAACGATAGAGAACGGTCAACGCCGCCCCCAACAACAACAAGCTACATAACGGGCCTAACCAGGTGAACAGATGACGCCGCATTGCCAATCCCTTCCGACGCGGAGCCATGGCTGGCCGCATCATGTTGCTGAAAACGGCCACCAGCAACGGAGAGTGCAAACCACATCCTCGCGCCTTGACCTTTTATTGACCATACTGCGAGCCTGTAAGCGGTATAGTGGCACATTCAATATGTCCCCTACCCCAGTACACAAACCCGATTTGGCATGGCACCCCACTTTATATCGACTTTTTTGGAAAAGACGAGTCTCTGCAACGAAATAAATTACTCAGCCGCTGGCAGATTAATTCGCCAGCAATAACACCGGCTGTGTTGCCCGATCCGCCGCTCTGATTTTGCCGAATAAACAACCAGCGAGCTTATCATATTCACTGCCTAAAAAACGACCTGCACAAGCACAGGGAGGCTAGGCGGCAAGATGACCCATCAACACACAAATAAAAAGGGGAGCCAAGCTCCCCCTTTTTATCACGGCATACTTACTGAGTCGGTCGACACTGACTGAAAATATCCAGCTGCTTGTCATACACAACCGTACTCACATCCCATATTCCCAACACGGACGAGAAGAAATTGTCGTGGGAATAACGAATATTGGCCGCATTTTTCTGCAGGCAATCGAGATTGACCCCCTTGTCCCGCGAGAAACCGGGTGACATCCATACCTGCATCGGCACCCGAGTCTGATCATCCGGTGCAAACTTGTAGGGTGTGCCGTGCAAATAAAGGCCCAACGCCCCCAATGATTCGCCATGATCAGAAAGATAGATCAGCACTGTATTGTACTTGTCCTCATATTTCTTCAGCTTGTCTATCATCTTGGCGATCACGTAATCGGTGTACCGGATCGTGTTGTCGTAGGTATTTTCCAGCTCCTGATCGGTGCAATTCTCGATATCGCTGCGCTGGCAATCGGGCAGAAAATGACGATGGGAACCCGGATAGCGTTTGTAATAGGTCGGTCCATGACTGCCAATCAGGTGGAAACCTACCAGCTTGTCCCCTTTCATACTGGCCAGCTCATCGTCCAGCCCTTCCAGCACCACTTCGTCATGACAGGTGTTCTTGTCGCAGAACTTGGGGAAATCCTGCGGTTTCACCACCATGTTGGGCACCCGATCGCAGACTCCCTTGCAGCCACCGTCGTTCTCTTTCCAGAAGATGGAGATGCCGCTCTTTTGCAGCACGTCCAGCAATCCTTCACTATTGCGCGCCACATTGCCGTCAAACTCATTTCTCCCCATGTTGGAGAACATGCAGGGTACTGACACCGCCGTCGCCGTACCGCAGGAGCGGACATCGTTGAAAGAGATGATCCCCTCCTGCTTGCTGGTGAAGGGATTGGTCTCCTTGTGATAGCCATTCATGGAGAAGTTCTTGCCCCGGGCCGTCTCCCCTACCACCAGAAACATCATGGTCGGCTTGTCAGCCTTGCTTACCCGTTTGGCATCATCCCCCATGGTCTTGAAGGAGACGGGCTCGGCCAGATAGCGTTCATAGAGGTACTTGGTGGTGCTGTACATGTAGTTGGCCGGGGTTATCTCCCGGTTCAGGGTCTGGTTGTTGCGACCGACCGAAGCGTAATCCTGGTAATACGCCGCCGCAATGACGCCCAGTATCACCAGAGACAACAGCATGGAGAGCCCCCGCTGCAGCAGCCCCTGATACCATTTCGCCGGGTACTCTATCTTGATGAAAAACAGCAGTACAGCCGGCAAGACCCCGGCCAGCAGCACCCAGACGACGATGGGTACGCTCAGGTAGGAATAGGCCTCGCTCTGGTTGGTTTCAAAGATGTTCTGGATCATGTCGCCATCAAACAACACCTTGTATTTCATCATGGTGTAGCTGGCGATGGCGCCGGTGATAAACAGGAAGGCAAAGAAAGGCTTGACAAAATAACGTATGGAGAAAGGCATGAATACGAAGTTCAGGGCCGCGACCAGTACGATAGGAATGGATATGGCAAAACCAATCTTGAAATGCTCAAGCTGGGACAAGATTTCATAAAAATGCAGCAACACTGGCCAATTGAGCAGGAAGGCAAACATGAACGCCAGTAGAAAAACAAATGGAACAATTTTTATTTTAAGAAAAGAAGGCATTTTTATCTCCCTGTTACACTTCTTTATTACACCTGAACATGCGATCTCATGCTGGCGTTTTAATATTTGGCGCCGGATCATAGCAGAGCCATAAATGCACTGGATAGGATATTTTTAGACACTCTGCATAATGTGATCTATATCAATAATCGCAAAAAAATGCATGTTACCCCACCATGCTTAAGGAAAAATTAAGAAAAAAAATGTTACGCGAGCGCTCAAAAAATACCCGCCCACGCCTGTTTATTCACTCGGTTCAACCTGCCGACTGCACAGACTGATCTCTCTTCTGAAGAAATATGTCATGACTGTCTCTGCGTCTTAATCCTTTCTTAAGACTTCTCGGCGACGCTGTGCCCTGACGAGTCCTCGTCGAACGGTATCAGCGAGAGAGGGTTAACATGCATAGCAACAGCAACGCAGCAATCAGCAAGGTGCCAGAGATCACCCTGGCATTCTGGGTCATCAAAATTCTGGCAACCACGCTGGGAGAAACCGGTGGCGATGCCGTCTCCATGTCGATGAATCTCGGTTATCTGGTGGGAACGGCAATCTTTGCCGTCATTTTCTTTGTGTCGGTCAGCGCCCAAATCGCGGCGACCTCCTATAAACCCGTGCTTTACTGGACCACTATCATCGCCACCACCACGGTCGGCACCACACTTGCTGACTTTGCCGATCGCTCGCTTGGGCTCGGTTATGCCGGCGGCTCCACCCTGTTGTTCCTGCTGCTGATGGGCTCCTTCTTCACCTGGTACAAGTTCCAGGGCAACATCTCCACCGGCAGCGTCACCACGCCAGGTACCGAGATGTTCTACTGGATCACCATCATGTTCTCCCAAACCCTGGGGACAGCGCTGGGTGACTGGACCGCTGATGAAGCCGGTTTTGGCTATGCAGGCAGCGCCGTGCTGTTTGGCGGCATGCTGGCGGCCATAGTGGCAACCTACTACCTGACCCGGGTATCGCGTACCCTGCTGTTTTGGGCCGCCTTCATCCTGACCAGGCCGCTGGGCGCCGTAGTGGGCGACTTCCTGGACAAGCCGCTGAGCAAAGGAGGGCTGGAGCTGAGCCGTTATTCCGCCTCCTTCACTCTGCTGGCCGCCATCGCCGTGCTGGTGCTGCTCTCGACCCTCAAGTACCGGCGCCTGGCCAATGCCGAGCTCGATATAGAATAACCCCGATCACCGGAACAGGCTGCCAGCCTGTTCCGTCTATCTGCTTTCTAGACGTGACGCCACGGCCCTCAATTTTCGGCGAACAACACAACTGACTATCCTCTGAGAAAACAGCTCCTGTGCAAGGCAGATCACCATGACTCCGCACTCGCCTCGTCACACCCCTCTGAGCCAGATCCCGCGCGGCGTCTGGGTATTGGGATTCGTCAGTATGCTGATGGATATCTCGTCCGAGATGATCCACAGCCTGTTGCCACTTTTCATGGTGACAGTGCTCGGCAGCAGCGCCCTCACCGTCGGTCTCATCGAAGGAGCGGCGGAAGCCACGGCACTGATGGTCAAGGTCTTCTCCGGTACCCTGAGTGACTATCTGGGACGACGCAAGGGGCTGGCTCTACTGGGCTACGGGTTGGGCGCTCTCACCAAACCGCTGTTTGCCATGGCATCCGGCAACGGGCTCGTGCTCACTGCCCGACTGCTGGACAGGGTTGGCAAGGGGATACGGGGCGCCCCCCGCGATGCGCTGGTGGCCGACCTTACCCCGGCTGCGCTGCGGGGCGCCGCCTTCGGCCTGCGCCAATCCCTCGACACGGTCGGCGCCTTGCTCGGCCCCCTGTTGGCGGTAGGATTGATGCTGCTCTGGCACGACGATTTTCGCGCCATCTTCTGGCTTGCCGTCATACCCGGACTGGCCTCGGTCACCCTGCTCGCCATCGGCCTGCGCGAACCCGCACAACCCGGACCCGCCGTGCGCAGCAACCCCTTGCGACGCGACAATGTGCGCCGGCTTGGCGCCCCCTATCGCTGGGTCGTGCTCATCGGCGCCCTCTTTACCCTGGCTCGTTTCAGCGAAGCCTTTCTGGTGCTGCGCGCCCAGCAAACCGGCATACCGCTGGCCCTGGTGCCGCTGGTCATGGTGGCGATGAACCTGGTCTATGCCCTGTCGGCCTACCCTTTCGGTCGCCTCTCGGATCGCCTGTCTCACACCACGCTGCTGATATGGGGACTGCTGGTGTTGATCGCGGCCGACCTGACCCTGGCCGCGAGCCACCACTGGGCCGTCATGCTGACGGGGGTGGCACTATGGGGTATTCACATGGGGATGACCCAGGGGCTGCTGGCCGCCATGGTGGCCGCCACGGCGCCTGCAGATCTGCGCGGCACCGCCTATGGCCTCTTCAATCTGGTCAGCGGTCTCGCCATGCTGCTGGCCAGCCTGGTGGCGGGCTTGATGTGGGATAGCCTGGGCGCGGCCTTCACCTTCTACACGGGCGCGGCCTTCTGCCTGCTCACCCTGCTGGTGCTACTCTGGCGGACAGGTTCACTCCCCATAACCAAAACCTGACAGCGGATGAGAAACCAAATCACAGGCAGCAAAAAGCCCCAGACAACGAGGTTGTCTGGGGCTTTTCTGAAAATGGCGGAGGAGGTGCCCGCCGCAATCCAGTCCAATCCATTCTGAAGCAGCAAGATAAATCGCTATCTATCAGCATCTTGCATCCAACACCTGTCCAATCCATCCCAATCACATATTACCACTGCGCATGCTTGGTGGCATATTCAATTCCCAAGGAGGTTACCTGATGGCAATCCTCACCGATACCAAAGCTCGTAGCATCAAGCCGGAAGATAAACCCCTTGCTCATGGGGGCATCACTGGTTTGACCTTGCACCCTTCCACCGTCAAGGGAAGAGGAAAGTGGGTATTCCGTTATGTCAGCCCGCTGACGAAGAAACGGCGTAACGCCGGCCTCGGCACATACCCCGAGATCTCCATAGCTGACGCGGCTCGAGACACACAAGTGATGCGGGAACAGCTCGCGAATAATTTTGACCCACTAGAGATCCGGCTGCAGGAGCATAATAAGCCGCAGATCCCGACTCTGGAGGCATCTGCCAGACGGGTCTATGAAAGCTTGCTGCCGGGCTGGAAGAACCCCAAACATGGTAAGCAATGGATCAGCACGCTAGAGCAGTACACCTTCCCTACGATTGGCTCGCTCCCCATCGATACCATCACCCCCGCTCATATCGCTTCAGTCCTACAGCCGATCTGGTTGACGATCCCGGAAACGGCAAGTCGTGTTAAACAGCGACTGCACGCCGTGATGGCTTGGGCATGGGCTCATGGCTACACCTCTGCCAACCCGGTTGATGTGGTTAATCACTTACTGCCAGCGCAGCCAAGCAAATCTGTACGAGTAGAGCACCAGCCAGCGATGCCTTGGCGTGATATTCCGGTATTTGTGCAAAAGCATCTGAGAACGGCCCAACGTTTTGATGTAACGCGCTCCATGCTGGAGTTCTTGATCCTGACTGCTTGCCGATCTGGTGAGGTCCGAGCGATGAAATGGTCTGAAGTAGATCTGGATGCACGGATCTGGACCTTGCCTGCCGAGCGTATGAAAGCCAAGCAACAACATCGTGTTCCGTTATCTCTTCGTGCCGTTGAGATCCTTATTGTGCTAAGGGGATTACATGACGAGCTGGTATTTCCTTCTCCTAGAGATCAGGTTCCGCTCTCAGACACTGTGCTGACGATGTTTCTGAGAAGAACCAAAGCGGAAAGTTCTACTCCTGGTCGTCTGGCAACCGCACACGGCTTTCGCTCCAGTTTCCGGGACTGGTGCAGCGAACAAGGCTATGCCAGAGATCTCGCAGAACGAGCATTAGCCCATGCAGTACAGAACAAGGTGGAAGCAGCGTACCATCGCACTGACTTGCTGGATCAACGTCGACCTATGATGGATGCTTGGGCTGAGTTCGTGACTGGAGATCTACCAACCGAATAAGAAGGAAGCGGCCAGCCAGATGGCAGCTTCTCTCTTATTTGCTAATAACGAACAAGCGAACACTTCTGCAGATAACTCAGAGCAAACTAGGCTTATTAGTGGAGCCTCTCAAGCTGAGTTAAATTGGAGTTCATTGTACTTGAGCCACAACAGAGACTGGTCCAACCTTGCGCTTCTTAGCTGTCTCTTCCGAACGTTTTTGAACCTGTGTGCGCCAGTTCTCCTGCGCGAGGATGTCTGGTAGGGAGGGTACGAATAAGTACCCTCTACAAAGAAACTGAAATTTTTAGTCCTTCCAGTTCAACATGTTACAGATGCATGCTTTGTGTTTAGTGACTTATTCGTACCTTCACTAAGTCCAAATCAATTAATGCTATACCAAGTAAATATTAATATAATTAAAATCATCACCTACAGCAAGCAATAAATGTCATTACATGCTCATTAAAAAAATTATATCTCCCCGTAATTTCTTTACCTACATAAAATTTGGAGGATAATGTAGATGATAATACCAATGTAAACGTCTGCCGCACAACATCAATGGATGTTATATTGGAAACATGAAAATCAATTCCTCCTGCAGTTTCTGGCCAAAGTGATTTAAAAAGACTTTCTTTAGCAGAAAAAAGTAATAGTAGAGCTTTTTTATAAGCTAATGGTAATGATCTTAATAGAGTCCGTTCATTTTCAGAAGAAAACATATCAACAACGTTTAACAATACATCTGGGTTATTTCTCTCAATATCAATACCTAACGTTAATCCTAGTTTTTTGTTTGCCAGTACGACTATCACATAACTATCTGTATGAGATATGCTACCATGCCAGCCCAAGGGCCATACGGGCACTCCATTTTCTGAGTCCACATATGTCGACTTGGCCCCAGCTATTTTCAACAGACTTGAACAGCAATAACGACCAGCAAGAAATTCAGCTTTACGTCTCACTACTGACTGGCGTAATTTTTCGGGGAAAGGTTGCGTTAATTGATAAAAAAGTTCATCAGTATATGAGTCATCGTCGAACTCAATCAGGCCATATAAAATTTGAGGCCAATGTTTCAGATGGCCAAACTCACCTTTCTTGATGAATGGAGACAAAGAAAAATTATCTACCGGACATAAGCACATGATATAAACCAAAAATTATTTAGCTAAACATTATTAGATTCAAGCATGACATCATCAGGCATTATTTTCACCTGAAAGTTAAGCGAGTTAGCGATATAACATTTTTCATGAGCAAGATTATGCAAACTTATCGCCAACTCTATGTCTGACTCAGTGGAAATAACTACTTTAGGCATTAACATAACTTCAGTAAAACTATTTTTTAGCTCATCCATTATACCGCGAGGCATATCTTCATAACGTACTACCGTTACCCCAGCATCAGCACAGAGATGCAGATACCAGAGCTGGTGGCAGGCACTGAGGGATGCCAAAAGCATCTCCTCTGGATTCCAGCAGGAAGGATCACCTAAAAACTGCGGGTCTGCCGAGCCCTTCATCTCTTTGCCGGTGTTCCCCGTGATGTTGTACTCACGCCCGTAGGCTTTATAGCTCGTTGTTCCTTTTCCCCAGTTACCGGTCCAGGTCAGCGCAATCTGGTAAGAGTGAAGATGTTTTGACATAGGCTTGCCCTCAATAGCATTGATTAATCAGAGAATGAGAAACATTGGGTCAGATTCACGGCCGGATTCCCCGGCCGTACAAGCATAACGCCCTGCTCCGGCAACATCACCGCTGCCGCCACGGTACGTTCACGCCGAATGTCGCCGTTGTCGGCCACGCACAGAGGAGCCGCGCTGAACGGCGTGAAGCAGGCTTCACCGGTATGCGGACCGGACGCCAGAAACTCACGGGCCTTGGCCAGCCGCTGAAGCGACGAGTTCTTCGCGAAAATATTGATCGCATCATCGGCTAAAAAGTCCTGGTGCAGAAAGTGGTTGGTATGCGACGTCGTGCCGCCACCTTGCCGCATATTCCCCTGCGAAACGATACGCCACTGGTTGTTCAGGCTTTCTGCGCAGAAAGTCTGTTGCCGGTCACAAAGCGTAAACGAGCGCGAACTGGAAAGCGGCAACCGGGTCAGAACCTCCAGCGCTTTCTCTGCGCTGGCGCAGGTGTCCAGTATATGTCGGATCGCCAGATAAGGCGGAATACCCGGTTCCCATTTTCCGCCCAGCACCATATTCAGGCCGACGGCCAGCCCTGCCTGATTAATGCCAAGATACCCCAGCAGCCCGCCAAAGCTCAGCACCCGCGCGGGAATACGGGTACCCTGGCAGGCCAGGACGTGAATGAAATCATCCAGATTACCGTTCAGATCTACGGTCTGCGCCAGCCACGGCTCACTTGCCAGAGAAGAAAGCGTGGTGCAGTCTCCCCCCGTGGCAATCCGGTTATAGCCGAGGATCTCCCGCCGCAGTTGTAACAGCCAGGCCAGCGCCACCGGCATCTGCGCACCGACGGCCAGCCCGTCAATCTCCTGCGCAATGTCCGGTAGCCAGTGGGTGACGATCCGGCGATAGCGGCCGATTTTTTCCTCCAGCGCCTCCAGGGAGAGCGGAACGTCACTCAGCAGGTTGAGCCGGCACAGATGGTCGTCGGCAAATTGCCACAGTGCCTGACGGCACTGTTCGCCATGTTGAATCCCTCTGCTGTGTGCGTCACCCGACAGCCTGACAACCGGAATCACGGCGCTCATTGCGCCTCCGGGCGCGGACCGGTTTTCGCCCGGTGCTGCAAGGCATCGCTCACCCAGGGCCATTCGTCAGCGAGGACGCTGTAGAAAATAGCGTCACGGCGCCGACCGTCCGGCATAAAGTTGAAACTGCGCAGCACCCCCTCCTCTTTCGCCCCGATATTGCGCAATCCGGCCCTGGCCTGGAGATTAAGCACATCCGTTTTGAACTCCACCCGTATTGCGCAAAGCTCCTCAAACGCATGACGCATCAGCAAGTATTTGGCCCAGCGATTAATACCTTTGCCGCGAAAAGCCTCGCCGAGCCAGGACCAGCCGATTTCCAGCCGGGCTTCTTTTTCCACCATGTTGCCGAAGCTCATGCTGCCGGCAATCTGTCCGCTGGCTTTGTCTACCACGATAAATACGGCGCGTGCGCCCGTGGCCTGATCGCCGAGCATTGCATTGAAGAAGGTCTCAAACTCGTCATCGCTGCTGACGCGAAAAACGAAATAGCGCCAGATATGGCTGTCGCGCGCCAGGGCGCGAACACTCTCCCGATCGTCTTCACGGACGGGGCGCAGAATGACGTGCTCATTTTCCAGCGTTGCCGACGCCGTCGTTTGCCAGTTCATATTTATGCTCCCTACAGATGGCTTGCCGCCGGTGCATCAACCAGCGGCACCAGAATACGGATAACATCGTCCAGCGTGTTCATATGCGCCAGATCGTCCTCCGTCAGCCCGGCAAGGCTGATCCCCGCCTCCTGACACAGCGACGTGATGAATAAGATTTTATTCAGCGATGTCAGGCCGTACGCATCGCGCATGTTAGCGCCGGCGTCCAGTTGCCCGCTCTCTGCGGGAGACGTCAGCACGGCGGCGAGCTTTTGTCGGGCAACGGTTTCCAGATTAACGGACATAATGACTCTCCTTAACGGTAGTATTCAGTTCATGTTGATAACGTTCAAATATTGCTTTGCGAATGGGTTTGTACTGAGAAGTCAGCAGGCCGTTATCAATGCTGAACGGCTGCCCTGCAATCACGAGGCGGCTGATAAACTCATCCTTTTCCGTCGCGGCGTTAACGCTTTCCAGCGCGGCATGAATCGCCGGAATATCGGCGGGAACGGACGCCGGTGAAACGACGGCGACCAGATCCGTTTGTTGTGGGCTGAAGATGACGCACTCCGCAATAACACCTGCATTACGCAGGCGGGCTTCGATCGGCTGTACGTCGATTTTTTTGCCGTTATCCAGGACGATGACGTTGTCCGAGCGGCCTTTGATATACAAAAAGCCGTCTGCGTCGATAAATCCCAGATCGCCGGTACGCACCCCGCCGTCCGGCGTAAAAATTTTCTCCGACGCCCCTTCCTGAGCGTAGAGATAGCGGGTATTGACCGGATAATCGCTGTAGACGACGACATTGCCGTTTTTATCGATCACCACCTTCTTCCCGTCGATCACCTGCCCGACGCTACCCGGACGGAAGGCGCCGGGGTGATTTTTCGTGACGATACACGTTTCATTCATCCCGTACCCTTCATAAAGCGGCAGATCCATACGCGGGTAGAAATCGAGCGTTGCGGCATCGGCGGGCGCGGATCCCGTCCATAAATAGCGGATACGTTCGCCGAACAGCGCGCGGGCATGGGTTTTCATCGCCGCGTCATCGCCACCCTGCCGGATAATGTGCTGGCGCGCGGTTTCAAAAAACGCAGGCACCCCCATCACCACGGTCGGCTGCCGCTGTGCCATGAAGACAAATGCCGACTGGTAATTACTCAGAACCACGTCATGGCCGTATTTGAGCGCCGAATAGATCCAATAGCGCTGCTGTAGCAGTGACAACGGCAAAAAGACAAAGAGGCTGTCGCCCGGAGCATGCGCGAACAGCCGCTGAACGCCGTGCAGCGAGGCGTCGATGCTGCCGACCGTGGCCGCCAGCCCTTTCGGCACGCCCGTGGAGCCGGAGGTAAATTTGATGGTGGTCGTCTCATCCGCCGCATAGTCAACGGCGGGCAGCTCTTCAGGATAAACGCCGGTAAACGCGTTGATCGATTTAATGTCGCAGATTGCCGGGTGAGCGGCATCGGCGTTTTTATCGGTAAACAGACACTTAAGCCGGTAGTCCTGCACCAGCGCCGGCGTCGCGGTGAACTTGCCGGGGTCAAACCCGGCGGTGCGCACCTTCAGGCGCAGTGCGGCCAGGTCAAGCAATACCCATTCAAGCCGGTTATCCGCCAGGATGCCGATGGTATCTCCGGCGCGAATGCCTTGCGCCAGCAAACCATTCGCGACCTGCCCCGCCATGCGGTACAGCTCACGCAATGAGATCGTTTTTTGTTCGCTCAGGGTTGCGATATACAGATTGCCGCCGGCCACCGGCAGTCGGTTCACAATCTCGTTAATGATGGAGAGCGTCATAGCTTTCCTCCGCGATCCGCAATTTGGTCCGCCATTGCCTGCACGGTGTTAAATTGATAAACGGATTCCAGCGGCATCGCCACGCCGAACGCCTTACGTACGGACGTCAGAATCCGCAAGGCTTTGAGGGAGTTGCCGCCCAGGCTGAAAAAGTCCTGCTCCACCCCGACGTTGTCGCAGGCCAGAATGTCCTGCCACAGCGCCTGCAACGTACGTTCGATATCACCGATGGCCTGCCGGGATCCGGCGCCTTCCGGCGCGTCGGCGATCAAGGGAAGCTGGGCCAGGGCCTTGCGATCGACTTTCTGATTACGGTTCAGGGGCAGGGCTTCGTGCCACACCAGGTGCGCCGGAATCATGTAGTCCGGCAGTAAATGCGCGACGCGTTGACGCAGTTCGGCCAGCACAGGCCGGGCGCCATCGGCGACCAGATGCGCGACCAGCACGTCGCCCCGCGCGTCTTTGGCGGCGACCACTGCGGCCAGGGCAATCTCAGGCAAGGCAGTAAGCACGTTCTCAACTTCTCCGGCTTCAATACGGTATCCGTTGATTTTTATCTGCAAGTCCACCCGGCCGAGAATGTCGATGTCCCCATTGGGTAAATAGCGCCCCAAATCGCCGGTGCGGAAACAACGCTGACCGCCGGTCGCATCGACAGGGTATCGCTCACGGGTTCTGGCCTCGTCATTCCAGTAGCCGCGGGTAATCCCGGCCCCGGCGGCATAGATTTCACCGGCTACCCAGTCAGGACATTCACCGCCCTGCGCGTTGCGCACCGAGCATTGGTTGTTGGCATTGGGGCGGCCGTAGGGAATATTTTCCCCATTGCAATCCTCAGCCGAAATCGGATGGCAAATGTTCCAGATGGTCGTTTCCGTCGGCCCGCCCAGTGACCAGTACGCAATATCAGGGCGGCGTGCCATCATGGCCGCCGGCAAATCCGGCGGAATACGATCGCCACTCATCATAATCAGGCGCAGGCTCTCCGCCAGCTCAGGCTGATAGTCAAACATCATCCGTACGATGGCCGGTACTGAGTTCCAGATACTGACGCGGTGCATCCGGCAAAGTGCCGCCCAGTGTTCCGCATCGGCGGCGCGATCCGCGTCCGGTATCACCAGCGCCGCACCGGCAGCCAGTGCGCCGAAAATATCCCAGACGGACAGATCGAAGTTGAACGCGCTGATGGCGAAAAAGCGATCTTCCGGACGGGCGCTGAAACGCCGCTGACAGTCGGCGACCAGGTTCACCACGTTGCGGTGCGTCACCATCACGCCTTTGGGATCGCCGGTCGTTCCGGAGGTATACAGCACGTAGGCAAGATCGTCCTGCGTCGCGGCAGCATCACGTGCGGGCAAGCCGAAAGTTTTCTGCGCAGGGGTGCGCAAGTCGAAACAGGGCAGCAATGCGGCAGCGTCAACGTTGGTCAGCACCACCCGAACGCCGCCGTCCTGCAACATATAGCGCCGACGGGCTTCGGGCAGGCCGGCGTCAATGGGCAGATAACAGGCGCCGGCCAGAACGATAGCCAGAATACCGACAATCTGCTCCGGCCCGCGGGTCGCGATGAGGCCGACCAGCTCGTTACGCTTTACCCCCTGACCGTGCAGCCACTGTGCGGCCTCCGCGGCGCGGTTCAATAGCTCGCCGTAACTGATTTGCCGCTCCGCCGTACAAATCGCCGCGGCGGCCGGGTTCCGGCGGGCCTGGGCCACGAAGGCGTCGCCGAGCAAGCCGGACGGGATTTCCGCTTCGGTCGCGTTGATCTGATCCCGTCGCTGGCGTTGTTCGGCAGGGAGCAGATCGAACGTTGCCCGCGCCCAGCTTTCCGGCTGGCAAAGCGAAAGCAGCATATGTTGAAAGCCTTCCGCCATCGCCGCCAGAAAGCCTGCCGGAAACGCCGACTCCACGCCGTCCAGCCGAATCACCAGTTGCCCCTGCTGTTCAAACAGGAAGGCGTCCAGCAACACCTGCGGCGTCTGGCTCAGCGTGTAAACCTCGCGACCGAGCAGCGTCAGCGCATCACCGTTCACCCCTTCCAGCGCGCCCAGCGTGCAGTTAAACGTGTACGGCATCAGCGCGTCTGCCAGCCCGCGCGTTTTCGCCAGTTCCCGCATGACATCGATACCGGAAAAATAGCGGTGATCAATATCCTGATGCAGTTGCGCCTGTAGGCGCTGCACGCGCCGGATAAACGGCAATCGGCGATCCAGATGGATCTCGGTCAGCATCGGAATGGAAAACGGCCCGATCGTGCTGAAAGCCCGCGGATGAATCGGGCGGCGTTCCGAGATCGTCACGTTGAGCGTGAAATCCTCCCCGGCGCCCCAGACGTACAGCGTTTCCGACCATGCGGCCATCAGCACGGCGGCGGGCGTCAGTTGCTGCGCTTTGACCTGCTGCTGCAACTGCTGCCAGCGGGCCGCATCCAGGGTGACGAGATGCTGCCGGAAGCGGGGCGCCCCTGTGGCGGGGCGGGGATTCTGCGCCAGCGCAGGCGCTTTCGGCAACGATTCCAGACGCCGCAGCCAGTAATCCCGCGAACGTTCGCTGACGGCGTGCTGTTTATCCTGCTCGCGGGCAGCGATGTGCCGGCGGAACGACAGATATTCGGTCTGCGGCTGCGGTGTTTGATAATGCTGGTGCCAGAGCCGGAACAGCAAAAACATGCTGATGCCGTCCACAATCATGCCGTCATGATTGACGTACAACACCATGCTTTCCGGCGACAGGATCACCACTTCCGCCTGCAACAGTGAAGCCTGCGGCGGCAGTACCTGATGGGACTTCTCTTCACGCAGCCGGGCTCGCATCTGACGCTGTTCCCCGTCGCTGAACCCCTGCCAGTCACGGCGGGCGATGCGGGGCAGTTCGCTGCTTTCATACTGCGCGTTATCGCCGGTCATCCGCAGGCGAAGCGCTGAATGCTCCTGTGCCACGCGCTGCAATGCCTGCTCCAGCCGTTCAATGTCCCAGACGCCTTCGATCTCATGGTAAACCTGATTGGCCACGCCCCCGCCCTCCGTGACCAAATCACGGCCGCGGTAATATGCCTGCTGCAGCGGAGTCAGCGGGAACTTATCCAGGCTCTCTTCCAGCCAGGCGAGCAACTGCGCCTTATTCGTACGGATATCCGCCACCAGCTGCGGCGGAATCGCGTTGGTCAGTCCTTCCAGTTTCAGGTTTTCACCCTGCCTGCTGATTCTGAGCCCAGCATCGGTGATTTGTTCCAGTAACGCACTGACGCTCATGCTGTAGCCCCCTGCCTCTGGCGTGCAATATGACCGGCGATCTCCCCCAGCGGCTGGTTCAGCAGTGTTTCCAGCGGAACATCGACCTGACATTCATGAAATAACTGATATTGCAGCGTCACGGTAATCAGTGAGGTCGCGCCCAGCTGCGACAGAACGTGCGCCGGATGCAGGCGAGTTTCAGGTAACAGAACGCCCAGCTTCTCCTCCAGCCACTGCCAATGGGCGTCGCCGCGTTGTGCCTGATCGGCCGGTTCCTGAGGAGCACGTTCTTGTGGATCACGCACTTGTGGATCAAAGAAGAACGGCGTTTCCTGCAACGTAATGCGGTTACCCGGCGTCACCAGCTGTGCCTGCTGCGGCCATGACTGCGCCGTCTCATTGCCGAGCGCCGCCGCTAGGCGGGTGGAGAAGCGCGGCATCAGCGGACGGGCAACGGTGGAGAGCAGATTCGCAGCTGCCAGCTCCAGCGCCACGGCGGTCCGGTATTCATCACGCCAGTGTGCGATACCCGCCAGTTGCTGCTGGCTGCGGGAAAACGCGCGCGTCTCGGTAACCAGCGCTTTCAGGTGACTGGCGGCACTGCGCAACGAAAACCCGTCGGGGTTCAGCGCATCGGTGATCGCCTGTAACAACCCGTTTAGCCGCGCCCAGAAGGCGACCTGCTCCTTGGTCCAGATACCGGCATCCGGCGCATTCCCCTGATAGATCGTGCCAACACGTTCACCCAGGTCGTGCAGCCAGGTCTGCCATTCGCCGAGCAGGGTACCGCGCACTTCCTCTTCCCATTGCGACAGACGGAAGTTGGTTCTCTCCTGCTCAGGGCGCGTCAGGCACAGGTAAAAGCGCACAGCATCCACGCTCTCCGGCGTCAGGATCTCTTTCCCCCACACGGCATGGCGACGGCTGGTCGAAAACTTTTTGCCATCGAGCAGATAAAATTCGTTGTAGTGATAATCGATATCCGGCTGCCATTCCGGATAAGCCAGGTGATACAGCGCCGGATAAAGGATGCTGTGGTAAAAACTGTTGTCGTAGCCAAAGAAATGCACGATCTTCCAGTCTTTACCGGGTTCATCCGCCGACCAGGGGCGATTGATTTTTTTACCCAGTTGCTCAATGTCATACAGGAAGCCATAGCTCATTTCCGGCCATACCCAGATAACCTGCCCCTCGCCTTCGGCTTCAGCCGGTGCGATCCCCCATTCGGAAGGATGAGACACCGGCACGGTGAATTCAGGACGGGAAAAGACCCGGTGAGCCAGTTCACGCATCCGGGCAGGCACCCGGCCAACTTTGTGATGCTCGGCGATCTGCTGCTCAAAGCGGTGCAACGGCAGGAGATAACGGGCGACCTGAGTGCGTTCAGGCGGAAGCTGGGAGCGTTTGGATAACGGCTGTGCCATGTCCGTGACGACGTTGGGTTCCCCGCACTCTTCACAGATGTTGCCGTTGGTACCGCCGCCACAACCGGGGCACTGGCCGGAAACGTCAACCTCATAAAGATATTTACCGCTCTGCGCGTCACGCAGGGCGGCGCTCTCGGCAAAAACCACCTTGTCTTCACCCAGCGTACGGCTGAAAAAGCGCTGGGCGCCCTGAATATAGCCGGGCGCATCATTGGTCACCGTGTAATGATCCGGCTCGATATCCATCATCTTCAGCGTTTGTAAAATCTCGCGGGAGAAATGCTGCGCCGCAGCGGCGGGCGTCGTGTTTTCACGTTCCGCCAGTGCGACGACATAGCTTTGATAATCATCGGAGCCGGTCATGTGCCACGCCGGATTGCCAATCATCCGCTGATAACGGACATAAACGTCGGCGCCCAGATACGGGCCCGACAAATGGCCGAGGTGCAAATCGCCGTTTGGCGTCGGCGGCGTGGAGAAAACAAACTGCGGACGCCGGGGATCCTGCCGTTCCCGGGAAGAGGCGAAATGCCGGGCGCTGTCGGCGTCGCGGCGGTACTGAAGGAAAAAGAGAATGTCTTTATCTCCCGTATTTTCCAGCACGTGCGACTCAAAAGGCGCGAACTGCGCCGCACAGCCCGCGCTCACCGGATGACGGTGGCCGTCCACGATCAATACGCCTTCCCCCGCGACGATCACGAACATTTCGGTTTCATCATGCTGATGACTGTCCGAACGCTCTCCGGGCCTGACCCGTCCCCAACCGGCAGGGAAATCCATACCGTCAATACTGCTGATATCAATACCGAACTGCTTTGACATACGTGTGGCATCGTAGCGATGAATGATCATATCCGGGCATCCTCAGAAAGCGGTTTGCGTTAAAAGGTGAATAACATCGGCGGCAATAGCGGGCGCCAGCCGGTAGCCGGAGCCATTGGCCCCGCCGGCAAAGATGAGGTGTTCATCCAGGCGGGTGATGACTGGCTCCCGCGACGGACTGTAAGCATCACAAAAAACCCGGCCATCCCTGATTTCCCCGGCGAGCGCCGGCGCATAACGGCGCAGCAGCTCACGCGCCGTCTCCAAATCACGGGCCTGCAGAGGCCCGGTCTCCCCCGGCAGGACATCCCACTCCTGGCAGGTATAGCTGAACAGCCAGTGCCCGCGGCTGTGGCACGGCACCAGAAAAGCATCTTCGTCATGGAAAATCGTCAGGGGCGCGCCGGGCTCCGGTTTGCTGGCAATATGGACGGCAACGATTTTTTTCACCCGGATACCCAGCCCGGCAATCTGCTCGCGCCACGCCGGCTCAGCCAGCCAGGGGCCCGGCGCCAGGATCACCTGACTGGCCGCCTGAACCGTGCCGTCACTGAGCGCCACGTCATAACCATCATGCCGGGGACGCAGCGCCGTCACCCTCAGCCCTTCACGCACAGCCACGGACGGGCGCAGCGCCGGCAGCCATTTTTGGATCAGGGCAAACACATCGGCATAATGTGCCCCCTTTCCCCGCAGCACGACCTGCTCATCATCCGGAGAAAGATGAATCCGGGGATTCATGCTTTCCGCCGGCGTAAACCCGGCGGCGGGAAGGTAATTACGGCACGTCTCTTCCCAATGCGCTTTTCCGGTTACCAGCTCCATGGGTAAAGAATAAAAAGGCGCCCCGTCATCGAGGAACGGTTGATAATAGTCATGGCTGAAACGGGACATTTCCCGCACGCGCTCACTGATCCCCCGGGGGAAATGAACGCCTGCGGAATAAAATGAACTTCCGGCACCGCACAGTTGCCTCTCGATAAGTGAAATATTTGCCCGCGGGTATTTTTTCACCACTTCACGGGCAATAACGGTGCCAATAATACCGCCACCGATAATAGCAATATCGTTTTTATTCATCATGATATATTAAGACTATATTAGAATATGATATTTAACGCGCCGTAATGATTTTCTTCTCCGGCATAACGTTATCCTTAATCTTATGCACGCCGTTATTATCAACGTCAGGCGACCAGTCAATAAATGAGGATATTTGCTGGCGCGGATACTCTCCGCACAGCCGCCCCATTATGCGCTGCGCCCGCCATGCATTCAGGCTCAGGTTGACGTCTGGCAACCCGCGCTGGCCGCGCACTGCGTTCTGCACGAAGATATTATTTTGGCGGGGACCATCCCATACGATCGCAAAGTCATCATCAATAACGAACTCGTCATTTTCATAATGAATTCGTTCTTTCAGAGCATTCAGGAAATTTTTCTCCGCCGGCGCATAACCGGTTGCCCAGATAATAATATCAGCCTCTATATGTTCTGCCTGTTCAACGTCCAGATGTTTATAATCAACCCGCCAACGTCCTGATGATGTCTGTACCACATTACTCACCGAACGGCTGGTCATTAAATCGAATTCAAGCTCACCAGGCGTAATAAACCGGAGGCAATAAAGCTTCTGATAAATTGCCCGTAACGTTGACTCGGAAATACCGTCGGACGTTAATATATTCTCACGGTTGGTTTTTTGACGCAGATGCAAAGGCAGCTTGCTGAAATACTCCGAATAGCAGGGCATATAAAAATCGTTGGTGAACGTCGAGTCATCGATCGGGAAAAAATTACGCCGCCGCGACAGCCAGGTAATACGCTCCGGTCGCTCGCTGGCCGGTTTCGACGACAGATCGAGAAATACCTCAGCCCCGGACTGGCCACCGCCGATAATAACCACCTGTTTCCCCGCGGTATTATGGTTTTTCTTCATATACTGGCTGACGTGGAACTGCGAATTACCCAGCAGCGGCGCCGCAAACTCCGGCACCCAGGGTTTGGTGCCTACGCCGACGGCAAGGTGATCGGCGGTAAGTTGGCGCTTGTCAGTTTCAATGTGGAATACACCATCAAAATCAATGTGTAGCACACGTTCGCCAAAGGATACGTTACGGTTTTTCTCCGCCGCCCAGGCCATGTAGTTACGAAACTCACGACGCGGGATCTCATCAAACTGCGCATTAAGAAAGTGGTAAATGCGCCCTTTCTCATGCAGATAAGACATAAAGGTAAACTTATTGGTCGGATCGGTCAGCGTACTCAGGTCCTTAAACAGTGAAACCTGCAACGTGGCGCCGTCGATCATTTGATCGTCATGCCAGGAAAAGGCGGCTTTCTGGTCAAGAAAAAGACTACTGATTTCTGGCTTATCGTGTAACAAAGAGGCCAGACTCAGATTTGCCGGTCCTGCCCCGATACCCAGCAGGGTATAATGAGAAGGTGCGCCGTTTAATGCCTGTTTCATAAATTCGCCCTTATATGTTTGAGATAATTCATCCGGGATAATGAATCCGGGATCGTTAACTACTCGATTGCCTCACTGGACGCCATTGACGTACCCGCTTCCGTTTTCAACGGCGCCGGGGCCGGTTCTTTGACGCCCACGCCGCAAACCAGGGCCGCAAAGACGGAACCCAGCGCAATGACGGGCCAAAAGGCCGTATCCAGCGACAGATAAAGCCAGCCGCCGATAACCGGCCCCAGCGCGATCCCCAGACTGAACATGAAATGAAAACTGCCCAGATAGTGGGACTTCAGATGCCCCGGGCCGGCGTTCGCCGGGAAAGCAAAGAAGGAAGGACCGGAGATGATTTCCCCCAACGACCAAATCAGCGTGCCGATGATCAGCGCCGCAGGCCCGATGGGAACGGCATAAAAAGCAACGCCCGCGCCAATCAGCGCAAAACCGAACGCCAGTACATAACGTTTGTTATACCCCTGGGTGAACTTGGTGATGAACAGCTCAAAGCAGATAACGATGATGCCGTTGAGTGATACCGCCAGGGTATACCAGAACAGTGCGATCCCTTTGTCTTCAACGTAGAGCGGCAGCGTGGTGATGTATTGCACGTAAACCGCGGAATGGCAGAAGGTCGCCAGTAAAAACAGGACGAAGCGCCGGTCGGCCAGCACGTCAAGGTAGCCACCCGCGGCCGTTTTATCCGCACCGGCCTGCTTACTGATTTCCCCGACTTCGTTTTTCCCTGGCAGGGTCAGCATCGCCAGTACGGCATACAGCGCCGCAATAATCGCCTCTCCCCAGAACAGCAGCGTAAAACTCTCTCCGCCCCAGTGATAAAGGGCATAGCCGATGAGCGGCGCCCCCGTCGCCCCGAGGTTCAGACCCAGGCGGTAAATGGCAAAAATCATCGTTTGCCGTTCCGGCGGCGTTTGCCATGACAGCAATGCCGCAGAGGCCGGGCGGAATAACTGGGCGCACAGGCTGGCCAGCGCCACGACGATCAGGATGGAGGTAAAGTGGTCAAGGTAGAGCAACGCCGCCGTCAGCACCGCAGTCGCCCCCATGCTGATCATGCTGGCAAGACGCGGCCCGAAGCGTTCGCTGATCGCGCCGCCGAGGAGCGCGCCGATAACGGCGCCGGTGCCGTACACGGCCAGGGCAATGATGGTTTGCTGATGCGAATAGCCGAGCGACACCAGATACAGCACGATAAAGATTTGCAGAAACCCGGACAACCGGTTGATCATCACGCCGAGTAAGACGACTTTTGATGACAGCGGGCTTTGCGAAAATGTTTCCAGTACGCCCGGCGCGGACGATGTATTAGTCATGATGCCCCTCGATATGCAACGTAATTTTTTCCCTGACCTGCTTTTCCAGCCGATCCAGCTCTTCCGCACTGCGCGCATCGATGAAGAAAACCACCGCGCGATCTTCCGAGGAGCGCAGCGCCTCCAGACGATCCCCGTGCTGTTTATGAACGAAAACCGCCCGCAATGCAGGCGCATCATCCCACCCGCCCGCCAGGACGGCAGGCCAGGGATCGTTGTCGTTCAGCCAAGCGATCTCCGCGCCCGGCCAGTCAATATGCACGTCCTTCAGTATTCCGGGGGTATGCTCCAGATACACCTGGCGGGCGATACGCCCGGGCGCGGGTAAAGCGGCTGGTTCGCCGAGCATGATGCGTAAAATGACCGGTTCGAGGGGTTGACCGTACGCCAGGTTATAAAGCGGTAAAATGCCGTCACCCGGCGTCCGCGAAGCGATTTCCATCAACCAGGGACGGCCGTTGGCGTCTACGCGCCATTCGGCATGCGCGATGCCGTCACCGAAGTCCAGCGCCGTCAGAACCTGTTGCGTCGCCTCCAGCAGCAGCGCGCTGTTTTGATCGGGGTTAGGCACCGTATGCGCCAGCTCCACAAAGGTGTTCGAGTGAGTGTCCGTCGTCACCTTATGGGTTGCAGAAGCGAATATCACCACGCCGTTTTGCGACAGGGTTTCTACCGAATACTCCTGCCCCACGATTTTCTGTTCCAGCAACAGCGTTTCATGGGCGGGGTAATCCGCCAGTGCGCGGCTGGCCTGCTGCGGCGAATCGACGCTGATGACACCGGAAGAGGAGTGACGGGTAGCCGGTTTAATGATCAGCGGATAAGCGAGCCCTTCCGTGCTGATGCGGTGGCGCTGCTCTGGCGGCACCATCACTGAATCCGGACTGAACGCGTTAAGATAAAAACGCTGGAGATATTTGCTGCGGCAGGTACGCGTGGCGCGCAACCCCGGAGAGCGGATGCCTAGGGCATCAGCTATAATGCCGGTCGGTTCCACCAGGGTCTCTCCCACCGCAAAAGCACCCACAATCTGATAGTGCGTACGCCACTGCTGTATGGCGGCAACAACGCTGGGATTAAACGATGCCTCTCTGTCCAGCGAGCCCTCGGCATACGCCACGTCGGTAATCCGCGAGACGGGGCTGTCCGGATTGCTGCGGGCTTCTTCCACCTGCCGGCGGTAACTTTCCGGCGTTAAAACCAAAATAGCCAGCCCGCGTTCAGCAAGCTGCGTCAGATAAAGCGAATTACGGCAAATAACCCAAAAAGCACCGGTTAAAACAAAAGCTTCAGGCAGCGGCGTTTTAGTGTTCATCCAGGGACCTCAGTTAATCTCGGAGAGTGAGAATTCGGGAATGCGGGCATTACCTGAAGGCAAGTAACGACGCTTATGCAAACGCTGATGCCAGTCCGGCATATGCGCATCCAGCGCGGAAACCATGCCGTGCGTAATAGCGCGGGCAACCGCGGCGCCCGGGCAGCGATGCCGGCCGCCGCTGAAAGAGAAATACGCCTGCGTATTGCGCTGAGGCTGGAAAACATCAGACTGTGCAAACCGGGCAGGATCGCGGTTTGCCGCCGCCAGCAGCAGCAATATCGTGTCATCCGGCGCGATCCACTGACCGAGCAGCGTCACCTCATGCGCGGCGAAACGGCGGGTATTTTGTATCGGCGAGGTGTAACGCGCGGTTTCATCAATAAAAGCGTCGGCCGGCCCGCGCTGCCAGAGATCCGGGTAACGCTGCGCGGTCAGCAGCGTGTTGCCCGCCAGGCTGGCCGTGGCATCAAAGGTTTGCGACAAGAAACCGACGGCATTCGCGATCAGCGGCGCTCGTTGAGACCAGCCTTCTTCGTCGGCGCATCGCAGCAGCTCCGTCAGCAGAGAACTCTGAGGCGCCTGCGCGATCTGCGCGGAAAATCGTTCCAGCAACGACGTTGCCGCAAGGCTGGCGCGTTGCTGATGCTCAGGACCGGCGGCGGCAGGAATGCACAACACAAATTCCGCAATGAGCGCCACAACCTCCGGCACGTCCCGCGGCAGAAATCCGCACAGCGTAGCAACGACGGCTGCCGGCACGGAAAACATCCAGCGGTTAATCTCCTCGCCGTCGCTCAGCGCCTGCTGCGCCAGTTGCCGGGCCAGCTGGCTCACGTGCACGGCATCTACCGTGGAAAACGCACGGATAATGACGGCCTTAAGCTGCTGCTGATACTCACCTTCACGCATACGCACCAGCTGGCCAAAGACATCACCGGCCGGCTGACCGACAAGACCCGGAGGGACAGGCTGCGACACCGGGCGTACCTGCAACACCGGGCTGCTGAGCACCGCGTCCGTTGATGCGGCGTCGCTCACCACCCACAGCTTAAGGTCGCTGTCAAAATAGACCGGGGTCTCGCGGGTCAGCCGGGCGTAATATTCCCAGGGCGAGTCATGCTGGATCGCGCTGAGCGGGTTAAGTAAATCACTCACGATAAATCCTCCCGGTTCATAACCCGCAGGGTATCCAGGGCAGAAGCAATATTCATCAGCAAGGCTTCGGACGCGCCTTCATAAATGCGCAGCGGGCGAATCTGCCGATACAGCCGCTCCAGTTGACTGCCCGCCACGATGCCCGCTGCCCCGAGCAGCTGCAGCGCGTCATCAACGATTTTGCAGGCTTGCTCACAGGCGAAATATTTCGCGGCGGCGGACTCCCGCGCAAACGGCCGGCCATCGTCATGCTGCCAGGCGGCTCTGGCCGTCAGCAGGGAAGCGGCAGAAAGCGAAACCTCCATTTTGGCCAGCGTGGCCTGGGTCAGTTGCAGATCCAGCAGGCGTCCGCGATAAATTTTGCGCTGCGCGGCATGCCGCAGTGCGATATCCGCCGCACGCCGGGCAAACCCGATTGCGGCGCTGGCGACCGTCATGCGAAAACGATCGAGGATATCCAGCGCGATGATGAATCCTTGCCCCGGTTGCCCCAGCAGGCTCTCCGGCGAAACCCGGACATTGTCGAAACGCAGGTGCGACCATGACCGGGGAGCAACGGCGTCCAGCGGACGGGCGCTGACGCCGCCGGCAACGGCATCGACGATAAACGCACTCAGCCCCAGCGGACCCGGCCCTTCACCGGTGCGGGCGATCACGATGATGTCGCTGGCGATATCTCCCAGGGCAATCCACGCTTTCTCTCCGTTCAGCAGCCAGCCGCCCTCGCAGCGCTGCGCCTCCAGGGTCAGCGCGGCAATGTCAGTCCCCGCCTGTAATTCGGACAACGCGAATGCGGCGATACGCTCTCCGCGCGCCAGTGCAGGTAAATAGTCGCTGCGTTGCGCGTCGTTGCCGTAGCGCTGAATCACGCTGGCGCTCAGGGATTGAATCGACCAGGAAAAATCAAGCAGATCATCAAAATAGGCCAGCGTCTGCCGGGATAAACACATTCTGCGCGCATCGTTCGGCACCGGCAGATCGGGCGTATTCAGGTGATCAAGCCACCCTCCCTGCCCCAGCAGATGCAGCATCTGACGGCTCTGCTCTGCCACCGGTTGGTGGCGTAATGACAGCAATGTTTCACGCTGCTGCTGACACCACCGGTCCAGTTCATGCACGTATTGTTGGTGCCCCGGCGTGAAAAAAGGCAGCGACAGCAGCGTCAGGTCGTGGCTAATACATTGACTCACAAGGCATCCTTACATAAATAGTCATAAGACAATTAGATCAGTACTTCGCTGTATGTGTTCGCAGCGGCGGATACGTTATTTTTCAGGTCGGTTTCCAGGAACCACGCAAAAGAGGCATAGCCCTGCCATATGCGGCGCCAGCGTTGCTGACGTTCGTCCGGCGTCATATTCGGCGGCAGGTCTTCCATGTAGGCAATAATCAAATCAACGGATTGCCGGGCGTGTCCGGCGGAAAAGTTGTCGATGGTGAGGTGGGCTTCCTCGTAAATGGTGTCGAAGCCGTAGCGGCGCAGCTTCTGAATCTCGTGCATGCGCATTTCGCCCAGCCCCAGCATTTCAATCCCCAGGTTATAGCCCAGCAGTTCTTCATAAAATGAATCCGGGAACAGAGACATACCCAGTTGGTGCAGGGAGAAGTCATAGATATCCGGTAATTCCTGCTGGTGGCAGAATTCAGGGTCGCGGATGTGCGCAAGCATAATCCCCATGCTGTGCAGGACACGCAGGATCAACGTAATATGGTTTTTCTCCACGTCGCCGCGCCCCATTTCATCCGCATAAATGGCCAGCATCATGCCGTCGCTGCGGCGATGGCTGCGCAATACGCTGCCGAAACGATGGGCCCAGGCACCGTCAATCATGCTTCCCAGTGCCATCAGTTTCTGATTGAAAATCACGCTTTCACGATCGGGAATGGTCGTCAGCCGCTCCAGCGGGTTCACCAGTTTTTGCCAGTAAATCGCGTCCGTCCGCGCCCGCAGGGCTTCAGGGCTGTAACCGAACTCGCTGGCGTCGGTGTAACGCCCCTGCTGACCACAGGTAAACAACACCTGAGCCTGTTGCAGCGTGTCCGTCACCCGTTGTTTGATCGCCGCCAGGTGGCTGGCGTAGTGCTCAATGTTCACCAGGCGATAAAACAGCGTGCGGGCTTCCGGCAACGATGGCGTTTCAAGAATAAGCAGTGAATCAATGCGGGTACAACGATAGCGATCGCGCCAGATGGCTGTCTGCGCGTCTCCCGGTTCCCGGAAGCAGCTCAGCGTAATTTCGCGTTCGTGCCGTTGGGCATCAGCAATCCAGGACGCCATGATTTCAGCCTCACGCTGGCTGAAAATACCGAACATGGCACCGCCGAAGCGGATGGCCTGCATGAAACGGCAGCCCTCCGGCTTTGCGTCCTTTTGCCGTAAATACGGTGAGCGTTTAAAGGCGGTTAAAAACGCCGTTATCGCGGCGGCGTCATCGACGCTCCATTGGCTCAGCGCTTTTTGCTCCAGCATCACCAGTTGGTGCTGTTTCCCCGCAAAAGGAAAATGGCGCACTATGATTTCAGCCATGCGATCATCCGGCGTTCGGGCCGCAAGCTGTTCCTGCTGCGTCAGCAGCATGCCGGCATGGCTCAGCTCCAGCTCCGTCGCCAGGGCGGCCGCCCGATAAAACCGTTGCAGATCCTCCCTGCCCCCTGCGGAGTAATTACAGGCGCTCAGCCAACCGTCCAGCAGCGTCGTGCACTGTGCGGCCGTCAGCGACGGCGGCATTTCCAGCAGCGCATCGTCAAAACCAAGCGCGTAATAAGCAAAATGGATACCGGCGACTTCCGGCAGGTAGCTGGCGGGCAGGCGGGAAAAAGCCAGCCAAAATACGGCCTGCCAGAGCGTCAGCGCATTGCTGTGCAACTGCGCCGGTGCACCGGGTGCGCCGACAAAAGGAAGAGTGATCCCTGTTGCGGCAAAGCGGCGCTGGCGCTGTTGTTGCTGGCTGAAGCTGATTTCGCCACAGCCTTTCAGCGTAAAGCGATGGGCGTTCAGCAGGTTTACGACACCAGCAGGCTCGGTGGCGGGCTGGGACACCCGGTCCAGCCAGCATCCGGCCAGCATTGAAAGCAATGCCCGTTGCTTCAGCAGGATAGCGCGCTCTTCGCCATCAGACTGGAGCAGCATGGCCGCAGACTGTGCCAGCGTCGTCTTCGCCCGGGCGATATACGCCTCAAATGCGGCGCGATCCCACGCCGACGACGGCTGCGGCGCGCTCAGGAATGTCTGGATCAGCTGTAAGGCCAAAAGTTGCTGTGTTTCGCTTTCAATATCGCTGACCAGGCAGCGGTAAATTTCGTGTACGTCCGCGTTGTCGCGCAGCACGATCAGCGCCGCGTGGGCGTCAGGCGAAAAATGAAATTTTTCATCGGGCAGCGATGTGGTGTTATCGGTGAATGAGAAAGACATCAGACGCTTCCTTTTCGCAGTAACAGTGAGGCTCTGGCGCCGGGAATGCTGACCGCCAACTGGTATAATGCGGTGTCGCTCACGGCCCCGTTATTCCGGGCATCGATAAAATTGATCAGCGGATCGGCGGCAAAGCAATGTCCGAAACGCGGGATATTGTCGGTATAAAGCTGCGTCTGCTGATAACCCGCCTGCATTTCATTCAGCTGACACAGGGGAAGATAAACGTTGCTGTGAAACAGACGGATGATATCACCGAGCGTGATGCCCGCAGACGAAAACAGGTCCTGATTGACCGCCCGTACCAGCCCGGCTGAAAGCCCCTGATGCAGTTGGCTGAGATCCTGCCGCCCGCCGCCGGCAAGCAGCGTATCCCCCTGCGGCGCATCATCAGCATGGCAAATCAGGCAACTAGCGGCGCCATCAGAGAAAAGCGCAAAGTTCTCCATCCGCTGCCGTTCATCGCTGATAGCGTCGCTGGTGACGACCAGCGCCCGCCTTGCCTGACCGCTGTGAATCAGGCCGCTGGCCAGATGGATCCCTTTGAGCAAATTCGTGCAGCGCCCGAGCGACACGCCGGTGATCGCCGACTGCTCCAGTTGCAGCTGACCGGCGAACTCGCGTAAAAAATGCTGATGCGCCTCCGTGCCGCTTGGTAATGAAGAGCTGCACACGATCGTCGTGTCGATATCCTGCCCCGCGTAACCGGCTTCGGCGAGCGTCATCCGGGACGTCCTGATTGCCATATCCGTGACGGAGCCCGTTGTTTTGTAGATTTCCCCCCAGCCCCACAGGCCTGCCTGCAACGGCATGGAAAACTGTTTTGCCCGCGCCTGAAGATCCTCAAGTTCATGCCAAGCAAGCTTTTGCTCACCCAACACATACTGCGCAGCCAGTAGCTTGCTTTGCGAAGCTGCACTCAGCACGGGAGATCTCCGTTCTCAAGCAGCTTAGCCACATCAAAATAGCCGACGGCGTGATCGAGGAAGTGGCAGGTCCCGTGCTGCTGTAACTCCCGGAGCCCGGCAACGAACCCGCCCAGGGCAGCGCGGGACAGCGCCGAGCCCAGGCTGACACGGGTGACGCCCAGCGCAAACAGCTCCGAAACGGACAAACGATTGCCCGCGCCCAGAAGCGCATTTACCGGAGCGTCAACGGCCGCGCATAGCGTTCTGATAGCGTCGGCGTCCGGCAATGCCGGCGCGTAAAGCACGTCGGCACCGGCATCACGGTATGCTTTTAGTCTTGCGATCGTGTCCTTCAGGTCGCAGACGCCATAAAGATAGTTTTCCGCCCGTGCGGTAACGGTGAAGGGAAAGGGCAGACGCTTTGCCGCAGCGACCGCCGCTGCTACACGGGCCACCGACGCGTCAAAATCCCGGATCGGATTTGCCGGATCGCTGCTGTAATCTTCGATCGATCCCCCGACGGCGCCGCTTTCTGCGGCGGCTCGGATGGTCTGCATAATGGCGTCAGCGTCGTCACCGAAGCCATCTTCCAGATCGACAGACACGGGAAGCTGCGTCACGCCAACCAGTGCCCGGGTATTTTCCAGCGTTTCTTCAAGCGTTACGGACTGTGCGCGATCCAGCTTACCCAGTGAGAACGCCAACCCGGCGCTGGTCGTCCCGATAGCCTTAAACCCGGCGTTTTGCATCAAAATCGCAGTTCCGCGATCCCAGGGATTCGGCATGACAAAAGGCGTCCCGTCGGTATGTAATTTTTTGAATCGTTCAGCCTTTTCGTATTGGTTCAAATTGTCAGGTTGCGTATTCGCCGTAAACATAAATAACCTCAGCAAACGTACACTTATATAAATATGGAGTTATCGTCGATTTTTTTCCGGCTTTCCCGCACCATCTCACCGATGGCGTTAATCATAATTTCCGGATGATCGTTAAAATAAAAATGATTCCCGGGCACCTGCCTAGCCCCGAGAAAATACTGCGTGTGTGACTGCCATTTCATCAGGCTGCCGACCGGAACATGCGCATCCTGTTCACCGACGATAACCATCACGGGCGCGCTCACCGGCGCAGAATATTGATAGCGGTATCTGGCAATAAGCTGGAAATCACGTTTTAATTTTTCGGCAACAATGTCATTCAGAAACGGATTGAGCATGAGACTTTCATCAATGCCGTTGAAATAAGCCATTTCCTGAATAAACGCTTCATTATCCATTTCAGCCATACGGATAATGCGTGGTGAAGGTATTTCAGTCGGGCTCAGGCTGGCGGAAAGCAATAATCCGGCGGGAGGTATCCGCAGCTTTTTAGCAACCTCCCAGGCAAGTATTGCCCCCATGCTGTGACCGAAAAGGTAAAACGTCTTATCGCCTTCCCGTTCGATAGCGGCGGCAATATCTTCCGTCAACAGATTAATGTCGGTCGGGTACGCTTCGCCGTAGCGGCGTCCGGTTCCGGGCAACGTTACGGCCTTCATGAGCAGCTCGTCCGACAATCCGGACTGCCAGCGAAGGTAATCCTCTGCATTACCTCCTGCGTGGGCAAGTAAATAGAGTACCGAATCATTAATCCGTGCTTCTCTGCCCTCAACAAACCAACGGCCCTGACCAGACCTGTGATTCATTTTTGCAGTAACTTCAATTGCAGACACATCTAACCTCTCCAGACATATCCATACAAATGCAAAAAAACAACACATTTAACGTCTCATTTACGTCTGGCAATCATATCGTTTCCCTGTAAGGGAGAGGCATGAGGATTTAACTGATGTTATGACAAAAAAAACCTTAGCAATTGAATAAATTCTTATATATCAATGGTGATGCCTGAATCACCCCTACTTTCCTAGACACCTCAAGAGCCTCAATGGACTGACCCCGCCCCAGTAGACGATCCTGCCTTAAAGTTTGAGCATAGGAGAAGCGTATGGGTACACCACGATTTACACCTGAATTTAAAGAAGAAGCCGTGCGTCAGATGACTGAGCACGATTATTCCGTTGCAGAGGTCTCCGATCTGCTGGGCGTTTCTGCGCACAGTCTCTACAAATGGCTGAGAGCTATCAAACCGGATAAGAGCGAGCAGCATGCCCGTGATTTACTGGAAGCAAAAGCGAGATCCTGAAGCTACGGGCGCATCTGAAGCGCATAGAAGAAGAGCGGGATATTTTGAAAAAGGCCGCGCGGTACTTTGCAAGGGAGCCCGACTGAAGTACCGCTTTATCAATGATCACCGCTCTGTATGGGGTGTCATGACGATGTGTCGGATATTAAATGTCGCTCGGGCCGGGTTTTATGTATGGCTGCGTAATCCTGTCAGTACACGCGATAAAGACAATGAGCGTTTGCTGGCACTCATTTACGATTCGTATGCGCTAAGCGGCGGCGTATATGGCTATCGACGAGTTCATGGTGATCTCTGTGAAATCGGAGAAACCTGCAGTAAAAATCGGGTGGGACGTGTCATGCAACTGAATCGGATAAAAGCTGTTTGCGGATAACCGAGTATCTGATGGGGTATTACAGCGCTATCAGACCCCATCAATACAACGGGGGCTTAACCCCCAACGAATCTGAGCGCCTCTACTGGTTTGCTCATAAAACCGTGGCCAGTTTTGCTTGACCACTACAGCCCAAGGTTTATCTTCGAAAGAGATCCAGCGCTGTTTGAAACGCTACATCGTCAGGGAACTATACCCTTTGATCTTGGCCGATTTAGCTGATTCGGCGCGAGCTTGTTGACATAGGAGCGTCAATGCGGTGGCCGAATCGTGCTTCAGCTCGCTGAAAAAAGAGCGCATCAGAAAACGGATCTACAAAAACTACGATCTGGCCCGCGCCGATATCTTCGATTACATTGAAGCGTTCTATAACAGAGTCCGACGCCACAGCCACCTTGGCGGCGTCAGTCCGGAGGCCTTCGAACAGGCCTCGTCGTGAGGACAGGATGTGTCTACCGTCGTGGGGTCAGTCCACCAGTGATGACTGGGGTAGCTACGCCAGAGAAGTCCCCCGCAAGATATATCTAACCAGGAAAATTTTCAGGCAACGTATCGAGTGTAACAACCTGACACTCAGAATACGTCTCAAACTATTGGCTCGTAAAACCATCTGCCTCTCTCGTGCTGTTGAGCTCCACGAGAAGGTCATCGGCGCCTTTATCGAAAGGCGCCATTTCAACCGATTGGAGGCATCACCTCGATTTTGTTAGTGTGTATGGAGATGGTATTCACCTGACAGTTGCCCACAAAAGGGAGTGGTCATACGGCTTCAAACCGGATAACAAAACGGTACCCCTACCGTGTTATCTGGAGTCACCGTATGACCACCAACGAGAAAGTAGCACGTCGCAAACTCAGCCTGCTAGAGCTCGCCAAAGAGCTCAATAATGTCAGCAAAGCCTGCAAGCTCATCGGCTACAGCCGTCAGCAGTTCTACGAAATCCGCCGTAATTAT
>NZ_JBSTYL010000021.1:0-99058 GCF_054052465.1 Aeromonas enterica | reverse complement strand
ACGGTAGGGGTACCGTTTTGTTATCCGGTTTGAAGCCGTATGACCACTCCCTTTTGTGGGCAACTGTCAGGTGAATACCATCTCCATACAAACAATTGCTTCCGAAGGCAAGAGTTGAACACGTAGGTGCCTCTTCAATTCCGCTGGCAATATCTAAAGGCGATCTTGATATTTTTATCGGCGTGGAAAGTGATGAACTAGAAGCTTCCATCCAGCTCCTGACGACATTGGGCTTTCAAGAAAAGGCCGATACTTTGAGAACATCGGAACTGTGCATGCTGGAGTCAAGGTCGGGTGATGGCGTTGCTTTTCAGCTGGTGGTCAATGGTTCTGAATTTGAATTTTTCCTGATTTTTCGTGAAAAATTGCGCGCCGACCCTTCGTTGGTTCAACGATACAATGAACTCAAAATGTCTTGTGAAGGCCGATCTCAAGATGACTACCGTCGGAAAAAATCTGATTTTATAAATCTCGTTTTAACGAAAACCTAGTTGGTGCGCCTCAGAAATCTCAGGTGACACAGTGCAATTAGGACTCCCACTTTTTTGAGTCCGGCAAGCTGTAACCAAACCAACGAAAAAGACCCCCTCTCGCCCAACGGCAAGAGGGGGTCTTTTATTTTTGCCGCAGATTAACCGGCTATCAAGCCAACCATCAGGCCAGCGAGACAAAAATCCCGGCCAGGGTGGCACTCATCAGGTTGGCCAGGGTCGCCGCCAGCACAGCCTTGAAGCCCATATTGGCCACATCGTGACGGCGCTCCGGCGCCATGGTGCCGATGGAGCCAAGCTGCACCGCAATGGAGCCCAGATTGGCGAAACCGCACAGCGCGAAGGTGATGATGATCTGGGTGTGGGCACTCAGGTCAGCCTTGATATTGGCAAAGTCCAGATAGGCGACGAACTCGTTCATGATCACCTTCTGACCAATCAGGGATCCTGCCGCCATCATCTCGCTGGCGGGCACACCAATCAGCCAGGCCACCGGGGCAAACAGATAACCCAGCAGCTGCTGCAAGGAGAGATGGGCCCAGCCGAACCACTCGCCGACGGTGGTGAGACCGGCGTTGATCATGGTGATGACGCTGACAAAGGCGAGCAGGATAGTACCGATGGCCACGGCGATCTTCATGCCGCTCATGGCGCCGCCCGCCAGGGCATCGATGGCGTTGCTGTAGTCGCTCTTGTCGAGGGTGATCTCGGCCTGTTCGCTCACCTGTTGCTGCTCCGGCACCAAGAGTTTCGCCATCAAGAGGCCACCCGGCGCCGCCATAAAGGAGGCCGCAATCAGGTATTTCAGATCGACCCCCAGACCGGCGTAACCGCCCAGCACAGAGCCCGCCACCGAGGCCATGCCACAGGTCATCACCGCAAAGAGCTCGGAGCGGGTCATGCCGGCGAGGAAGGGACGAATAAGCAGCGGCGACTCCCCTTGCGACAGGAAGATATTGCCGGTGGCCACCAGCGACTCGGCGCGGCTGGTGCCGAGCATGCGGTGCACGGCGCCGCCCAATACCCGGATCACCCACTGCATGATGCCGAAGTGGTAGAGCACGGCGATCAGCGCGCTGATAAAGATCACCAACGGCAACACTCGCACGGCGAAGATAAAGCCGTTGCTGGCCAGATCGCCAAACACGAAGCGGATGCCGCTGTCGGCAAAGCCGAGCAGGGCGGAGACGCCATTGCTCATGGCACCGAGCATGATTTGTCCGGGGGGAAAATAGAGCACCAGGGCGGCAAAGCCGGTTTGCAGGGCGAGCGCACCCAGCACGGTTCGCCAGCGGATGGCTCGGCGGTTTTCACTGGCCAGCCAGGCGATAAACATCAGGGCCAGCATACCGACCAGACTCAATAACAGTGTCATCTTGCACCTATGAAGAGAGGAGTTTCATATGGCAAGTCTGCAGACAGGCGTCGCGGGCGATCCGGCGGGAGAGGTGCCGACCCACGCGACACGCAGACCACAAACCTACAGGTTAGTGGCGGGTCCCATCCTGGGGTCATTCACGTTCCGGGTGACAGCATGTATCGGGTGACGCCAGCGCAGTCGCAGGGGGAGATGCGGCCGGCTGGCAGGTCGGGCGGCGATGCTACAGTGATCGCCATCACAGAAAAAGCGGTAAAACGATTGGCTTCGGCAACTTTTTCACCCCGGACAGGGGCTCGCCCGAAAACGCGGCAGGATTGAACAGCAAGTGAGTGCAAGCCCAATGAGCGCCTGCCGGCGGGGCAGCGCGCGCAGACGGCTCCGGAGCGAGGCACAGACCCCATCCCCGGATAACCAAAACGGTTCACGTTTTTTTCATCTTAAAAGGAGTAGAGTAGGCAATCACCAAGTTTATGTTTTTATTGGAAAAGCCCCTACGGGTCATGCAATGGCATAACGCCCCTAACCCCAAGTGGAACGCCATGATGAAGAGAACAGCGATTGCCCTGACCCTGGCCAGCCTGTTGACGCTGCCAGTGTTTGTCTCCACCAATGCCTGGGCTGCACCGGTGCGCTCCTTGCAAAAGGAGCAGAACTACGACCAGTACATCAGCAAGCGCCAGGTGGTGGATCAGCTGCTGGCAGATGCCTGGCAGATCTTCAAGTCGCCAGCCCGCATCTCCACCGCCGGTTTCACCGCCAAGATGCCGAGCAACATGGAGCGGGTCACCGAACTGCTGCTGCAAGCCTATCAGCTCGAACCCTACCGCACCGACCTGCTGATCTCGGCGGCCAACGCCCAGATCTACAACGGCAACGTGGACAAGGCCATCGGCCTGTTCGAGCAGGCGCTCAGCACGGCGCCGGACGACATAGACCTGCTCACCTATCTGGCCACCTGGCAAACCTTCAAGCAGAACTCCAGCGCCGCCCAGACATACCAGAGCAAGCTGGCGACCCTCAATCCCGGTCGCGCTGCCGATCTGCAGCGCATCCTGGATACGGTGGCCCGCGTCAACGCCACCCCGCTCAAGGATCAGGGGGAGCGTTCACCCAAGCCGGGCAACCGGGCCATCGTCACCCTGGGCTATGCCCTCAACCCCGATGGCAGCATGAACGACATCCTGCTGGGCCGGCTGGAGACCACCCGCTCCCTGGCTCAGGCCAACCCGGCGGCGCTCATCATACTGACCGGCGGCGTGCCCCAGAACCGCCAGACAGAGGGCAAGCTGATGGCGGACTGGCTGGTGAAGAAGGGCATAGATCGATCGCGTATCATAGAGGAGAACTACGCCACCAGTACGGTGGAGAACGCCCTCTACAGCAGCTATGCCCTCGCCCGCCACCAGATCCAGTACGCCACCCTGGTAAGCTCGGCCAGCCACGTGCGCCGGGGCCAGACCCTGCTGGAGATCGCCTGCTGGCAGAGCGGCCCGGCCGGGATCCAGATAGACAGCGTCAGCTACCCGGACAAGTCGCTCTCGACCCTGGCCAAGGTGAGCGACAACGAGCTGCTCGGCATCTACCGCGATGCGCTGCGCACCTACGGCCTGTGGAGCTATCGCTCGGCCCCCTTGATCGAGCGCTGATCGCCAGATTTCATCGAACACATCAACAAAAAGCCCGCCGAATTGGCGGGCTTTTGCATGGTGGCTGACGCCGTCAGGCGGCGACCAGCGACTCCAGATCGCGCCGGCTCAGGCGCTTGCTGTCCACCTTCACATAGACGGAGCGCTCGGCCGGCGCCAGCAGCACATCGCTTACCCCGTCACAGGCGCGGATCCGCTGCTCCAGCGCCGGGCTCGCCTCGACTCCTACCGGCAGCACGATGCGCAGGCTGCTCACATAGGGGGGCTCCTGCATGGTGAGGCTGACCCCCAGCCAGGCCAGGGCCAGCAGGGCACAACTGCCAAACACCAGCACGCCGCCCCCCAGGCTGTAGAGCAAGCCACCCAGGCTGCCGCCTATGGCCACCCCGATGAACTGGCTGGTGGAATAGACCCCCATGGCGGTGCCCTTGTAACCCGGTGGCGACTCCTTGCTGATGAGCGACGGCAACAGCGCCTCCATCACGTTGAAGCCGATGAAGAAGAGCTGCAAACCGGCGAGCAGGCCCCACAGCTGCAGCCCGGCCTGCCACAACACCACTTCGGCAACGAGCATCACCAGCACGCAAGCCTGGAAGACCCGCTTCATCTGGCGGCGTTTTTCGGCATAGATGATGAAGGGCACCACGCTCACAAAGGCGACCAGCATGGTGACCAGATAGGCCTGCCACTGGCTGTCGCGGGGCAGACCGGCCTGCTCCAGCAGCGGCGGCAGCGCCACGAAGCTCGACATCAGCAGGGTGTGCACGCAGAGGATGCCGAGGTTGAGTTTGAGCAGGCGCGGGTTGGTGAGCACGGTGCGCATCCCGCCCCTGACCATGCTGGACTCGCGATTGAGCAGGTGACCGGTCGGGGTCGGCACCAGCCAGAGGGTGATGGCGATGCCCCCCAGCGCCAGCAGGGCGATGAGCCAGAACAGACCGGACAGCCCCAGCGCGTGGGTGATGAGGGGGCCCGTCACCATGGCGATGGCGAAGGTGATGCCAAAGCTCACCCCGATGAAGGCCATCGCCTTGGTGCGGTTCTGCTCGCGGGTGAGATCCGAGAGCAGCGCCATGACGGCGGCCGAGATGGCGCCGCTGCCCTGCAGGGCGCGGCCGAGGATGACACCCCAGATGGAGTGGGTCAGCGCCGCGATCACGCTGCCCAGTGCAAACATCAGCAGGCCGCCGACGATCAGCGGCTTGCGGCCGATGCGATCGGAGAGCAAGCCGAACGGGATCTGGAACAGCGCCTGGGTCATGCCATAGATGCCGATGGCCAAGCCGATCAGCGCCTCGGAGGCGCCCGCCAGCGACATGCCGTAGGTGGTCAGCACCGGCAGGACCATGAACATGCCGAGCATGCGCAACGAGAAGACGGAGCCGAGCGCCCAGGTCGCGCGGCGCTCGCCCCTCGTCATGGTGAAATCATTCATGATGGCCTCGATAGGTCAGGGAGAAGGAAGACGCAAGGAGTGGCTGACACGCGCCATGCCACACCCGAACAACGGGAAAAGTGCCCAACGGGGCGGCCCCATAATAACAGAGCCGGGAAGGTTCCCGGCTCTGGATTTCATGCATTTAGGGGCACAACTCACACTATCGGGGCAGCATGCTCACTAAAATCGGCGCCGCATCCGGCTGGAAATCCACTGACATCATCACGCTCAGGCAGGTAATGGTGACGATGGAGAACATGAACAGCTTGCGGGCCCAGAGGGAGTCATCGACCGCCTGTTTGTAACCCGACAGCGCCATGCCCAGCCACCAGACGCTGACCGCAGTCGCCACGATCAGATACTTGTAACCGGCGTAACCGCCGAGGAACAGCATCAGGGTCGGCACCATGAACGCCAGTATGTAGAGGGTGATGTGGTGTTTGGCTACGGAGATCCCCTTCACCACCGGCAGCACGGGTATGTTGGCCGCCTGGTAATCCTTGAAGCGGAAGATGGCAATCGCATAGGAGTGCGGCATCTGCCACAGGCTGAAGATCGCCAGCAGGATCAAGGCACCCGAGTCGAACTGGCCGCTCACGGCGCAGTAGCCGATGACGGGCGGCGCGGCGCCGGAGAGGCTGCCGACCAGGGTGCCATAGACGGAGTGACGCTTCATGTAGAGGCTGTAGACTCCCACGTAGACCAGGAAGCCCAGCACTGCCAGCAAGGCGGCCAACGGATTGGCCGCAAAGTAGAGCAGTGCAATGCCCGCAACGCCCAGCGCGCTCGCATACCAGAGCGACACGCCGGGGGCGATCAGCCCCTTCACCAGGGCGCGATTCTTGGTGCGCTCCATGATGCAGTCGATGTCCCGGTCGATGTAGTTGTTGAACACACAACCGGAGGCCACCACCAGGGAGACACCCGCCATGGTCAGGATGAACAGGGGCACATCCAGGCTCCCCTTGGAGGCCAGCAGGAATCCCCCGATAACCGAGATGAGGTTACCGAAGATGATGCCCGGCTTGGTCACTTGCAGGTATTGCTTCATCATCACATCAACCCGCTCAGTGGACCATCATGTTGACGTTGAGGTTGTACATGATCCACAGGGACCCCACCACCACGATGGCGATGATGAGCACGGTAAACACCAGTGCCACCAGGTTCCAGCGCTCCTCTGACGAGGTGTTCATGTGCAGGAAGTAGGCGAGATGCACGAAAATCTGCACCACCGCCATGCCGACCACGGTGCCGAGCACCATGGCGTGGGAGGCGGAGCCATCCATCACCATCCAGAAGGGGATCGCGGTCAGGATGAGTGACAGCACGAACCCTGTCATGTAGGACTTGACGCTGCCGTGGCTGGCGCCGTGATTGTCAACGGTATGATTGCTCATTTTTACATTGCCCCCATCAGATAGGTTCTGGCACTGCCGTGGCTGACCCAGTAAATATCAACTGAATGACTCATTTACATGACCCCCATCAGATAGACCACGGTGAAGACGCAGATCCACACCACGTCCAGGAAGTGCCAGAACAGGCTCAGGCACATCAGGCGGGTGCGGTTGCGCTCGGTCAGTCCCTTCTTGCTCACCAGCACCATCATCACGATGATCCAGACCAGGCCACTGGTCACGTGGATCCCGTGGGTACCGACCAGAGTGAAGAAGGCGGAGAGGAAACCACTGCGCTGCGGGCCGAAGCCTTCGGCGATCAGGTGGTGGAACTCGTAGATCTCCATGGCGATGAAGCCGGCGCCAAGCAGGAAGGTCACCAGCAGCCAGGCGTTGACTGCGGAAACCTTGTTCTTGTTCATGGCCAGCATGCCGAACCCGAAGGTGATGGAGCTCAGCAGCAGCAGCATGGTTTCGGTAAACACGAACGGCAGCTCGAAGATGTCCTTGCCGGTCGGGCCGCCGGCGGTGCCGTTGACCAGGACTGCATAGGTTGCGAACAGGGTCGCAAACAGGATGCAGTCACTCATCAGGTAGATCCAGAAACCGAACACCTTGGTGGCACCGGCATCATGGTGCCCATGATCGTCATGGGCGCCGTGAGTGTGATGTAGAACGTCAGTCGCCATGGAATTAAGCCACCTTGTTGAGATTTTCAAAATGCTGACGCTCGATCCGTTCGATCTCGTCAACCTGCACGTAGTAATCCACGTCATCATTGAAACTGTGGATGATCCAGGTGGCTATCATGCCGACGAAGCCGGCGATGGCCATCCACCAGATGTGCCAGATCATGGCGAAACCAAACACCACGCTGAAGGCCGCGATGATGACACCGGCGCCGGAGTTTTTCGGCATGTGGATCGGGTCATAGTGTTTCGGCTGCTGATAGGCAGAACCATCCTGCTTGGCTTCCCAGAAGGCATCCAGACCGGTGATCTTCGGCTCGATGGCGAAGTTGTAGAAGGGCGGCGGTGAGGAGGTCGACCACTCCAGGGTACGGCCCCCCCAGGGATCGCCCGTCAGATCGCGGTTCTTCTCGCGGTCACGGATACTGACCACCACCTGGATCACCTGGCACAGGACGCCGATGGCAATGAGGCCGGCACCGCAGGCCGCCACGACCAGCCAGCCGTGGAACTCGGGATCGATGTTCTGGCTGACCCGACGGGTCATGCCCATGAAGCCCAGCACGTAGAGCGGCATGAAGGCCACGAAGAAACCGGTGATCCAGAACCAGAAGGCACGCTTGCCCCAGACATCATCCAGCTTGAAGCCGAACGCCTTCGGGAACCAGTAGGTGATACCGGCGAAGCAGCCGAACACCACGCCGCCGATGATGACGTTGTGGAAGTGGGCGATCAGGAACAGGCTGTTGTGCAGCACGAAGTTGGCGGCCGGCACCGAGAGCAGAACCCCGGTCATGCCACCCACAGTGAAGGTGATGATGAAGCCGACGGTCCACAGCATGGGCGAGGTGAACTCGATGCGACCGCGGTACATGGTGAACAGCCAGTTGAAGATCTTCACCCCGGTCGGGATGGAGATGATCATGGTGGTGATGCCGAAGAAGGCATTCACGTTGGCACCCGATCCCATGGTGAAGAAGTGGTGCAGCCAGACCACGAAGGAGAGCACGGTAATGGCAATGGTCGCCCACACCAGAGAGGTGTAGCCGAACAGCTTCTTCTTGCAGAAGGTCGCCACCACTTCGGAGAAGATCCCGAACACCGGCAGCACCAGGATATACACCTCGGGGTGACCCCAGGCCCAGATCAGGTTGATGTACATCATCATGTTGCCACCCATGTCATTGGTAAAGAAATGGGTACCCAGGTAACGGTCTGCGGTGAGCAGGGCTATGGTGACGGTCAGGATCGGGAAGGAGGCGATGATCAGTATGTTGGCGCACAGCGCGGTCCAGGTGAACACCGGCAACCGCATCATGGTCATGCCGGGTGCACGCATCCTGATGATGGTGGCAAAAAAGTTGACGCCGGTCAGCAGGGTGCCCAACCCCGAGATCTGCAGACTCCAGATCCAGTAATCGACCCCGACTCCGGGACTGAACTCCTTGCCCGACAAGGGCGGATAGGCCAGCCAGCCGGTCTGGGCAAATTCACCGACCCCGAGGGAGACGTTGATCAGCACCACGGCGGCAGCGGTAAACCAGAAGCTCAGGTTGTTGAGGAAGGGGAAGGCCACGTCACGGGCACCGATCTGCAGCGGCACCACTATGTTCATCAGACCTATCACCAGCGGCATGGCCACGAAGAAGATCATGATGACGCCGTGGGCGGTGAAGATCTGGTCGTAGTGGTGGGGCGGCAATATGCCTTCGCCACCGGCCGAGGCCATCACCTGCTGGGTACGCATCATGACCGCATCGGCAAAGCCGCGCAGCAGCATGACCATCCCCAGGATGAGATACATGATACCGAGACGCTTGTGATCCACCGAGGTGAACCACTCTTTCCACAGATATTGCCACTTGCCGAAATAGGTGATCAGCCCGGCGATGGCCAGCCCGCCCAATAAGATAGCGGCTATCGTGACCATGATAATGGGTTCATGGTACGGGACAGCGTCGAGCGTTAATTTTCCAAACATCAATTATTCCTCGGATCCTGCTTTCACACTCTTGTCATCCATCGGCATGGCCATATGCCCGGCATGATCCATGGGTTCATCATGGGTCATCTTGTCATGGTCCATTGCTTGAGGATCCATGGTGTCGCCATGCTGCATGGCACCTTCGTGCGCCATGCCCTGGTGCTCACCGGGTTTCATGTCACCCATGAACTTATTGATCACATTGACGAACAGGGCCGGGTCGGCACTGGCGAAATACTCCACCGGATTGTTCTGGCTCTGCTTGGCCAGGGCCTCGAACTCGGTCATGGTGGCGAGCATCTTGGGTGACTGTTTCACCTTGGCGACCCAGGCATCGAAGTCGGCCTGATCTCGCGTGGCGATGGCCTTGAACTTCATGCCGGAGAAACCGGCGCCGCTGTAACTGCCGGAGATCCCCTTGTACTGGCCCGCCTCGTTGGCGATGAGATGCAACTTGGTCTGCATGCCCGCCATGGCGTAGATCTGACCACCCAGCTGGGGAATGAAGAAGGAGTTCATCACGGTGTCGGAGGTCACCCGGAAATTGACCGGGGTATTGATCGGGAAGGCCAGTTCATTGACGGAGGCGATACCCAGTTCCGGATAGACGAACAACCACTTCCAGTCGAGGGAAATAACATCGACCTGGATCGGTTTGACGTCCGACTCCAGCGGTTTATAAGGATCCAGCGAGTGGGATGTTTTCCAGGTAATGACCGCCAGGATGGCGACAATAATGACAGGGACGGTCCAGACGACCGCTTCAATCTTGTTGGAGTGAGACCAATCCGGGGTATATTTGGCGTTGGTATTGGATGCTCTGTATTTACGAGAGAATGCCACTGCCATAATAATCACAGGGATCACCACAATTAACATCAGCCCGATGGCCGTTAATATCAGTGATTTCTGTTCCAGACCAATCTGCCCTTTGGGGCTCATTAGAGCCATGTCGCAACCACTGAGCAAGCCGGTTGTCGCGAGCAACAGCAAGGCGCCCAAGCCCCTTTTTACATCAGGTCTCATGCCGTTTCCTCATCTTCGCAAGGCGTAAAGTTGTAATAAAAACGCATCATTCTATTGCATCGGGGGGGGATGTGAACAACATGAAAAATTAATCCCGCACTTGTGTGCGGTTTGAAATTTGTGTGTGAAGCATGTTAATGCCTAAACGGCAATGAATTTGTCAACGTCGACTAACTACCAATTAATCATTGGGTGGCTTTATTTCATCCAGATTTTGCTGATTGAATAGACAGATGACTTTTTAACCTTGTATTAGACAGGGTCAAATTCCATTATTTTCTTGTGTTTGCATAAAATATCGACACGGTTTTCGGCATTGACCATGGATCATCGCAGCCATCGCCATGAACTCGAACCGGACCATAATTAATCAAAACAAACGCTAATTAATTCCATGGGTTTAATGGGGCCATCGTCCGCAAAGATGCATATTGCATGCTTTTCCTCGACTCCTGGCTATCACAGGACTCATCATTTTGTTTAATAAGTTATTATCAAAGCCATGGACTCCATCCGGATATGGCGTTAGCGTGCGCCCCTTCGTTACCAAGCCAGTCACGAATTCAACCCTATCCCATCTCTCATTTGACTCTTCATACAACAGGGATTGCCATGAGTATTACACGCAGAGATTTTCTCAACGGCGTTGCCATCACCATTGCTGCAGGCATAGCCCCCATCAATCTGCTGCAGGCGGCGCAAGGTGGCAGTGCGCTGGCCGACAAGACGCTGGCTTATCCGCCCGCCCTCACCGGCCTGCGCGGTAACCACCCGGGCTCCTTCGAACCGGCCCACAGCATAGCCCGCGACGGCAAGCAGTATGACTTCGCCAATATTCCCCTCGAGGGGGAGTACGATCTGGTGATCGTCGGCGCCGGCATCAGCGGCCTGGCCGCCGCCTGCTTCTATCAGCAGTTGCTGGGGGCGGATAAAAAGATCCTGCTGCTCGACAACCACGACGACTTTGGCGGTCACGCCAAGCGCAACGAGTTCACCACCCCCGATGGCCTGCGTCTGGGTTACGGCGGCAGTGAATCCCTGCAATCACCGCGCTCTGTCTACAGCCCCATCGCCCTTGGGCTGCTCAAGGCGCTGGAGGTCAACATCGACGAGCTGGCCAAAGGGTTCCAGCAGACCTTCTACCCGGATCTGGGCCTGAGCCGCGGCGTCTACTTCGACGAGCAGCACTTTGGCGTCAACAAGGTGGTGAGCGGCGACCCGGGCCACAACGTGGCCGACGACATCCCCCGCGATCGCCTTAACGGCCGGCCACTGGCGCAGTTTATCGGTGACTTCCCGCTGGACGAGACCGACAAGGCCGCCCTGCTGGCGCTGCACGAAGAAAAAATCGACTACCTGAGCGGCATGAGCCGGGAGGAGAAAGACCTCTGGATGACCCGCAACAGCTACACCAGCTTCCTGCGCGACAAGGTGGGCCTCAGCGAGCGGGCCATCACCTACTTCCAGCAGCGCACCAACGACTTCCAGGCGGTCGGCATCGATGCCACCGCCTGCGCCGATGCGCGTCTCTGTGCCCTGCCGGGCTTCGACGGACTGGATCTCACTCCACTCGATGCCGAAGAGCAGGCGGAGCTGGACGATCCCTACATCTTCCACTTCCCGGATGGCAACGCCGGCCTCACCCGCCTGATGGTGCGCAAGCTCATCCCGCAGGTGGCGCCGGGTCACACCATGCAGGATGTGGTGCTGGCCAAGTTTGACTACAGCAAGCTCGACCTGCCGGAGCACAAGGTACAACTGCGCCTCGGCAGCACGGCGCTGCAGGCCAAAAACGTGCCGCTCAAAGACGGCAAACAGGGAGTGGACGTCACTTACATCAAGGAGGGGAAACTGCACCGGGTGCGGGCTAGGCAGTCGATCATGGCCGGCTACAACATGATGATCCCCTACATGGTGCCCGAGCTGCCGGAACCCCAGAAGGAGGCGCTGCACCAGAATGCCAAGGCACCGCTGGTCTATACCAAGGTGGTGATCAAGAACTGGCAAGCCTTCGTCAAGCTGGGGGTGCACGAGGTCTACTCCCCGGCAGCACCCTACAGCCGGGTCAAGCTCGACTATCCGGTCAGCATGGGTGGCTACGAGCATCCCAAGAACCCGGATCTGCCCATGTGCCTGCACATGGTCTACGTGCCGACCCTGCCTGGCAGCGGCCTCTCGGCCCGCGAGCAATCCCGCAAGGGGCGCGCCATGATCCTCGGCATGCCGTTCGAGCAGCACGAGCAGATGATCCGCGAGCAGTTGCAGGGGATGCTGGGCGGCGCCGGGTTCAACCACCAGCAGGATATCCTCGCCATCACGGTCAACCGCTGGTCCCACGGCTACTCCTACATCACCAACACCCTGTTCGATGACGAGGAGCAGTGCGACAAGTGGATCGAGCTGGGTCGCCAACCCATCGGCAACATCACCATCGCCAACTCCGACTCGGACTGGAGCCCCTACGCCCACTCCGCCATCGATCAGGCCTGGCGCGCCGTCAACGAGCTGGTCGCCATGCACAAGGGAGGTGCCCAATGAACCGCCCCCTGTCACTGACCGCCAGCGCCCTGCTGCTGGCCCTGCCCGCCCTTGCTGCTCACGCTGCACCCGCCATGTCTACGGGGGAATATGTTGCCAAACTGGGGGACTGCACCGCCTGTCACACCAGCGAGACCAGCAAGCCGCTGGCCGGTGGCAAAGGCTTCCCGACCCCCATCGGTACCGTGTTTGCCACCAACATCACTCCCGACAAGACCCACGGCATCGGCAACTACAGCCTGCCGGAGTTCATCAAGGTGATGCGTGAAGGGGTGGCCCGCGATGGTCATCGGCTCTATCCGGCCATGCCCTACACCGCCTACGCCAAGATGAGCGATACAGATCTCGACGCTCTCTACCAGCATCTGATGAAGGAGGTGCAGCCGCTGGCCATCGCCAACAAGGAGAGCAACATCCCCTGGCCGCTGAATATGCGCTGGCCGCTGATGGGCTGGAACTGGGTCTATCACGATGACAGCCGCTTCACCCCGGTAGCGGGCAAGAGCGAGCAGTGGAATCGCGGCGCCTATCTGGTGCAGGGTGCCGGTCACTGCGGCAGCTGCCACACCCCGCGCGGACTCGGCATGCAGGAAAAAGCCCTGACCGAGGCGGACCCCCTCTATCTGAGCGGCGCCACCCTGGATGGCTGGTATGCCCCCAACATTCGCGGCACCCGCTACGATAAGCCGGCGCTGATCGATCTGCTGAAAACCGGTCGCAGCCAGCATCAGGCAGTCTCAGGTCCCATGGCGGAAGTGATCATGCACAGCAGCCAGTACTTCAGCGACGCGGATCTGGCCAGCATCGCTACCTATCTCGTCGAGATCGGGGATCATACGCCGCCAGCCCAGGGCAACCGGGCCTACGCCAGCACGGTCGGCAAGGCGGACTATGCCATGTATTGCTCCACCTGCCACGGGATCAATGGTCAGGGCAATGACCACGTCATCCCCTCGCTGGTGGGCAACCAGACCGTACTGGCCGACGATCCGGCAAGTCTGATCAACGTGCTGCTGTACGGCGCCGAGACCCCCGTTACTCAGGGTCATATCGGCTACCACATGCCGGGTTATGGCTGGACTCTCGACAACGAACAGGTGGCCGAACTGGTCAACACCCTGCGCGCCTCCTGGGGCAATGAAGGGGTGGCCATCAAGCCGGCAACCGTCAAGGCGCAGCGTGCGCTGCATCAATAACCACGCTGTCAGCGCACAACCATAGAAAGGCGCTGCCCCCATCAGATGTTGAAAGGCCAACCTTGAAGCAGGTCATCCCCCCAAAGACCGCCATCATGGTGATTCAAGCCTTTCAACATCTTTTATGCCCCTCTTCTGTGCCTGCCGCATCGCCCAGCATGAGCTCCCCTCTCCCGCTCACCTCCTTTGTCATTTGGTAGTCTGACGGCTGCAGTAACCCCGCAGTCATGCCGAGGTCGCCCCATTGGCTCCAGGGTGACGGCGAGGGCTGTCTTGCCGGGTTTTACCTTTCGTCCCGCCGCACGCTAACAAGACGCTTGGCTCCGCCACTTATTGTGTCTCCCGTGCCTGAGCGCAGACCCAGTCGATAAAGGCCTGGATCTTGGGGCACTGGCGGTTGGGCAAGGTCGCTATGTAGTAACGCTGCTCGCAGCGCACCTCCATGCCTGGAAAGGGGGCGACCAGTTCATGTCTGGCCAACCGCTTGCTCACCAGGTTCTTGCGGCCCATGGCGACCCCGGCGTGATTCATGGCGGCTATGATAGCGAGATCGGAGCGATCAAACCCCATGTTCGACTGACAGGCATCGAGGGAGATGCCGCACTGGCGGGCCCAACTGCCCCACTCGTCGCAGTCCGAGTCATAGCCCCAGGCCTGCCTGTCGTGCAGCAGACGACAGCGAGACAAGTGGTCAGGATTGTCCATCAGTCCATGCTGATCGGCATACTCGGGGCTGCACACCGGCACCATGTACTCGTCCATCAACGGGTGGATGGCGAGCCGCTCCGGGATCTTGTCATCGAAATAGACGGTCAGGTCTATGCCATAGCCGTGCAGGTTGATGTTCTCGTTGCCGGTCATGACGTTGAAGTCGATCTGGGGATGCAGGCGAGAAAAATCCGCGAGTCTGGGCACCAGCCAGCACTGGGCGATGGAAGGGCGGGAGTAGACGGTCAGGGAACCGGACAGCTCCTGATGCTTGATCTCCAGGATCTCCTGATTGATGAACTCCAGCGAGGATTTCAGCGCCCAGAAGACTCGTTGCCCCTCTGCGGTCAGCATCACCTTGCGATGAAAACGCTGGAACAGCTTGAAGCCCAGCTCCTCTTCCAGCGCACTGATCCTGTGGCTCACCGCACTCGGGCTGAGCGCCAGCTCATCCGCCGCCAGGGCAAACGAGCTGTGACGGGCCGCCGCCTCGAAGGTATGCAGCTTGGAGAGCTGATAACCGTTCAGCAGCTTGTTTCTCGATACGTAGTTGTCTTCGGTATACATCTGGCTCGCCTCACCGCCCCAAAAAATGCACAGATGATAGCCATAAACCCCGCCTTTGGATGCACCCATACAACTCAAATCGTATCAGCACCGATAAATGTGATGAATGTGGCACCTTTGCATCACTTCAGCTCACCCAAGACGCCATTTTCATCATTTGTCAGCCACCCGCCATTTTCATTCAATAGACGCCTACATCATCACTCATCATCCATGTCGAGGCGCAGTATGAATTCTGAAGTGTGGGTCGTCGGTACCTTGCTGACTAGCATCATTCTGATTGTCTTCACCATAGTGAAAGGCAAGGTGCATCCTTTCCTCGCCCTGCTGCTGGCGAGCTTCTATGTCGGCACCATGATGGGGATGAACCCGGTCAAGATGGTCAACGCCATGGAAGAGGGCATAGGCGGCACCCTGGGCTTTCTCGCCGCCGTCATCGGCCTTGGCACCATACTCGGCAAGATGATGGAGGTATCGGGGGCGGCGGAGCGCATCGGCCTCGCCCTGCAAAAGTGCCGCTGGCTCTCGCCCCAGGTCATCATGGTGCTGGTCGGTCTGGTGTGCGGCATCACGTTGTTTGTCGAAGTGGGGGTGGTACTGCTCATTCCGCTGGCCTTCTCCATCGCCCGCAAGACCAGGACCTCGCTGCTGACGCTGGCCATCCCGCTCTGTACCGCCCTGATGGCCGTGCACTGCATAGTGCCGCCCCACCCGGCCGCGCTCTACGTCACCAATCAGCTGGGTGCCGACATAGGTTCCGTCATCGTCTATGGCCTCGCGGTCGGGCTGTTTGCCTCGCTGGTGGGCGGCCCGCTGTTTTTGAAACTGCTCGGCAAACGGGTGCCGTTCAAGGAGGTGCCCGCCGCCTTTGCGAATATAGAGGCCCGCGACGAGGCAAGCCTCCCTACCTTAAGTGCCTCCCTCTTCACCGTGCTGCTGCCCATATTGCTGATGCTGGCCAAGACGGTGGCCGAGCTCAACATGGATCACGCCAGCAGCCTCTATACCCTGCTGGAGTTCATCGGCAACCCCATCACCGCCATGTTCATCGCCGCCTTCACCGCCTACTACGTGCTGGGGATCCGCCAGCACATGAAAATGGAAGGGATGCTGAACAAGACCGAGGAGTGTTTCTCCTCCATCGCCAATATTCTGCTGATCATAGGGGCCGGCGGGGCCTTCAACGGCGTGCTCAAGGCAAGTGGCCTGGGGGACAGCCTGGCGACCATTCTCTCCCAGCTCGACATGCACCCCATCCTGCTGGCCTGGCTGGTGGCCATAGTGCTGCATGCCGCCGTCGGCTCGGCCACCGTCGCCATGATGGGGGCCACCGCTATTGTCTCCCCCATCATGGTGCACTACCCGAACATCAGCCCCGAGATCATGACGCTCGCCATCGGCTCCGGTGCCATCGGCTGCACCATGGTGACCGACTCCCTGTTCTGGCTGGTCAAGCAGTATTGCGGCGCCACCCTGAACGAAACGCTCAAGTACTACACTACCGCCACCTTTGTCGCCTCCCTGATGGCGCTGGCCGGTACCTTCCTGCTCTCCTATATCGTGTAACAAGACCGAGACTCCTATGAAAAAGAACGACATTTCGCAGCTCATCGCTCAATTTCCGCTGGTTCGCTCCCTGATCGCACTCGAGCCCGTGACCTGGTTCAACCCCAAGGCCAGCACGCTGGCGGTTGGCCTGCCCCATGTGGGACTGGATGGCAGCGATGTGGCGGATGCCTCAGCCCGCCTCGCCCGCTTCGCCCCCTACATGTGCGACGCCTTCCCCGAGACCCTCGTCACCCAAGGCATTCTGGAGTCCGAGATCGTCGCCATCCCGGCCATGCAGGCGACGCTCAATGCGCGCTACGGCGTCGAGGTGACCGGCAAGTTGCTGCTGAAAAAAGACAGCCACCTGCCCATCTCCGGCTCCATCAAGGCGCGCGGCGGCATCTACGAGGTGCTGACCCATGCCGAACAGCTGGCGATCAAGGCAGGGTTGCTCTGCGAAAAAGACGACTACAGCAAGCTGTTCACGGACGAGTTTCGCCAGTTCTTCGGCCAGTACAGCATTGCCGTGGGCTCCACCGGCAACCTCGGCATGTCCATCGGCATCATGAGCGCCAAGCTCGGCTTTACCGTCACCGTCCACATGTCGGCCGATGCGCGGGAGTGGAAGAAGCGCAAGCTGCGCGAGCATGGGGTCATAGTCGTGGAATACGCCGAGGATTACGGGGTGGCGGTGGAGCAAGGGCGCAAGGAGGCCGAACGCGACCCCAACTGCTTCTTTATCGACGACGAGAACTCCCGCACCCTGTTCCTCGGCTACTCGGTAGCAGGTGAGCGGGTGAAAAAGCAGTTCGATGAGATGGGCATCAAGGTGGATGCCGAACACCCGCTGTTCGTCTATCTGCCCTGCGGCGTCGGCGGTGGTCCGGGTGGCGTCGCCTTTGGTCTCAAGCTCGCGTTCGGTGACAACGTCCACTGTCTCTTCGCCGAGCCGACCCACTCTCCCTGCATGCTGCTCGGGGTCCACACCGGCCTGCACGATGCCATTGCGGTGCAGGATCTGGGGATAGACAACCTCACCGCCGCCGACGGCCTGGCGGTGGGCCGCGCCTCCGGTTTCGTCGGCCGTGCCATGGAGCGGCTGCTGACAGGTTTCTACACCCTGAGCGATCAGGAGATGTATGACCTGCTGGGGCTGCTGGCACGGGATGAGCAGATCAAACTCGAACCCTCGGCGCTGGCCGGCATGCCGGGCCCGTGGCGCGTGGAAGCCGATCGCAAGTGGCAGATGGAGCGCGGCGTCGATGCCGCTACCCTGGCCAGGGCCACCCATCTGGTATGGGCCACCGGCGGTGGCATGGTGCCCGCCGAAGAGATGGAAACATACCTGGCTACCGCCAAAATTTGATCTTTTTTCACCCGATAAACCCGCCACCCTGGCGGGTTTTTCTCTTCATGGATCAGCAAGATGGCACACCCTTTGCCCTGAGCATGAGCCCGCCACACATCCTCCTGCGGCTGCCAATCCCCCCAAGTTGGTTATTTTGTGATAACATAGGGACCGTTTTTTGACATCTGCGCCCCGTTAGCGCCGTTATCCGGCGAGATCGCTACCCAATCCGGCGATAACAACGAACAGAGGTGCGCAGGAAAACAGTGACCTGGTTGAGTCAGGTCTGGCAACGGTCGAGAGGCTGTTTTGCCAGACGGGCAACACCCAAGGGCACCTTAGATAAGGAGATCGGGCAATGAAACAATATCAAAGCTGGCTGGGACAATATCTGATGAGTCGCCGCGATGGGGATCACGCCATGGCATCCGAGCTCGCCAACTCCATCTGCGAGTTTTGGCAGACGCAGGGCGATGAAGCCGAAAGCAGCAAGTGGCAACAGCTCTATCAACAACACGTGGAAAAGACCACCTGATCGCAGGTGCCCCTCTCAGGCTCATGGGCCTGTCACCCATAAAAAAACCGGCGCTCATGGCGCCGGTTTTGCATTTCAGTCTCACCGCTTACATCTGATCGACCATGTCCTGGGCAAACTGGGAGCAGGAGCGCAGGGTGGCGCCTTCCATCAGTCGCTCGAAGTCATAGGTGACCGTCTTGTTGGCAATGGCCGCTTCCATGCCCTTGATGATGAGATCGGCCGCTTCGACCCAGCCCATGTGGCGCAGCATCATCTCGGCGGAGAGGATCAGCGAACCCGGGTTGACCTTGTCCTGACCTGCATACTTGGGCGCGGTGCCGTGAGTCGCCTCGAACAGGGCCACGCCGTCACCAATGTTGGCACCGGGTGCAATACCGATACCACCGACCTGAGCGGCCAGCGCGTCGGAGATGTAGTCACCGTTGAGGTTCATACAGGCGATGACGTCGTACTCGGCCGGACGCAACAGTATCTGTTGCAGGAAGGCGTCGGCGATGACGTCCTTGACCACGATGGTCTTGCCGGTTTTCGGGTTTTTGAAGGAGCACCAAGGGCCGCCATCGATGAGCTGGGCATCGTACTCTTTCTGGGCCAGGGCATAGCCCCAATCCTTGAAGGCACCTTCGGTGAACTTCATGATGTTGCCCTTGTGCACCAGGGTCACGGAGTCGCGATCGTTGTCGATGGCGTACTCGATGGCGGCACGTACCAGACGCTCGGTACCGGCCTTGGACATGGGCTTGATACCGATGCCGCAGGACTCGGGGAAGCGGATTTTCTTCACGCCCATCTCGTTTTGCAGGAAGGCGATCACCTTCTTGGCTTCATCGCTGTCCGCCTTCCACTCGATGCCGGCGTAGATGTCTTCGGCGTTCTCGCGGAAGATCACCATGTCGGTCAGGTCAGGGCGCTTGACCGGGCTCGGAGTGCCTTCGTAGTAACGAACCGGGCGCAGGCAGATGTAGAGATCCAGCTCCTGACGCAGGGCCACGTTGAGGGAGCGAATACCGCCACCGACCGGGGTGGTCAGCGGGCCCTTGATGGCCACGCAGTATTCACGAATGAAATCCAGGGTTTCGGCCGGCAGCCAGGCACCTTCGCCATAGATATGCGTCGACTTCTCGCCGGTATAGATCTCCATCCAGGCGATCTTGCGCTCGCCTTTGTAGGCTTTCTCGACCGCAGCATTCACCACATTCAACATGGCCGGGGTCACGTCCACACCTATGCCATCCCCTTCAATAAACGGAATGATCGGATGGTTGGGAACCTGCAGCTTGCCGTTGGCATCGACTGTGATTTTCTGGCCCTGGGTCGGGATAACTACTTTGCTTTCCATCGGCATCTCCTAACTTCCGTTTGTTATCAATCTGTAAGTTGCGCGCGGCCATCTTAGCCCATTCGTTTTCATAATCAAATGGCGAGCACGCATGTCAGACCATAGTCGAGTACTGGATCACAATGCGTCCATTCTGCCAGCCCCGGATCCACAGCGGCCCCGCCAACACCTGACTCACGCAGGTTCCAGCGGTATCCCTGCTTACCCCACCAGCCCCTCGCCCTGCCCCTGCGGCTGGCTCAGGGAGCGATACTGGGAAGGGGTCAGCCCGGTCTTTTGCTTGAACACCCGGCAAAAATAGTTCACATCACCGTAACCGCAGCGGCTCGCCACCTCTTCGAGGCGGAAGCGGTACTTTTTCAGCATGAATTTGGCCCGATCGATCCGCACCCAGCTGATGTAATCGGCCAGGCGCATGTGGCCCTGCTCGCGGAACAGGTGAGAGAGGTGGCTGGCCGACACGTTGAAGCGGTGAGCGATGGAGTCGCGGGTGATGGAGCGGTGAAAATTTTCCTGGATATAGATGCAGATCCCATGAAACAGATCCGCGCCTCTTGGCCGCTCGGCGGCAGATTCCGCCAACAACTGACGGGCACTGGTGAGCAACGCCTGCAACAGGTGGTTGTCGGTGGGGGAGCGGCCGGGATCCTCGGTCAGCACGTTGAGCGCCGCCAGTATGTGCTCGATCACATGGCCGGCCCGCGCCATGATGCTGTGCTTTTGCACGTCGAAAAAATCGGGATCTTCCCGCCGCTTGCTCACCAGGCTGAACCCCAGCTGACGCTTGCCAAACAGCAGGCTCAATACTGAGCAGTCCGTGGTCCACAGCGGCTTGTTCCAGCCATTGGGGGGGATGTAGATCGCCTGCCCCGGCAGCACGCTTATCTCCTTGCAGCCCTGCTCCTTGTCCCAGATCTGGTTGTGGTATTCACCGCTGAACACCAGTTCGAGGCGAGGAAAGTTGACCTGATAACTGAAACCGGGCGGCACCCCCTGATCCTGGGCAAACCAGATCTGCTCGAAAGGGGCCTGCTCATGGAGGGCACCATCGAGCAGTTGGCTGAAGATGAGTGACATGCTGATCCTGATCAAATAGAGAGAGGCAAGCGGTTGCGGCGGCCACGACCGACCATGTTATAGTCCGGTCCACAGCAGCAATGCCACCCTTTTCTTCACCCGACTTTCTTCACACTAAATGAGGCGTCCCTTATGAGCAGTCGCGACCTGCCCTCTTTTTTGTTCATGCAAAATCCGATTCAAGGCTACGACTGGGGCAGCCATGACGCCCTCACCGCCCTGTTCGGCATCCCCAATCCGGCAGGCAAACCCCAGGCCGAGTTATGGATGGGTGCCCACCCCAACGGCTGCTCCGAGGTGATGCTGGCGGACAGTGCGCAGAAGCTCTCGACGGTGATCGACATGGCCCCTGCCGCCGCGCTGGGAGAGGCCACCCTGGCCCGTTTCGGCAGCCTGCCCTTCCTGTTCAAGGTGCTGTGTGCCGAGAAGGCCCTCTCCATTCAGGTGCACCCGAGCAAAGCCCAAGCCGAAGCCGGCTTTGCCAGGGAAGAGGCCGCCGGCATCGACCCCAAGGCGGGCAATCGCAACTACAAGGATCCCAATCACAAGCCGGAGCTGGTGTTTGCCCTCACTCCCTATCAGGCGATGAACGGTTTTCGCGCCATCCCGGCCATCCTGGCACTGTTCGAGCGGGTCAAGCCGGCGGCTATCGCCGATCTGGTTGCGGCCCTTGCCGCCAACCAACACGAAAGTGGTTTGCAGCACTTCTTCCACCAGCTGCTGATCCTGACGGGGGAGCGCAAGGAAGCGGCCCTTGCGAGCCTGCTTGCCTACGCAGGCGATCATCAGGATGAGGAGACCTTTGCGCTGATCACCAGCCTGGCCGCCCAGTACCCGGGGGATGTGGGACTCTTCTCGCCGCTGCTGCTCAACGTGGTGACCCTGCAGCCGGGTCAGGCCATGTTCCTCGATGCCTGCACCCCCCACGCCTATGTGCGCGGTACCGGCCTCGAGATCATGGCCAACTCGGACAACGTGCTGCGCGCCGGGCTCACCCCCAAGTACATAGACGTGGCAGAGCTGCTGGCCTGCACCCGCTGCCTGCCCAAGCCGGATGACCAGATCCTGCTGGCCCCCCGCTGTGACGGTGCGGTGCAGCACTTCGACGTGCCGGTACCGGACTTCACCTTCAGCGTCTACCCGGCCGGCGAGCATCAGCTCACCACTGCCAGCGCCGAGATCCTGTTTGCCATCGATGGCACTGTGACGCTCAAGCAGGACGACGAGACGCTGCGCCTCGAGAAGGGCCAGTCCGCCTTTGTCCCCGCCGCCACCGGCCAGTACCAGCTGCTGGCCGAAGGCCGGGTCGCCCGCGCCGGCAACCTCAGCTAAGGCGTGAACCCGGCACGGGATCAATGACTGAATCAACGCGCAAGGTGCCATCACTGATGGCACCTTGCTATTGGTACGTCCCGGCTCTGTCCCTCTTGCGCATCGCCCCCACTTCCCTGATACATTTCTTGATATGCAGCAAGGATTCACCACATCACGCTTTTTCCACTCTCCACATTGGATATGATGCCCGTCTGGCTATCAAGCCTCCTTGACGCCATCCATGGACCGTTGTCGTCACCCAACGCACGTCAGGAAGACACCATGAAATGCTATTCCGGGTTATCGCTTTTATGCTTGGCGTTATTGAGCGGCTCAAGCCATGCCGCCTGTGATAACAAAACCGCACTCACGCTGGCCAAGGCTTTTTGGCGTGAGCACAGGGACTTCTATTACACAGAACCGGACAACATAAAGGATCTGCTGACCCCGGATTTTTTCACCGTGCTGAGCAGTGAAGCTCGGTGCAACGCCGATGGCGAGGCCTGCGCACTTGATGCCGATCCCTGGATCAATGCGCAGGATGGCGAGGTGACCGACCCCATCAGTTTCAGCCTGGTCAGCCACACGGTTGACTCCGTGACGGTGGGTATGACCTATTTGTTTGCTCTCTCCGACACCCAGAAAGAGCCGCAGACAGTGACCTTTCACTTTCAAAAGAGTGGCGACAGCCGCTGCTTTCTGATGGATGATTTTATTCCGCCGGGCGACAACTCCCTGAAACAACGCCTGCAACGGTGGCAATCACAAAACCATATCGGGCAACAATAAAAACCCCCACAGCCCTGGTGGGCGGTGGGGGGATTGACTGCTTAACAGCGAAACTGACTTGGGCTTGGCTATCGGCAAGCAATAGGCTCAGTGGCTACTCTTCAACCGTTTCCGGTTGCCCTGGCCTGATCTGTTGCAGTTCTTCAACTCTGGCTTGCCACTTGTCGTGAGCCTGTTTGAGCTCCTGCTGCTTGAACTCTTCACGCATGGTGTCGATCTTCTGGTCAAGTGTTTCCATCAGGATGTCTCCTTACATCATAGGGTTACATACTGGCTGACGGCACTGCCCGTATAGACGCTGGCCAACCTGCTCACCTAGTCAGACACCTGGATCCCCATAACCGTCCAACGAAATAAACGATTGATTATCCATAAATCAATCTAAAAAATGGGAAAGACGTCTTATTAAGCCATGACAGCCAGGGCTACCCAGCACTTGCCCGCCCATATCCTGCTGCAAGATCAGCGGATTGTGTCTATGCCCACGCCAATCCCCCGGCAACGACTTCATGTGCAGCATCCCTTTTCCCCTGTCATGCCAGCACAAATGGTGATGAAAAAAACAGCGACTAACTCCTCCCTGTTGCATTTTTGCCAGACAGCTCACATTTCAAGAGTCAGTGAATGCACACAAATATCCATCCTGTCTTGCCGGGCCAAGCGGAGCATGGTCAAACAGACTCTCGATCTCCAGTTACCAACTCACCACAACGAACTGTTTTTAAAAGCATTTAACAGAATGCTCGTCGAGAGCATGGCAAAAATAAAAATGCGAACCGCCTCACAGAGCGAGGGCGTTGGCACAAAAATCCAGTAAAGGACACATATGTCCGATTTCGGTGACATGGCTTGAGCGAAACAATAGACAGGTCAATCGTTTGCTCCGTTACTCATATCACCAGAGCTCTCAGAGCCAGGAGACACCAATGCTAACTACCTTGATAGATGAAGGGCTGATCTGCCTCGACATAGCGGCCAACGACAAGCAGGGACTGTTTGTCGAACTGGCCACCCGACTCCACGCCAGCGGCAAGATAGGCAATCAGGATCAGTTCGTGCGCGACCTCTGGGCGCGGGAAAACCTCGACAACACGGGTTTTGAACAGGGGGTTGCCCTGCCTCACGCCAAGAGTGAGGCTGTGCTGCAGCCCGCCATCGTCATCGGCATCAGCCGGCAGGGGATCGACTACGGCGCCGAAGATGGGCTGCCCTCCAAACTGTTTTTCATGATTGCCTCCCCGGCGGGCGGCGCCAACCACCACATCGAGGTGCTGGCCGAACTCTCCACCAAGCTGCTGGAACCCGGCTTTATCTCCCGGATGCAGGCAGCCACCAGCAAGGCCGAGGTGCTCAAACTGCTGACAGCCACGGCACCTGCCAGCGTTGCCGGCAAGCAGCCGGTGCGCGCCGAGGCAACCGCTCAACCGAGAGCCAATGCACCGGAGCCCCAGGATCGCAGCATCAAGGCCCAGCTCAATACCCTCAAGCAGCACCTGCTGTTTGGCACCTCCCACATGATCCCCTTCATCGTCGCGGGAGGCGTGCTGCTGTCACTCTCGGTGATGATAAGCGGCAAGGGAGCCGTGCCCGAGGCTGGCGTGCTCAAGGACATGGCCGACATGGGGATAGCGGGGCTTACCCTGTTTACCGCCGTGCTCGGCGGCTACATCGCCTACTCAATGGCGGACAAACCGGGGCTGGCGCCGGGCATGATCGGCTCCTGGATAGCGGTACAGCAGTTTCACACCGGTTTTCTCGGTGCCATCCTGGTGGGCTTTATCGCCGGCCTCATCGTCAATCAGCTCAAACGCATAAAACTACCGGACTCCATGAGTTCGCTGGGCTCCATCTTCATCTATCCGCTGATCGGCACCTTCCTGGTGTGCGGCATCGTCATGTGGGTGATAGGTGCGCCCATCGCCGCCATGATGGAAGGGATGAACCACTGGCTCTCCAGCATGGCGGGTTCCGGCAAGGTGATGCTGGGCGCCATCCTGGGTGGCATGACCGCCTTTGACATGGGCGGCCCGGTCAACAAGGTGGCGACCCTGTTCGCCCAGACCCAGGTCAACACCCAGCCCTGGCTGATGGGCGGGGTCGGCATCGCCATCTGCGTGCCACCGCTCGGCATGGCGCTGGCAACCTTGCTCTCACCACGTCGCTACAAGAAGGAAGAGCGTGAAGCGGGCAAGGCGGCCGCCATCATGGGCATGATCGGCATCAGCGAGGGAGCCATTCCCTTTGCCGCCGCCGACCCGGTACGGGTCATACCGGCCATCGTCGCGGGTGGGATCGTCGGCAACATCACCGGCTTCATGATGCACAGCATCAACCATGCCCCCTGGGGCGGCTGGATAGTGTTGCCTGTGGTGGAAGGCAAGATGGGTTACATCCTGGGAACCGTGCTCGGCGCCCTGACCACGGCCCTTATCGTCAACCTGCTGAAAAAGCCGGTGACCGAGGATGACACAGTGACAGCCGACGATAGCGGCTATCAGATCATCGAAGCGGAAGGGGAAGCGGACGTGCTCGCCATCACCGCCTGCCCATCAGGCGTGGCCCACACCTTCCTCGCCGCCAAGAGCCTGCAAAAGGCGGCCGCCAAGGCGGGTATCAAGCTGAAAGTAGAGACACAAGGCGCCAACGGCATCATCAACCGCATCAGCGCCAAGGACGTAGCCAACGCTCGCTGCGTCATCCTGGCCCACGATGTGGCCATTAAGAACCGGGAGCGCTTCGCCAATATAGAGGTCATCGATGTGAAGACCAGGGAGGCCATCCACAACCCGGAAGGGCTGCTGGCCCGCACTCGGCTGAGCAGCAAGGTAGCCTGACGAGGGCACTTTATCTGATGTACAACAGGAGGGGCCCAAGGCCCCTTCGTTTATTTCAATCCATAGACTCTCAATGCCAGGCAGAAGCCAAGCACCAACCCGCTAGCCGTTACCCGGACGGGGATAGCGCCCTCACCCTAAGGATCGATAAGATAGGAGCCATATTGTGCCTTCGCCAGCCAGCCGGCCTTGCGACCGCACATGGACGGAGCCTTGCACAACGTGGAATTGACGGACGTACTGCTCACCCTGGCGGGTCTGGTGACCGCTGGCATCATTCTCAAGAACCGCTCTGTCACTCAGCCAGACTGGGACAAATTGCTCACCCTGCCCGAGTACCTCAGCCTGCATCCCGAGTGCGCCACCGACGATAGTGAAAACGCCAGCTGCTACGCCTGCGGTTCCCACAAGGTGCTGTTCAGCCCGCTGACCGGCGCCGGCGATTACCGCCTGCGTCACACCTGCCTTGCCTGTGGCAAGGTGCTGTTTCGCAGCCGCGCCATTCTCTGATCCAAGCCCCTTATCACGCGTCCCCCCAAGGAGTCACTACATGGATCTGTTATGGCTGTTCGGCCTGCTTGCCCTCGCTGCCAGCCTCTATGCCAGGCGTTTCTGGGACCAGCACCATGCCCAGCCTGACTGGCAACGCCTGCCCACCCGCGCCAAGTATCTGAGCACCCACCCAGAGTGCGCCACCGATGATGAACTGGGAGCCCACTGCTGCGCCTGCGGCTCGGACAAGGTGCTGGGTCACCCCCAGACCGGCTGGTTTGATCACCGCTTTCGCCATACCTGCCTCGCCTGCGGCAAGGTGCTGTATCGCACCGAAGAGCCAAAGTGATCACTCCCTCAAACCAGGCTTGGCTCCGTTCGTCGAATCGATGCATAAAGGGAAATAACAGTGAGTGACAAAATACCCGTAGCACGTCGGCGCTGGCTTCGCCAGCATGTGAAAAGATTGCGAGCCGCCGAACCGGAGACAGAAGAAAAGGGAACAACTTGGCGTTTCGTGGGGCTAGTAATGACAGCCATCCCAGCCCTGACTGCCGCGACCTACCTCTTGGGTATGGCCTATCACTATGGCTATACCTTGGCATTCAACCTCGATTATGCCGAGTTTTCGCCGCCTGCGGATTTTCTACTGGCCTTTGGACTCCTCACTACTCTCAATATGTTCAAGCCTTGGATGTGGCCTGTATTAGGTTGCATATTCGCGATTTTTTCAGTGACTATCGCTCTACTTATCTGTCCCCGCTGGCGAATTTACCTCACATGGCTATGGCAAAGCTCAATGATCTACTGCGGGCTTATCAAACGAGCGAAAAAGATTGGACGCTACCCAGCCCCCCTTCTTTTTCGAACACTTGTCTGGTTAGGAAACAACTACAACAAGTTCACCTTCCTGTTTTTAGCAGTCCTGTTGCCTACTTGGGGAGCTCTGGCCTTTTTCCTTAAAGGAGCAACCGAAGCACAAACCCAAATAACCCGCCTTGAACAAGGCAAGTGGCCGCAGACCGAGGCCCATAGCCAATCCCCTCTGCTGCGGGATGAACCCCATATCCGCATCGCCTGCAACAACTCTCACTGCGCCTACCGCCTCAAGGGTGGCGATACCCTGATCCTGCGCTTCGATCAGCTAGCAGAGACTCGCTATCGGTCTGAAAAGGCCGCCTCGAAATAAACAGGCCGCCTCAAGGCGGCTTGTTTTATCCGGCAAGCAGCTCCCCCAGCGCGCCTATCAAGGCATCGAGTCCCTGATCCACCTTCTCGCGCGGGCAGCCAACGTTGAGACGGATAAAGCCCTTTCCCTCGGGGCCGTAGGTATCGCCGCGCATGATGGCAACCCGGTATTTCTCCACCAGCAGGGCTTGCAGCGCATCCATCCGCTCGGTGGAGTCGATGCCAATACCATTCAGGTCAATCCAGGCGAGATAGGTCCCCTCGGGCACCCGATAGTCGATGGAGGGAAAAGCGGCGTTGAGCCGCGCCGCCACATGGGCAAGGTTGCCGTGCAGATAGGATTTGAGCGCATCAAGCCAGGCAGCGCCATCCCGATAGGCGCTGATATGGGCCAGCACCCCGAGAATGGACGGCGATGACAGGCCATGGGCCGCCTTGAGCCGTTGCAGGTAGGCGGCCCGCGCATCCGCGTTGGCGATAAAGGCGTAGGCACCGCCAAGGGCCGGAATATTGAAGGATTTGGAGCCCGAGCTCACCAACGCCCAGCCATCATCCACCGCCACCTCGCTCCACGGCAGATAGCGAGCAAAGCTCATATCCATATGGATGTCGTCCGAGATGACCTTGACCCCGTGGCGCTGGCAGATGGTTGCCATCCGGCTCAGCTCATCCCGCGTCCAGACCCGGCCGGTGGGATTGTGGGGGCTGCACAGCAGCAGGATCCGGCAATCGGGGCGGGCCGCCTGTTGCTCGAAGCACGTCCAGTCGATCTGATAGCTCCCCTGCTCTTTTTTGAGCGGACAGGGCAGCAGCACCCTGTCGTTGGCGACCAGCATATTGCCGAAGGCGTCGTAGGCGGGGGTATGCACCAGCACCCCTTCGCCGGGGGCCGACCAGAGACTCACCAGCTGGGCAATCACATAGATGACCGAGGGACCGTAAACCAATGCATCCGGGTCGAGCTTGGCCCCGTAGCGGCGGGCAAACCAGCCGCTCACCGCGCCCTTGAAGGCGTCGTGATTCCAGCGGCTGTAGCCAAATACCCCGTGTTCGAGCCTTGTTGCCAGCGTCTGGCGAATGCAGGGGGCGGTCTCGAAGTCCATGTCGGAGATGGTAAAGGGGAGCAGGTCGGCATGGCCGAAGCGGTCGGCCACATAGTCCCACTGGGTACAGTAGGTGCCGTGGCGATCGACCAGGCGGTCAAAATCAAACGGTTCTGTGTTGGACATCTCTTTTTCTCTCGCCAGCAAAAGCACGAATGAACAAGGGGCATGGCGCCCCCGTAGAATCAAGGCCACAGGCAGGCCGGATCAGGCCCCCATCAGGCTCTGCAGCTGGTTTTTCACCAGATGCACCTGAGGGCCAATCACCACCTGCAGGTTGTGCTCGTCGAGCTTGATCACCCCGATGGCGCCGTTTGCCTTCAATACCTTGTCATCAACCCGGCTCATGTCCTGCACCGACATCCGCAGCCGGGTGATGCAGTTATCCAGCGCGAGGATGTTGTCGGCCCCGCCCAAGGCGTTGAGGATGATCTCGCCGTTGTAACCGCTGTTGCCCGCCTTCTTGCCGACTGGTTGGGCGGTCTCGCCGGTGTCAAGTTCACGACCGGGGGTCTTGAGGTTGAAGCGCACTATGGCGAAGCGGAACACCCCGTAGTAGATGGCAAACCAGATGGCGGCCACCACCGGCACCAGATACCACTTGGTGGCCGTCCCCTGCAACACGCCGAACACCAGAAAATCGATGAGGTTGCCGTCGGTGTTGCCGATGGTGACGCCGAGCAGACCCATTGTCATGAAGCCCAGACCGGTCAGGATGGCGTGGATGACATAGAGCACCGGTGCCACGAACAGGAACAGGAACTCCAGCGGCTCTGTGATGCCGCCGATGACGCAGGCCACCACGCCGGAGACCAGCAGCGCCTTGATCTTGCCGCGATTCTCCGGCCGTGCGCAGTGATACATGGCGAGCGCCGCGCCCGGCAGGCCGCCGAGGAAGGCGGGCATCTTGCCCTGTGACAGGAAGGAGGTGGCCGACACCGAGAACTGGCTAGTGTCGGCACAGGAGAGCTCGGCGTAGAAGATGTTGAGGGCGCCGCTCACCTCGTTGCCGCACACAAGCGACGTGCCGCCCGCCTCGGTAAAGCGAATGAGCGCCACCAGAATGTGGTGCAGACCGAGCGGCAGCAGCAGCCGCTCACCGGTGCCGAACAGGAAGGGGCCGAAGGGGCCGGCGTGGGAGATAAGTGCACCGATGCCGTTGATGCCAGCGGCAAACCAGGGCCAGACCAGGGGCACCACCAGACCGACCACCCCCAGCACCAGCGCCGTGATGATGGGCACGAAGCGGGCACCCCCGAAGAAGGCGAGCGCATCAGGCATCCGGTAGGTGTAGAAACGGGCGTGCAGTTTGGCAACGATCACCCCGACTATGATGGCCCCCAGAATGCCGGTGTCGATGGAGCTGATGCCGAGGATCGACTTCACCCCGTAGGCCTTCTCCGCCGCGGCGTCACCGATGACATGGGCTACGGTGAGATAAAAGTTGATGGAGAGGTTGAGCGCCGCATAGCCGACGAAACCGGCAAAGGCCGCCACCCCCTTCTCCTCGCGCGCCAGCCCGAGCGGAATGGCCACCGCAAACATCACCGGCAGGTAGATAAAGGCCACCAACCCCACCTTGGTCATCCAGAGAAAGAGCAGTTGCAGCACCATGTTGTCGAGGAAGGGCATGCTCTGCTTGACCGCATCGCTGGTGAGCGAACTGCCGACACCGAGCAGGATACCGGAGAAAGCCAGCAGAGCGACCGGCAGCATAAAGGTCTTGCCGAGGCTCTGCAGGAACTCCCATACGGTGGATTTGGCGGGGGACTTGGCCATGTGTCTGATCCTTGTGAAGTGAAGGTCACGTCTCGATGCCACTCTCCCGCACTGCGCTCGACGAGGGCAGGCAGGGGGGAGAGCCTGCATCAGGTGTTGTGGATGATAAAACGTTTTATCAACTCACAAGTGCCGACAGGATCACAGAATGGCGGGCCAGAATGGCGAGTGGGTCAAAATTTGTGAGCCAGATCGGCGCAACTGTGATGTAACGTTTCACTTGGATATACGAGGGGGTATGCTGTGGCTCTCCGGTCTCCTTGCCCATGGCTGCTGCACTCGCCCTATGTCGTCACAACCCATGCCATCCAAACCTATGTCGCCCAAACCGCTTGTATCGAAAAACGTCAAGATCACCGACGTGGCACAGCTGGCGGGGGTCTCGGTCACTACCGTCTCCATGGTGCTCAATGGCAAGGGGCGCATCTCCCCGGCCACCGCCGAGCGAGTGCAGCAGGCGATAAAAGAGCTCGACTACGTGCCCAACAGCGCCGCCGCCAACCTGCGCAGCCAGCAATCCAATCTGGTGGGCCTGATCCTGCGCGACATCACCGACCCCTTCTATACCGAGGTCACGGCAGGGGTGAGCGAGGTGCTGGAGCAGCAGGGCTACCTGCTGTTTTTGACCCAGTGCGGCCACAGCCCGGAGCGGTTGCAGCAGAGCATACAGTCGCTGTCGCGCCAAGGGGTAGCGGGCATCATCTTCAATCCGGTGCGCGGCGCGGCGGCCAAAACTTTGGAAACCCTGCTCGACTCAGAGCTGCCGGTGGTGTGCGCCGCCCGCTCCTACTATCGCGATGACGTGGACTTTATCGGCCCCGACAACACCCACGCCGCCCAGCAGGCCACCACTTATCTCATCGAGCAGGGCCACCGCCATATCGCCTACGTGGGCGGGCGGGCCGACTCCCTCACCCGCGCCGAACGCATCGGCGGCTACTGCGCCAGCCTGCTGCAATACGGCCTCCCCTTCAAACCCGAGTGGGTGCTCGAATGCGAGCGCACCCAGCGCAGCGCAGCCGACACCATAGCCCAGCTGCTGCACCAGCATCCCAAGGTAACTGCCGTGCTCTGCCACTACCCCGAGGTAGCGCTCGGCGGCATCTATGGCGTCGAGGCGAGCGGGCGCACCGTGGGCAAGGACAACTACATAGGCCAGCAGGTGGCCCTGCTCGGCTTTGACGACGTGGCGGAGGCGGAACTCACCTCCCCCGCCCTCACCTTTGTCAGCTCACCGGCGCGCGAAATCGGTCGCCAGGCCGCCCAGCGGCTGCTGACCCGGATGCAGCAACCCGAACTCGCCCCCAATCGCCATATCATTACCCCCAATCTGCAAAAACGAGAGTCGGCCTGAGGGCTCGATTTCTCCCACCCATATCCTTGAGGCCCTTCGTTAAAGGGAGCCAGTGAAGGTTATTGGGCTGCTTGTGTCCGCTGTTGGCTGAGGGTCATGCCGATGCTCATGCGATCGCCGCGGCCAAGCAGCCGCAGGCCGGGGTGACCGGCCAGGTGGTGGGCATTGGCGGCGTGACTCTGGGGTTCCAGACAGACGAAGCCACTCGCGTCATCAGGCTGATAAAGCATCAGAAAACCGCCATCGCTTGAGACCAGCAGGCGCTGTTGGCGGGCTGGATGATCGATCTCGGCCTGACCGCGCCAGCCGCCGTAACAGTGGTTGAGCCACCCTTGTGGGCGAGCCCACTGGCGAAAATCGAGCTGGGGCGCCAGTCTGCTCGCCCAGTCGGTTGGCAGATGGTCCGGTCCCTCCTGCCAGACGCCGCTCGCCAGAAAACGAATGCGGGTCTGCTCGTCGCGCCAGAAGAAGGGGTGGAAACCCGCGCCGTAGAGGCCGGGAGTCTCCCCGAGATGGGTCAGGCTGATCCGCGCCACCAGGCTCGCACCCTGCAGCCGATAGTCGATCTCCGCCAAGTAGTGAAAAGGGCCGCTCTGGCTGGTGAACTGCAAGGTCACCGAGCTGTCGGTCAGCGCCACCGGCTGCCATGGCTGTAGCCAGCCATCCCCGTGCAAAAAGAAGTCGGGATCGAGCTCGCTCGCAGGCAACGAACAGTCATCCCCCCACAACTCGAACCGGTTGCCCGCTACCCGATTGGCCAGCGGCAACATGGGGAACAGGGCGCTCTGTCCGGGATGCCAGGGTTGCGCCGAGTCGGTGTCTCGCAGCAGCGGGCGCCCTTGGTCATCCTCCAACCCCAGCAGGCAGGCCCCTTGTGCAGAGACCCGCATCCGAAGATGCGGGTTGCTCAATATGTAAACCGTCATGCCGAGGTGCTCGCCTTGGTCGGCGTCAGCTCGACCTTGCCCTGGGCCAGCTGGGCTTCCAGCGCTTCCAGCGTCACCCCCTTGGTCTCCGGCACCTTGCGATAGATAAAGATGAGACCGGCGAAACAGATGAGGCCATAGAGCAGGAAGCTGCCTGCAGCGCCCAACCCTGCGTTAAGCAGCGGGAAGGTGTAGGTCAGCACGAAACAGGCAATCCAGAGCGCCAGCGTACCGGCCGACATCGCCAGCCCGCGCACCCGGTTGGGGAAGATCTCCGAGAGCAGCACCCAGGTGACCGGCGCCAGGGTCAGGGCATAGATGGCGATGGCCGCCAACACCAGCAGCAACACCGGCAGCCCCAGCACACCGGTGGCATAGGCCGCCGCCATCATGCCGTAGATGATGGTCAGCCCCGCCGAGCCAATCAGCATCAGCTTGCGACGGCCAATCTTGTCTACCATGGGCAGCGCAATCAGGGTAAACAGCAGGTTGATAAGACCGGTGGCGACGATGGATTTGAGGGTGCTGTTGATGTCAAACCCGGCGGAGGCAAAGATCTCCTGCGCATAGTTGAAGATGACGTTGATGCCGCACCACTGCTGGAACACCGCCAGCACAATCCCGATGATGAGGATCGGCCGCACCGAGGGTTTGCCCAGCTCTGAGAGCGATACCTTGTGGGTCTCGCCCATCAGAGTCTGACGGATATCGGCCAGGGTCTGCTTGGCATAGGCATCCCCGCCAATCTTGCCGAGCATGCGGGAGGCTTTCTCATACTGACCATCTTTGGCCAACCAGCGCGGCGACTCCGGCACGAAGAACATCAACACCAGAAACGCCAGCGCCGGCACCAGTTCGGCGCCGAACATCCAGCGCCAGCCGGACTGACCATTCCAGGTGGCCAGAATGTCGGCCGGGGTCGCATTGCTCGCCACCGGATCGGCGATCATCAGGTTCACCAGCTGGGCCGCCAGCACCCCGATGACGATGGTGAGCTGGTTGATGGCCACGAACTTGCCCCGCTTGTCGGCCGGGCTTATCTCGGCGATATACATGGGCGAAAGTGCAGAAGCCAGACCGATGCCGATACCACCGATGATGCGATAGACCACGAACAGATCGAAGTTACTGGCAGCAGCCGTGCCCCAGGCCGAGATGGTGAAGAGGATCGCGGCCAGGATCAGCGGCTTCTTGCGACCGAAGCGGTCGGCTGACCAGCCGGAGATGGCGGCCCCCAGCACGCAGCCCACCAGCGCCGAACTCATGGCCCAGCCGGACTGGGCCGGATCCGTGATGGCGAAGTAGGCCTCATAGAAGGGCTTGGCCCCGCCAATGACCACCCAGTCGTAGCCAAACAGCAGGCCACCGCAGGCGGCCACCAGGCAGATCATCCAGATGTAGCTCATATTGAGCCCGTTCGTATCCAATTGATTTTTCGTGCGTTCCATGACTCATCCTTATCATCTTGTCGATTGTAGGGTGCAGTGGCGCCCCTCACCGTGGCGGGGCGCCGGTTTTTGTTATGAGAGTTGTGAGTTGAGTGACAGCTCGCGGCAGATCAGGGCAAAGAGGTGCCCCTTGTCGTGAGCCGGGTTGAGGGTGAGCAGCTCTCGCAAGGTCTGTTCACAGTCATCCCGCTGACCCAGCCCCAACAGGCCGAGCGCCCTGACCAGCAGACAGTGCTGGCGATGTTGGTGCTGCGGGTCGTCATCCAGCACGATGAGGTCGGGTAGCGAGACGGCGAAGAAGTCCGCCTCTACCCGCTCGCCCATTGCCTGCTCGGCCCAGCCGACCATCCCTTCAAAGAGACGCTGAGCCTCCGCAACCCGACCAAGCCGTGCCAGTGCCATGCCCTGATAGAAGAGGTAATCCACCGGCTGATCGTTGTAGTAGCGACTGGCCCCCAGCGACCCCTGACCGAGACAAGCCTGTTGCAGGCACTGGGCGGCCAGACTCTGGTTGTCACGGGCGAGGTGGCAGAGCGCCAGCAGGTAGTGGATATCGTTGTCGGTCTGCCCCACCAGACGCCCCTCCCCCAGATTGAGGGGGTAGTGCAGCGCCTGTTGCAGCAACGGGATGGCCTGCTCGTGGCGTCCCTGGGTCATCAACACCAGCGCCCGGCGCTGCTGGTTGATGAGGTACTGACCGGTCACCTTGCCCTCGCCCCCCTCCCAGGGGTGGAATTCGCGCAGCCGCAAGATCTCGACCGCCGCCTCCAGCTGGCCGGTGATGTGATAGAGGCTGAGCAGCTCGGCAGTCAGATCGTCACGCTTGAGGGCCACCTCACGGTGTGCCTCCAGCAGCGCCAGCCGCTCCGCGGGAGCCATGGCGCAGCGCTTGTGCAGTTGATCCAGCTCGAACAGCAGACGGGCATCATCCGGCTTGAGGGCAAACGCCCGACTTAGGCACTGCTCGGCCGCCACCGGATCGCCGCTCTTGTTGAAGTGATAGATGCCAAGGTTGCGCCAGGTGGGGGCAAATCCGGGCGCCAGCTCGCACACCTGTTGCCACAAGGCGATGGCTTGCGGATAGCTGCGCTTGCTGTAGTGGAAGCAGCCCAGCAGATAGCTGGCAAACCAGCTGTGGGGCAGTTGCGCCAGCATGGCCACCTCGCCAAGGGTATTGGGGAAGCGCACCTTGCGGCCAAAGGCCTGCTCGGCCCGTTGCAGCAGGGCATCCTGCGCCTCACCTTCAGGCAACAGACTGGCCTGGAACAACAGCGGCAGGGTCTCTTCCACCGGCAGTGTTGAGAGCAGTTGCTGCGCCAGCTCGGGGCGTCCCAGCGCCAGCAGGTCGCTTGCCAGGAAACAGAGATTCACCCCGCGCCCGTTGCACAGAGTACGCAGCGCCTCGAGATCGGTTGGCTGCTCGCTTGCCAGCCAGCGCAGGAAGGCCAGCTGATAGTGGAGTGGATAACGGACTCGCTGCTCGTCGATATAGGCGAGGGCCACCTCCCGCTGGCCAGACTCCAGCAGCGCCAAGCCCTTGAGGGCGATGGCGCCGTAGTGGGTGCCGTTGACCGCGAGGCTCTTCTCGACAAAGGGCAGCGCCTGCGATGGGTCGCGGCGCACCATGGCGATGCGGGCCAGTCCGAGGAAGCCGCTGTCGCGGCAGTTGCCGCTCCAGGTCGCCTTGTAGAAGTCATCGAAGGCGGCATCAAACTGCCCCAGGCGCTCCTCGATGTGGCCGCGCAACAAGCTGGCCTTGCCGCACTGGGGGTTCTTGTTGAGCCGATGGGCTCGGGTCAACGCCTGATTGGCATAGGCCAGCGCCTGCTCATAGTTGGCGCGGTTGTACTCCAGCGTCGCCAGCGCCAGATTGCAGCGATAGTCGCCGCCATCGAGCTCCAGTGCCCGCAGGTAGTAATCGAACGGCGAGCGGCTGGCGTGCAGATACTGCTCAAGATGCTGGCCGATGAAGTAGAGCTCGTCGACCGAGTCGAGATTGACGGCGGGCTCCGGCGCCGTGGCCGGATCCGGCAGGGCTTCGCCTGCGGGCAAATGCTCGAGATAGCTCAGGATCGGCTGGCCCTGCTCATCCAGCAGGCGTACCTGCAAACGTCCCTCGCTGGTGATGGCAAACGACTCAAGCCAGGCCTGGCCTGGTTGCAGATCCAGCGTCTGGGTGAACAGCACGCCACCTTCGTCGCTCACCTCGAAGCGGGCCTGGCACAGCGGTGCGATCGCGTAGGCACCGCACAGCAGGCCGTCGTCGGTGCGTTCCAGCTTGATGGCGGCGCGGGTGTTGGCATTTTGCAGGGTGCCGAGGGTGTTGTAGGGCAGGAAGTTCTGCACGAACACCTTCTCCTCCCCCGCATCCAGCCAGGTGAAGTCGGGCTGGTTGTCGGTGTAGACCCCGGTCATCAGCTCTATGTAGGGGCCGTTGTGGTCGGTCAGGTTGCGATCCCAGGCCAGACCGAAGTCGCAGTTGCCCCAGCTCCATTGCTTCTTGCCCGGCGAGACATGGTGATCCGCCACGTGCAGCAAGCCGCCCTGCTCGTCATGGCAGTAGGCGCCGACGAAGTCGTAGTCAGACTTGTCCGCCATGTAGGAGGTGGGCACCGGAATGTTGCGGTAACGGGAGATATCGACCCCGGCGGAGTAATCCACCTTGTAGTAGGTGCCGCGGGCGATGGGGAAGGCACTGACGTCGCGCTTGCCGTGGTCATAGACGGCGGTCACGTCGGGCGGGAAGACGCTCTGGTGGGCATCGCCCCCCTTCACCGCCGGGTTGGACCACCAGAGGAAGTGGCGCGGCGTATCGTTGCCGTTGAACACCTTGCCGGTGATCTCGATAAGCGCCTTGTCGGGATAGAGGGTGAAACCCGCCATCACCTGCAGACCGCGCATCGGCTCCACCTCGCCGAGCCAGACGGTCTTGGCGCCGCCCTCCCGATCCGCAATGGTGACATCCACCGGCATGAAGGTGGTGGGTCTGTGGTGCTGCGGCCAGTTGAACTCGATGCCGCCGGAGATCCAGGGCCCCACCAGCCCCACCAGCGCCGGTTTGATCACCTCGTTGTAATAGACAAAATCCCGCTGCATCACCTTGTCGTAGGCACGGTGGATGCGGCCACCCAATTCCGGCAGCAACATCACCTTGATAAAGTCGTTCTCCAGCCAGACCGCCTGATAGGACTTCATCTGCTTCTGGCCGGTGAGGGTATCGATCACGCCGTAGGGATAGACGGCCCCCGATGTCGCGGCGCGAGTGGATTGAGCAAAGAAAGCGAGTGTAATGAACATTACAAGGAATGATCAAAACACTCGCACAGAGCGAACAAGAAGGGAGAGAGGTTAAGCCTGTATAGCGCCATACCCCTTCATTGGGCCACCATCACCTACGGCAACAAAGCCAATATAGCCACCGGCTGATGGGGCCGGGTTAAGCTTTGTTGAGCCTCGCTTGTAGTTGGATAAGAACGTATCCACCCCACCGGCTCGCACACCCTCGAAATAAAGGAACCCAGTTTGATTGGCTAGGTGGATTACATCTGCCATATCGACATGATCATGGATCGGTGACAGCAGTTTGTATCTATCCAATGCCCCCTCAAGTCGATAGTCTTTTTCAAATCTGGCAGTATCGTTATCTTTCAGCTTCATCACCCCACCACCGAACACCCCAATCCCATAGCCTCCCGTTTGAGGGACTCCGCCGAGAGATGTGAACTTATTCCTGTTCGCCGTGCCAGAACAGTTAAGAACGGCCCCTCGGTAGCACTGGTATCCGTTGTTATTGCTAACATCGCAATCAGTTGCATTTGAATCAACTTGAACACATATGCGAGGGCCGTAAGCAGTATTGTCCGTTACATCCACACGGGATATAGAGTTGGCGTTGGCGTTTACTTTTATCCCGTGCGAGTACTGCGCGGTCGTACCAAGGTCGTTATAGTGGCTGATTTGGTTTCCTTCAACCTTCAAAGTGTCTATGGTCTGACCGCCGGCAAAGTCAGACGTCACGCCTATTCCAACCCCATTTGGGGATGTTGAACTGACCACGCAGATGTTGCCACTTATCAGCGTAACCTTCGTTCCGAGCTCACAAACAATAGGGTCACGACCAAAGCTGATGTTATCGGTAATCTTCACTGTGTCTGTCAGCGCACCAAGACTACCCCCGACATCAATTGCAGGAGTGCCTGGTATGAACGCTATGTTGTCGCTGATTGACAACCTGCGGTTGCTCGGGAATGTAGCCTCACCTCCTAGCCAGTAGAAGTTGTTTTGTACCTCTACTGCATCACAAAGTGTCACTACACCACTACCAGTGATGCCGCCACTAGCCCTGCATTCAATGTGCCAGCAATCAAAGATTCGTGTTTTAGAACCTTTCTTGAATGTATCTCCTGGAAGACCATTGATTCGGTATGGGAGCTTATGTCGGAAAAAACGGCTACTTTCAATAGTCACGCCTTCCGATGCGTACAAGCTGCACAACCAGGATTTTGCTATCCAGTTAAAGGTTTCTCCAGTGTTTAGAGTCTCTGACTGGGGACTGTCCGGGTCAAGACAATCGAAGTAGACCTTCTCGATGTAAGGCTGCCCGACTGGTCGCTCTTTGATATCAAGGATTACTGTCTCAGCAGAAAGAACTCCAAACTCACTCCAGAACGTCATTCCATCGCCGACAAGGCGCTTGAAGGTCGATTGCGTGGCATCTAGCGTTCTTGTTACTTTGTATCCTTTACCAAGACCATACAGGGCCCCATATGGGCAGTTAAGCCAATGCTCAAGCGCATCACTGTCGTCATCGATCTTGTTACCTTTTGCGCCAAAATGAATTGGAGTTGGCCGATTAAGAACTAGAGCTGCCGTGTTACCACCGCCAGCATCAAGGATATCGAAACCATTAAATATACCACCCGCCACGACATCAAAAGCGGCATCATCTCGGTCTGAAACTAATATTCTCCTCCCTACAGGAAATTGTTTTAATGGAAGTTCAGCCGTCGTACATCTGGATTGGAAATCACCTAATTGAGATAGATTTTCATCACTTATTTTTTTTATAGCCTGCAAGAGCTGGGTATCATCGTTCTTACTTGGAGAGATTTCTGCATCAGCCAACACGTTCAGCAGCTCGTTGGTGATCTGGTTGAACCAATCCCCACCAGGAACGGTGGGAGGCTGGCCAACACCACCCTCTGTGAAGTACTGCCTTACAGCAGATATAACAGGTTTACGGGCCGGTTCTGCACCAACGCCACTTCCACGGTCAGGCCAGTACATAGTTACACCTCATAGTTAAAGTCGTAGTAAAAACCAGCCAGTTTCAGGCGATTGAGCACGCATTCGAGCACCAGGGGTGCATTGCCCCGCAAAGGGGTCAGAACGTTGTCCAGCACGGTGAAGCGGTCTTCTGGCATGTCGAGCGCGTCCACGCGCAGCACGAAGCGCGTAGAGGCGGGATAGAGTGGATAGTTGACGTCTCTGAGCACGTGGTGGGGCCACTGCTCATAGACCTTGACGGTGAAGCCCAGGGCGGCAGCGATCTGCTCAATCATCCAGGTCTGCAGGCCGCCTTTGCGGTGGTACTTCTCGACAACAGCAGCGCGGCGGCGTTCGAAAGACTGCTCGGCAGCCTCACACTCCGGCAGCTCCAGATAGGCTTCCCACTCTGGCAACAGCAGGTTGGTAGTCTCTGGCCGCATCTCCAGCAGCAGCTGGTCGGCACTGAGTTCCAAATCGGCCAGGCGCTTGGCAAAGCCCATGACGTACTTCGGCAGGTCAGCATCGACGTCACGTGGCCAAGCGCGGCCACGGGGCATTTGCTGCTGGAGTGATTCACCCCATTGCTCTACAGAGTGGGCCACGTGATCACCCCGATGACGTTCAACTCATCGATATCAGCCGGCACATCAGCAGCCAGATCGAGGGTGTAGTTTTTCACCCCGGCGGCGGTGCCAATGGCAGTGCGGATTTTGGAAAGCAGCAGGGTGTCGCCCGGCTGCAGGGTGCGTTCGTAACCGTCCAGGTTGCGCTGGATAGCGGCGCGAATATCGGTACTGTCTGGCGTGGGAGTGATGGCTAGATCAGTGGTCTTGAGCAAAGGGCCGATAGGCACCGGCTCAATGCCACCAGGGCGCCCAACCAGCACGCCGGTCGCCGGGTCTGGATGACGGAAGAGGTACTCCATCATGGCAAGCGTGTCAGTCGGGGTCGGCAGGATGTCGATACGGTCATCGAAAACCCAGCCAATGCCTACCGTGCCACCGCCTTGCCAAACGTCATAGGCCCACGCCCTGGTCACGCCGGGCACCTCCCGCATCCAGGCCACGTAATCTGCCACAGCGCCCCCCATGGGCGGGTTGCGCTTGCGAAACAGCAGGCGTTCCAGCAGCTCAGCGATAGGCTCGATGTCAGCACCACCACTGATATCCCCACTGACGCCACTTGATTGCAGTCCTGGCACAGGCGTGACCAACGTCAGCACCTCGCCCGGGGATAGATTGCCAGATGCGCCGACGGCGGTGGCCTGCACCTGAACAGCGACTGTGCCGCTGCTGGGGCTGGCGCTGGATGTCACGGCATACTGGCGGCCATCCTTGTGCTGCAATACGGTACCGACCGGAGCAGGCACGTTTCCGCTCAAGGTGGAAGGGCCAGCGGCATAGGTGGCTTGCTTGCGGATCACCCCTTCAAACTGGGCCAGCTCAACAATGGTCTGGTCATCAGATTCAGTGGTGGGGATGATCTGGCGCACGATCCAGGCCTGGTGGTCATAGGCATCGCGGATGCCGGCACTGACGGCGATATTGAGCGCCTGTTCGATGCTGAACTTTGGCAGCACAGTGTCGAGGCTGGATTCCAGATCCAGCTCACCACTGGCGATGATCTGGCGCAGAGTGGGCACGTTATAGGGCATTGGCTTGCGCCTCCCAGCGCTGTTTGATGCTGAGGGTCATGGCCGAGCCATCGGGACGGGTGATGGCAATATCGAGTTGCAGCATCTGGAGCTGGGGGATAGCGCCGGTGACGACGACTTGCTTGGCGTAATCGGGCTTTAAATGGCGTTCAAGGGCCGTTTGCGCATAGGTCACCGCCTTGTTGCGCACGTCCGTGGTGAGCTTTGACCGGTCGAGCAACCAGAGCTTGCTGCCCCATGGCTCATCAGCGAAGGTATCGCCAATCCAGCCACGGCGGTCGTTGGTGCCATCAGGCAAGACGTCAGAGGGATCGGCGCGGGCATCGGTGAACAGGATCTGCAATACAAGGGTGGCGAGGCCATCATCCTGACGCAAACCGGCCGAGGTGATTTCGATATCGCCTCGGCCGGTTTCGTTGTTCCAGGTGATTGCTGTGGTCATCGCCCCTCACACAGGGGGAGATGTTTGCCCTCCACCCGGTAGATCATGTTTATGATCCAGGAACGACTTGCCGTTGATGATCACATCGGCATCGGTGGTGATGTTCAATGTGACATGCATAGCGCCCTGAATCTCGTTATCAGGGCTTATCGTGAGGGTTTTCTCGCTGGCTTCTGTAATGACGGATTTCGCTGTGATGGAGACTGTTTCTTCCTTGCCAAGAACAACGCGGTGACCTTCTAGATGGTATAGGCAAGAGTCGCCCGCCTCCAAGTTTTTTGGCCGAAATCCCTTGTGCTCAACAGCGATAGCAACCAGCCCGGCGCGGGCGCCGCCAATGCCCAACACGATGGCCTCAGACCCTTCTGGCGGCACACTGGTGTGGCCATAGTTCTGGAAGCGTTCCACATCATCAGCGCTCTCGTCGGCCAGCACTTTCAACTGCAATCCTTGCCGCTGGAACGAGTCGTTTACCAGGGTGACGATGGCCCTATCGGCAATCAGGCGCAGGCGGCGCGAAAGAGGCGCCAGCAACTTCTGCACATCACGAATGGTCACCATGTGGTTACCTCTTTGGTCTGTTTCTTGGCGACTTCTACCGGGATCAACATGGCCTCGCGGGGCATCAGGTTGATGATGGCTTCGCGGCCGTTCTTATCGTCTTCCATCAGGGTAATGGTGATAATCAACCAGCTTTCATCTAGCCCCTGGATCTCGTCTTTGACGGGGCAGAGGCGGTTGGTACGCCAGAGCGGGCCACGGTCACCCTCTATGCCCTGAGTACGCCAGCCGGCGACGGTCACCTCGGTCTGGGTGCCTTCGCCGATGCTGCGCTGTTTCTGCCACTGGCCGCGCTTGCTGGCCCCGGCCACAGTGGTGACGTCTTCGGCGATGATGATGCGCGGGCGATAGCGGGTGACAGCAGGATCAGTAATCGTTGCCTTCTGGCCGCCAATGGTAGCCGGTGCCGTGTTATCCCACGTTGTCCCGCCGCCATAGCTGCTGCCCTTCACAATCCATTCTGATGCCCGGTCGCGCATGCTGAACTGGCCACGGGCGGCCAGGATATTTTCACCCAGGACAAGGCTGGCCCCCATGACCTGGTCACTGGCCTGAGTCAGCACCAGCTGGCCCAGTTCGTTGGTGGTGAGCAAGATCCCGCGCTGCTTGGCCAAGCGGTCGAGCAGTTCGAAACAGGTCTCGCCCTGCTCGATGGCCACGCGAGGGAATGCCGCCCCCAGGTCGCACTCGACCAGCACCTCTATTTCGAATGGTTGGCAGATATCGCGGGCAACTCTGTCCAGCGTCACGCCCTGCCATTGACCGCTCTTATAGATGGCCGAGCAGTCCACCAGGTCGCTGGTCTTGCTGCGACCACTGACCACCCAGCTGACCTCTTTGGCGTCATAGCTGGGGATGAAGTCATCGATATACCCGGTCAGCACCAGGTCAGTGCCGATATGCACAGTGCAGGCACTGCCCTCGCGGATCGCCATCGCCTTGGCATCGTTCCATTTGCGAGTCAGGCTCAGTTCGAAATCGCCGGCGATATCGCGCAGGCTGCGGGTGATGCGCACCTTCTGCCATCCCTCATAGAGCTGGCCATCGACACGCAGGGTAATGGGCTCAGCCATTGGCCACCTCGTCGATCACATCGATTCGGGTGCTGGGGGTGATGAAGGCGGGATCACGCAGGTTGTTGCTGCTGACCAGGCGATCGCGGTACTCGGTATTGCCATACTGCTGCCAAGCCAGCAAAGCGGCAGGCGTGGTAGTGGCCAGCGTGAGCTGACGTCGGCGCGGCAACTGGGCCCCTCGCTCTCGGCTGTCATTGAGCAGGGCAAGGCGCAGGTCACGCAAGGAGCGCCACACGCCGCTTTCGCCGGCTTCTACCGCATCCATGGCCAGCTCGGCCAAGGTGGCGGCCAACTGGTTGGCCATGGCCTCCAGGTCATCGGCAGTCAGCAGCAGGTTGCGGTCTGCCCCGATGACCCCATCCATCACCACGGGGCGGCTCAGCTGGTTGTTGACCTGATCGCCAGTGAGGGATTGGCCGATAGTGACCGAACCGGCAGGATCCGCCGTGAAGTCGCGATCGCTGCCAAAGTTGGCACTGGCAATGGCACTGGCAGCAGCAGTGGCTGAGGCACGACGGATCAAGGCCGTAAACGCCACACCATTGGCCATGGCTGCATCGCGCTCGTCAGGGGTATCAATGGTCGGCACGGATGACGCGCTCCCGGCATTGGCATCGCTGATGATGCCAGTGGGCAGCCCCCCAGTGATGGCCAGCTCTGCCCGCATACCTTCCCAGCGGCGGCTCACGTTGTCATATACGGATAGCGCCCTGATGGGATCGGTGACGACGCCCTTGATGTCTTCGACGATACCCGTTACCTCGCGGGCCAGTTCGCCCGGGTAGGCCAGCAGGCTACCGACGCTATCCTTGGTACGCATCAGGCGATCAGTCCACTCACGGAACTGATCCGGCAAGGTAGGCAGGCCACGGGTCAACTCGTCCAGGTCATCGAGCAGGGTATCGACCATGGGGCCCATGTTGTCGATGCCGGTCAGGAAGGAGTCCAGGAAGGATTGCTCAGTCGCGCCATTGGCGGCGTCGGCGGCATTGCCCAGGGTGGCGGCGGTATCGATGGCAGCAGAGGGAAACAACCGGGTACCGGCTTCCCACACGGTGAAGGTGACATAGGCCACCCCGTCTTCTTCGTTGTCCAGGCGGTGGCTGACTTCGCCGACTTGCACAGTGCGCACGCCCCACCAGGGGTGGAGCATCTCGCAGGTACCCGGTTGATTCAGGGCATCGAGCAGGCTGCGCAGCTGGGTCAGATAGTCTTTTCCGACCAGCTTGCCGACGATCTGCTCGTTGGTCAGCACGGCGCCGTTATCTTCTGTCCATCCGCTTTCGCGCTTGGGGTACTCACGGGGGATGGCGCGGCGGCCGCCCTTGCCATCCACGGTATTCAGCAGGAATTCAACGCCCCGTACCGAGGCGGTCAAACGCTCTTCAAAGCTCATTCAAACCTCGCTTACGGCATCAGTGACGGGCCGTTATCCACATTCACTTTCAGCCCGGGGGCAGTGTCGCGGGTACGGACGGTAATGCGATCATCCCTGACATTGATATCAAGGGTGCCAGACAAATTATCCGGACGCGGGCTGGCGCTGATGTCCCTGGTAAAAAAGGCCTTCATCTCATCGAACACATCGAGAATGCCGGGGGCTGGCGTGATTCCATCAGTACTCAGATTAAAAAGTCCCGGGCCTTTTTCTGCCAACTCTTTGGCACGTTCTTCAGCCCTGCTGAACTTTGGCAATCCGCCCAGTTCAGGAATAAGTGACACCCCATAAAGCACGGTGCCTCCCGCAATAAGCTTCTGAACATTGAGTGTGCTTTTGTTCCCTGCCGCATTACCTGCTGAAGTCAATGAACCATCACCAAATCCAGCCCCTGGCATATTGACTACATAGACGGGAGTAGCGCCGAGATCGGACATGGCGCCACCCATACCACCGGCACCGCCCTTGCTGGGCTTGGCTGCATCCCAGACGCCCTTGGTCCAGCGTACCGCATCCACTCCCTTCTTGACGGCCACCAGACCACCTACCACCAGGGCGATATTCTTGCCTGTCTCCAGCCAGTTCTGCACAGCATCCGGTTCCAGGCTGTTGATGGCATTTGCCAGCTCGGCCACGGGGCCAGCCAACTGCTGGTTGGCGAACTGGTTCCAGCTGTTGCTGACCAATTGCAGGCTCGCGGCAAAGTCATTGGCCGCCACAGCGGCATCGTTGAGGGTGGTGGTGCCGTCACCCGACAGTTTCAGAAACTCGTCGAACGCCTTGACGTCACCTGTCTGTACAAACTCGGCGATCACCGGCTTGAGGGCCCGCTTGGCTTCGTCGGTCAGATTAAGATCGGCCAACTTGCTGGAGAGACCGCCCGACTTGGTGACGATCTCTTCAATCAGCGCTGGCAGGGAGCGCATGACCTCTTTGCCCTGCTTGAGCTGCTCTGGGTCGAACACATCGATGTTGCCCAACTGCTTGAGCTTCTTGACAGTATCAGGCCTGGTCAGGTCACGAATGATGGATTCGAAGGCCGTCACCGCTTCGGCATCAGATCCGACGCCCTGACGGATCACCTGCAGGGCCGCACCCAGTTCGGTGACTGCTTCGGCACCCTGGCGACCGGTGGCGGCATAGGCCGCGAATATCTTGGGACCCTCTTTGGCCATATTGCCCAGGGTAAAGGCCCCGCTCTTGCCTTGCAGGTTGAGGGTGTCAATGGCCCTCATGGCCGCCTCATTATTCTGTATGTTGAGCTTCTTGAATTCGGTGAAGATACCACCGACCTCAAGGCCGCCCGCGCCGGTGGCCTGGATCACGGCGGCAATATTGGGCAGGTTGGCAATCGCGTATTCAAGATCACCGGTTTTGGTCAGGATCTCTTCAATGGCGGATGTTGCTTCGGCAGGGTCAATGCGAATGCCCTTGAGGTTGGATACCCGCTGGATCTCGTCATACAGCTCTGCCGACTTCTCGCGGCTTATCTCGGCAGCGATGGCGATACGGGAGATGCGGCGGTCAAGCTGCGAGAACCCACGGACCGCTGAACCACCGACCACCGCCGCCCCCAAGGCAACATAACGATTACCCAGGGCATCGATACCACGGCCAGCAGCAGAGGCCGACATCTTGAGCATGTTCATGGCGCGCTGATTATTGGCAGCGAACTGGGTCATGCTCTGTCCATATTGCCGCGCCTTATTGGCAAGGTTGCCAGCAAGGTTAATAACAATATCGGTGACAAGTTGCTTGGCCATGGCATTTCCTTTTTATTTTCTTGGCGTCAGGGCCTGCTTTAATTGGTCAAATCTGCGCAGCAGGTGGCGAATGGGTAAATATTTCAGCTCAGCTGTGGGGATATATTTGCTCATGGCCAACATGACCCCCATGACCGGATCAGCCCACTGAATTAGATCGCCCCCGTTCTGCCAAGGCCTCTGTCAATGCCAGATCCAATTCTTGGGCTTTGCTTTGCAGCAAACCGAAATCATCGACATGCAATTTCTTAAGCAGTTGCATAGACAACGGGCCTTTTATTTCGCCGATATATTCAACTTGGCGGCAAAGCAGGTTCAGGCCATAAAGCACGTCGCTGGTATAGGCGACCGCTTTTCCGTTCTGCACCACCACTTTTTCGGCTTCGAGCTGGGCATCGATCAGATCGGCTGACGTCAGTTCACGCAGACCGACTTCACGATAAAGGAGCGACTTATCGTCGCTCCCTTTGCCCGGGATCCCATGTTCGAGTTGGAAGGTGATCCGGGCCATGGTCAGATCCCCACTACTTTGTCGCCGAAGAAGGTGGCCGCGATATCGCCGCTGTCTTCACGCAGGCTGGCCGGTTCATTGGTACTGGCCTTGGTCATCATGTAGCTGACCCCGTTGTCGCCTTCCCAGGTGAGGGTCGCATCTTCGATAGCGTTGATCTCGATGACATCGACATCTTCATCGGCGACGATCACCAGCTCGATGCTGGGCGGGCTGTACTTCTTGCTCTTGCCCCATACCTTACCTTGACCGGTGTGCTGGGTGCGGCTGTAGCCGCCCGGGTTGAGCGTGGCACCGCCCTTGGTTTTCAGTTGCTTGCCATTCGCGCGAATGGTCACTTCACCCAGGATCATTCCCATGGTGTTCTCCTTACAGTTTGAACTGGATCAGGGCTGCGAAGACGCGCAGCTGGTTGACAACGTCAGGGTGACAGACGCAGTTGAGGCGGTTGCGATCGCTGGTGTCGCGGGTGACATCCAGGGTCTCTTTGAACAAGTCAAAGTTCTCCATCAGACCGCTGGTCACCCAGCCGAGGGATACTTCCAGAATCGCCTGCTCCATCAGCTTGGGCGTGACTGTCGGTTGCGCCGGGTCAATCTGAGCCAGCACGTTGTCATCGGCCAGCTTGTGGCGCGGGTAACGGTTGGTAACCATTACCTTGATGTCGTAACGCATCTTGCCCAGGGTGGCCTGGGTGGTGATGTCCAGGTAAGACGGATCCTGGTCACCAAAGGCGTTCTCCTGGTACATCGAGATCTCGCGTTCGATGGCCACCACGTCGCCGGGCTGGATCTGGTAAGTCGCGATACCGGATTTCAGCAGGTTATTACGCTCGTCGAAGGCGAAACGGTCTGCTTTGGCCGGCGCCAGAATGCCGGGTAGTGCCAAGGTTTGCAGCGGCCGTGCCGGATCGATGGCCAGGTGATAGGCCGCGATACCGCAATAGCTGGCAGCAAACTCCCAGCTGGGGCTCGGTGACTTGCTGGTACCCATGCAGGAGAGCAGGAAGTCGTTGCGACCTTCGCCAAAGGTGATGGTCTCGCCATAGGTGCCACGGAATGCGGTATAGGCGATGGCCTCGCTCATCTTGAGCGGCCCCCAACGTTCGAGCAGCTCGTCACGCAGGGTGTTGAGGCTGGCGGTGTCGTTGAACGGCATCATGATGTGGTTGTACCACTCGTCTGGCATAGCCGCGATCAGGGCGGCCATATCGGGCGCGCCAGATCCACCGGTCATGGCCACAGTGGTGATGCTCACCCCGGGCGGCAGTTGTTCGCCGGCGTAGTAGTTATGACGCAGGTCGATGTCATTGCCGGTCAAGCCCTTCCACTTGGCAGTGATGTTGATCTTGGCGGTATCGGTACCGTCCACGACAGCCGTCACCGGCAGGTTCTTCTTGGCGTTGATGGCTGCGGCCACATTTGTGGCAATAGTGGCAGCGGTTGCCGAGGCAGCCACGCCGACCTGCAGAGCCTGACCGGCGATCAACAGGTAAAGGGTGCCGGACTGAGTAGCCGGGCCGCCGAACTTGTAGGATCCGGCAGCGGCTGCACCAGCGGCGATATCACCACAGGCCAGCGCAAAGGTGCGGGTGTAGCTGTTGGCCTTGCGATAACGCTTGGCGGCCAGCGCCATCATGGAGCCGACACCGAACAGGGCATCAATGGCTGACTCGCTGACCGGTACTTCTGTGACCGTCAGCGGGGCGGCGGTGCCCGCATCGGCGCCGGCATCGGTCATCTGGCCAAACAGCAGCACGTTCTGGTCCTGGGCAATGTTGCCGCTCAGGGCCTGCGAGTTGTCGATCTCGATGTAGACGAGCGGCACGCGCACGTCATTGGGGATGGTTCCGAGAGCCATGGTCACTTCTCCGCTTTCTTGTTGGTGGCCTTGGCGGCCGGTTTCACATTGACGACATCACCATCGGCGAGCCGCTTGAGCCAGAAGCTGGTGCGAGGGACACGTTCACCCTCTGCAGCCAGCTTGCTGCCATCCGGCTTGCGGATGGTCAGCCCCTCTTTCGGTTTGAGATAAAGTTCCACGGTTGCTCCTATGGTGTAGGCCCTGGCAGGGTGATATCGGCCTCGCAAACAGGTGCGCCATCAGCCAGCTCGGCCTTGAAGTTGAAGCGCAAGAAGTCGTCCAGGGTGGCAGGGTCGATGGGGTTATCGAGCGGCCAGTCTTGCCGCCACGTCACCGACCAGATGGACAGCCCCAGCTTGTCGATGCCGGTGGTGTAGAGGTTATCCATCCGCACCCCCTCGGGGGCCTTGCTGGCATCGGTGCCACGCCAGCCGCCGGTCAACATCAGGGCCGTGGCCAGCCGACATGCGATCACTTCAGCCCGCTGGTCTTTGGCATAGCCGAACTGGTCTGCGCAGAACACAAAGGCCGAGAATTCGATGGTGCCGATCAGGTAGCCTTCGCGGCGCATCGATACCACCCGCATCGCGGCGATGCGGATGCCGCCATCGCGATTCCCCATCCAGCGTTTGATATCGTCCGGCTCGTTGAAGCGGCCGATATGGCGCTCGATGGTTTGCACCCGGTCAATCACCCGGTCCGCGCCTGGGCCGGCAGCTTCCAGATAAGGTTTGAGATACTGCACCACACCTTCGCAGGCGCTGACGGTACTGCCGATGGTGCCAAAATCCGGGCGGCTCATAGGCCTGCCTCCTTCATCACGTCTTGCCAGAAGTCGCCAATCACGGCGAGCAGCTCGGTCTGGTTATCGCTGGAGAGGCCCAGATATTCGCGCTGGGAGATCTCCATCATCCTGGTAAAGCTGCCGACCGACTGATAGACCGGGAACTTGAGCGCCTTGCCGAACGCCTGACTGATGCGGCGAACGTGGGCAGGCACCTGCACTGACCCGCTAAATCCATCCTGATGCACCCCGGCATAGGCCAAGGCAGAGCCGACACGCACCTGGTTGCGCTGCACCTGGTACTCGATGCTGTCATACAGATCGCCATCACCCTGCAGCAGGCTCTGGTTGCCGTGGCGGGTCTTGCCATAGGCGGCAGACCAGGGCGCCCATGGCGTACCATCCGGCGCTGTCTTCTCATCGCTGATGCGGCGGCGGGTCTGTCTTTCAACCACTGCGCCGATGCTTTCGAGCAGCTCGGCCTTGTAGTCGTTGCGGCCCAGGGTATCGAGCAGACGCTGATAGCGTGCCAGCTCTTCGCCCCGAGTCGTGACCTCAACCGAGATCGCCATCAGAGCACGCCTTTCAGGCTGTTACGGGTGAACAGGCGCTCGTTGTCCTGCACCAGCTCCACCTTGCCGACGCTACCCTCTGGCGGCATGTCGGGGGTGGGCAGGCCCAGATCCACCTTGCCGGCCGCGATCTCTTTCACCTTGGCGATGGCTCTGTCGTAACGGTCCTGCAGCAGGTCGGTGACCTGGTTATCCCGATCGCCGAGCCAATAGAAGCCGATGACAATAGCCTGACGTTTGAGCAGGTCAGGCACGGTCGGCAGCGGCAGCACAAAGCGACGAGACAGGTAGCCGTTGATTTCGTCATCGGCGGTGGCCAATGCCTCATCGATCCAGGTGTCGTTGAGGGTGTCGGTCGAGCGGTCTAGGGCGAAGTTGTAGAGCATGCCCTCGTCACGGTCGATCAGGTCCTGCTTCGTCGCGTAGATGGCCATGGCTTAGTCCTTGATAACTTCGCTATCGATAAGCACTTTCAGCCAGGGTTCGCCATACACGCGCTTGGCCTCTTCCTGAGTGAGGTAGCAGCACGGGATCTCGCAGTCGTGGTCGTGTGGCACATCGGCCTTATCTTCCACCACAAACACGCGGGTCGTACTGGAGTGCAGGAAGTGGATGCCACAGCGCCAGAAGCCAGCCGGCGACTTGGCCTTGACGTCGAACTGACCGAGCAGCCAGTCGGCGCTTGCCTGCTGCTGTGGAACCGGATCAAGGCCAAGCGCCTTCAAGGTGATATCAGTCGCCAGCTGATTGATCTCTTGTTCAGTTACCTGTTTCTCAGCTGCCCGCTGTTCAGCGGCCAGACGGGTGGATTCAGCAGCTTCTGCTTCGGCGGCCAGTCGCGCCTCTTCGGAGGCCTGTTGTTCCGCCTCCAGGCGGGCGGCCTCGGCGTCAGGGTCTACCAACACGCCATCTTTCTTCGGTTCGGCTTGCGCTGATACCGGCTCGGTACCTGCGCCCACTGCTGCAGCTGCCAGCTGCTCGCTTTTGTCAGTAACGGCTTTAATCGTTGGCTTACGGGGTGCCATATCAATGCTCCTGTAAAGGGTCAACAAAGGCGGTTTACACCGCCGATATCAGGGTTTGTCTGGTTGCCTGCTCGGCGATCAGCAACACAGCCGTGGTCGCAAATGATCCGTTGTTCGAGCGGATCACCGGCTTGGTACCGTTGGTGACAATGCCGCCGCCTGCATCAATCGAGAAGAAGGTGGCCAAGGTCACCACATCACTGGTCACTGCCACATCTCTGCTCGCCACCAGGCGGTTGCCATTGGTGCCAACAAAGTCCAACTGCATAGACCGGTTGGACGAACCGCCAGACCAACTGCCCACCAGATTGAGCTTGAAGGCCAGACTGCTGTCGCTGTTGAAGGCGTTCAGCTTGTCACTGGTGGTGTTGAAGAACGGGGCCAGGGTGCCGAACTGCGGCGCTGGCAGGCCTTTTAACCAGGCAATCAAATCCCGGTCGGTATCTGCTGCCAGCAAGGCAGCAGGACCAGACAGGCCAGACCAATAGACTTCGCTCTTCTTGCGCTTGGGCGCCTGGTACACGAACGCTTTTGCAGTCGGCATGGCTTAGCCCTCGGTCACAACCAGAACGCCACTGCCAGGCAGGTTCAGCCGAGCGTAGAGGTTCTGGGGCGGGTCAAAGCTCCAGGCCTCGCGCTGTTCACGGCCGAGGTGATGGCCGACCTTCACTCCGGGGTCAGGCAGCGACGCATCGGCGCGGTAGAGCACGATCTGACCGGTCTGATTCTCCATGGTGCCGCTACCCACTACGGATACCAGCACCCAGGCAGTGGCGCTCAATGTCTTGGTGGTCGTGGCCATGGGCTTCTCCTGGTTGGATAAACAGTCGGGGCTTCGACGCTATGGTGTTGCCAGCTCCACCCCGACCGGGTGGGTTACATCAGATGACCGGTTACGGCAGGTATTCGCTAACCACGATCTCGACGTTGTTGAAGTAGATGTTGCTTTCCCCATTTTCGAGGAACTCGCGCTTGATCAGCTTGCGGGCTGCAGATTCGTTACTCACGCCGACGACCAGAGCTCGGGCTTTGATGCCGATGGGAGTGCCATTGGACTTCTTCATGCTGGCCAGCTTGTTCTTGGCCGCTTCGAAGTTGGCTTCATCCAGCACAGCCTTGGAGCCGATAGCAGTCTGCGGAAGGCCAAAGCCATAGCCATGGCGACCATCTACCCCAGCCGCGAACTTGTTATTGAACCAGGTGTATTCGCTGGTGGCGTTCAGGGTCTGGAAGTCGAAAGTGCGACGTTCCTGGAACACGATGGGCTTGACCACCTGCATATCGTCGATAAGGAACCATGCCGGGCCGGTATCGGTACTCGGGTCACCTACTACATTGGAGAAGGTGGTGGCCGGGGTAGTGTCCAGCGGATGGTCAGTATCAAAGAAGTTCTGACCGTCATAGCAGAGGGTGGTGAAACCAGCAGCCAGTAACCCGTAAGCATTCTGATCGGGGAACACTGCAGCTTCACGTCCGAAGTTTTCGGCGTTCATGGAGTATTTGCCGATCTGATCGTCTTCCACGTCTTCACGCTTGATGACGATAGAGGCTTCGAAGGTCTTGTTGAGGATTTGATAGCCATGGCTACCAAGCTCAACCAGCTGACGGTTGCCTATCCACTCCTTGATAGAGGGGAGATCTTTCAGCCAACCGTAGAAGTTGCTGGATCCAGAACTGGGAACCTGAGTGGCCACGCGATTCCACTGCGGAGCAATGGTGCCAAGACCACGGGTATAGGCGGCAGACATGGAGACGGTCAACGCCTCCAGAATTTGGGCTTCGGTAAATGCCATGATGGATTACTCCCCTCGTTTGGCTTTCATGGCTTGCTTGGCAGCCAGGAACTCTTCGGGCTTTTGGCCCATCTTGCGGCACAGTGCCAGTTCATCAGTGCTCAGGGCGCCAACCTGCTCGGTGGTGGTTTTCACCACGCTGGCATCGGCAATGACCGGTGCGCTGGCCACGAACTGCTTGAACTGTTCCACGCCACCTTCGGCGCGGCACATGCCCAGGAACATCTCTTTATTGGCCGGGGCGATCTTGCCTTCGGCAATGGCGCCATCAACCAGCGTGGCCAGCTTGGCCTCTTCGGTCTCTTTCACCAGGGCTTCGGCCTTGGTGGCACGGTTCATGGCCAAGTCAAAGGTCTCTTTCGGGACGAACTTGGTCAGGTCAGGACCAGCGGCAACACGGTTCATGGCGAGCTGGTGCTCGGACTTGAGGGAGCCGATAGCAGTGATCGCGGCAGCGACATCCGCATCAGCACCCAGACCCAGTGCTTGGGTCAGTTCAACGGGCAATGGCATTGGAGTTTTCTCACGGTTCAGGGCAGGGAGTTGGTCAAGATTCGGTTCATTGGTAAGGGCCGCACTGGCAATGCCGCGCACAACTCCTTCAGTGTCATAAGTGAACGTCGGGGAGTAATAGGCATATTTCTCGGCATCAACTAACTGCTGCCCCTCTTCATTCCAATCGACTTGCCCCCATACCTCACCGCCAACGTTCTGCAGCGCCTTAATCCATCCCATTGCTGGGGCAGGCTGGCCTTGTGGGCCGAGGATGTGGGTAGCATGTTCAATGTCGAACGGTCGCTTTCGGTTAAACGCCTTCACCACTTCATCTGGATTGGCGTTGTTCCAGCGGCGCCCATCATTGCCTTCGAACTCACCAGCCGGGATCAACGGCAACCAGACCTTTTCGTCACGCACTTCTTGGCGGGAAAAGTCATGGCAAAGGGCAAGATAGGTTTTGGGCATGATCGCTCCGTCACATAACAACCTCCCGCCAGGTGGCTTGGGTTGAGTGGGTTTGTTTGGACGAATCGATAATGGGCCGAATTGAGGGGCGGCCTGTAATGACGGTTTTCGCTGTGAAAGGGGGGAGGGTCTGGGGGTTATCGGTGCCGGCGAGCCGACTGGTGATTATCTGAACAAGGCGAGGATGAACGGCGATGACCGGACATCAACAGGGTACACAGGATCCTGATTGGCGAGAAGAGGGTGATGCGAAGTGATGGCAGTATGGGGCAAAAATCACGGCGGCGCCGCCACCCCACACCATCTTTAAACCACCTTTAAACAGCGCCAGATTCAACGCAGGGCATTTCATTCATACGCTGGTAGCCGAAATCGTTCATAGCGGCGCTGAGAGCGTCTGACGCAATGTTTGTTCCTTGGCTGCCAAGTCGGCTTTCAGGGCTTGTTCGCGAGCCTTGCCCGGGTTGTAGTTCCATCCCGGCTCGATGCCGCTCGGTAGCACCTCCACTTGACCGGTGCGCTTGTTCACCCACTCCTTGCTGCCATCGCTTGGGGCAGCGAACTTGATACTGCTATCCCCCTGCAGCTTGGCGTATTCAAACTTGCTGATCTGGCTAACCCGGCAATGGCAGCCCCAGCCATTGGGCGGCATATGGGTTTGCCACCAGGGATCATCCACTGGCAGGGTGATGCCGTTCCAGCTCACATGCAGGGCGCGGTGCTCGCGGGCAGGGCCGATCTGATAGACCAGGTAAGGCATGGCCCGCTTGGTGCGCTCGATGCGCTGCCACTGGCCAGCGGCGCGGGCGGTGCGCATGTTGGTGCGGTAAATGGTCTTTAACCGCCCTTCACTGCCCAGTTGTACCGGCTTGGTTTCGCCCGTCAGCGGATCATCCATGGTCTGGATCCCCCACCAACCTGACTTTACCAGGAGCGGTTTGATGACCGCCTGGAACTGGGCAAAGGTCTGGCCTTGTTCCAGCGCCTGCTCGACCAGGGCCCGTACCTCGACCAGCAGATCGGCATTGAGCATCTTGGCCACGGTGAAGGCGTTGCTGTGCTCTTCCTTCCACACGTCGCTATAGTCAAAGCCGGGCTGCAGCCCCTTCTTCTTGAACCAGTCGAGCGCCTCTTTAGGCGGAAAGGCCGAGGCCTTGGGTTCAGGCATCCTGCACATCCCCCATGCCGCGCATCCGGAACAGGTAATCAGCCAGCTGCGGGGTGAACTGCTCGGCGCTCAAGGTCTCTTTCAGCGCCAGCAGTCCGGCATTGAACTCTTCGAAGGTGGTGGCCTTGGCCGCCAATTCGAGGATCGGATTCATGAAGTCCTCGCCCCCCACCTCGACCCAGTCGCTCATGGCCTCTTCAGTCAGTTGATCGATTGCCTGCTCACTGGGCTGCTGGATGCGGTTGATGGCCAAGCGCTGGCCTTGCTGGCGGTTAAGGGCCAGCGGCTGCGGCAAGACGGCAGCTTCCATTACCGTCAGTGGCTGCAGCATGGCCTCACCCTCTTTCGGATCGGCCAGCCCGAACTTGTCGCGCAACTCGCTCTCGCTCACCTTCATGCCGCGATCGACCAGCGGCATCAGGCTTTCGACCAGCAGCTTGAGGTCTTCCGGCTCCGGTACCCGGATACAGACGCGGGGATAGGCCTTCTGCACACCCCAGTTCAGCACGATGAAGGGTTTTACCAGGTACTCGTTGATGGTGGCTTCGAGCTGGCGGGCATCCCACTTGGCGATATCCAGCCGCACCTCATTATGCACCGTCGCCTGGGCGCGGCTGCTGCCATCATCGGTGGTCATGGTCTGACCGAGCACCGCCTTGCTGGTCTGTTCGTCAGCCCAACGGGCCATGTTCTCGAACAGGGTATCGCCGCCATTGCCTTTGGCCGTCTCGACCAGTTCCACCATCATCGAATCGGGGATCACCGCACCGGCGTCGCTGGCGATGGTAGCGATGGCGTTCTTGAGGGTGGTGATTTGGTCGGAGGTCGCGTTGGCCCCGTATTTACCAACCCGGATAGGGATGCCGAACACCTCGGCAAACGCCCACCAGTCCCTCACAGTGAAGCTTTTCAGCATGTACATGACAGCGCAGAGCCGGGTCAGGCCGTTGCGCCAGATGCTGCCTGACTTGGTGCGCGGCAGGTGCACTATGAACTTGTAGGGTTCCAGCGGCTTGCCCTGGGGGGCGTCATCGCTAATCAGCAGGATCTTGCTCAGGGTGTCTGCATCTGGGCGCAGATAACGGGGGTCCACCCAGCTGTAATCGTTTGGCGTCCAGCGGCCGCCACTGGTATCCCACAGGATCTGACACACCCCCATGCCCTTGCCCAGGCCATCGAGCAGGTCAAAGAACAGCTCGGGGATCTGGTCGCTTTCCATCAACTGGCGCACTTCGTCGGCCAGCTGCTTGTCGAACGCATCATCACTGGCGGCCTCGACACTGGGCGGCAACGCAGCCACAGCCAGCTTGCGGGTGCGCAAGACAGAGGCGTAATGCAGATCCCGCTCCTCGATCTCTTCGGCCAGGGTCATGTAGTCCTGGGGGTTGCTGCCATCGACCACTGATCGCAGCAGGCCCCCCAGGCGATGGGGGGTAATGGAGCTGGCCACGCTGGCGGGGCGCGGGTTGCGCACACTGGTGATGTGGGCCAGCGCGATGTCTTCACTCAGTGCCGGCTTATCGGGCTTGATGGCGTTACCCCGGCTATCGAGAATGCTGCTCACAGTGATACTCCTCGGCCACGCATGGCCCTTTGTGGCATATCGTCATACGCATCGCGCTCAGCAACGTTTTCGAAATGCTCTGGTGTTGTTGGATTCGGCCGCCCTATGGTGTGCAGGGCGTATTCGATTTTTTCAGACCTGCTGGCCAGATAGGCCAGGAAGATGGCAATCGCCGAGTCGCCGTGACGCTTGTTGCCATCACTGCCCTGGGTGCGGCTGTCATCAATGCCGGGCGTGCCCCGGTAGATCTGGATTTGCCCCAGATCCGTGATGATGTCTTCGTGCCTGGGCAGCTCTAGCTCGTCATCTTCAAAGGCCGATTTGAAGCGCGGCATGTTCTCGCGATAGAAGCCGACCGACAGCATCACCTTCACCACCTCTTGGCCGTAGCGATAGGCCGCCTCTTCCGCGATATAGCTACCGTTACCGTTGGCATCCAGCCAGATTCCATCGCGGCGCGGCAGGCGATCGCAGATGAAATAGAGCGCCTGCTCCTGCTGCTTGAACGGCACGTTCTTGAGCTCGACCAGGAATGGCACCCGGCGGCGGGTGGTGGGCAGCACCTCAATGGGGGCGAATACCGTCAGGTCACCCGAGCGGGCGAAGTCTTCGCCCAGGGCGTGGCGGTGACTGCGATCCAGCTTCATCAGTTCGGGGAAGGCTTCGGCCTCCAGCCACTCCTGCATTTCACCGTGGCGCTCCGATTCGCTGGCCGCGTTGAAGGCGGCCGAGCCGGTGAAGCGCAGCACAGGGCCATCACCACATGCAGCCCGTTCACGCAGGCCACGACTGATATAGGCGCCGCCGCCGCTCTTGGGCTCGCAGTAGTATTCCTCCCGGGCGTCTTCTTCGGTGGCGGTGTCTTTGAGCAGGTTGCGCAGCCACTCGTCCTGCAGCGCTTGGCCCCACTCCTTCTTGGTGACCTGGCAGATCCGGCGATAGAGACCCTCGCGGATGGCTGTCTCGATATCGATGGTGTGAATGCTGTAGCGCTTCTTGCCGGCGCGGCTGTCCTGGATCAGGGTGTTGAACAGATTCTCGATGCCGTTGTGAGTCGAGATGATCCGCACCTTGCTGCCCCACATGGTCAGCGCCAGCGCAGCCTTGAGGATGGCAGCCAGGTCTTTATGGAAGGCGCCTTCATCGATCACCACGTTGCCCTGCATCCCCCGTAAGCTGCTGGGGTTCGAGCTGAGCGCCTTGATCTTGAAGCCACTGGCGAAGTTGATGACATAGACCAGGATGTCTTTGTCTTCATCGACCAGCCCCTCTTCGCTCACCTCACTGGCAGCATAGTCATAAATCTTTGCCCACATGGCGCAGGCGTCGATAAACTCGCGAGCCATGTCTTTGGTGGTACCGACATAGAAGGTGTCGCAACCGCCAGCGGCGGCCGACATGGAACCGGTCAGCGCATCGTCTGCAGCTTCCGCCCAGGTGATACCGGTACGGCGCGACTTCTCGGCAATCTTGAGGGGGGAGTCATCCGCTATCCAGCGCTTCTGGTAGGGCAGCAGCACTTCGTTCGGGTCGAACTGGCCGCCGATGATGGCGGCCGCTGACTGGTTGCGAAGGTCATTTTCTGCTGGAGATAGATGGTTCATCACGCAATCCCCAATATCTGGCGCTTGATATCGGCGGCGGTTTCAGCCGTCAACCCTGCGCTCTTCACAATCTTCTCGGTCTTGGCGGCCACCTCGGCGGCGAACGCGGCTCGGATCTCTTTTTCTACCTTGTGGCTGGTCATCGCTGCCTGCTCCACACGCTGGATCACCAGGGCAAGTTGGCCCAGTGATTTGGGGTCAACCATCTTGCCCTCTTCCCCATCGCTGGCATCCATCATCTTCATGGACGTCTCTAACGCCATGGTGCGCACGAACTCCTGCAGCATCTTGCCGACCTCAGAGGTGGGGGCTTGGCCAAGCTTGGTGGTCCAGACCTCGGCGACTTCGCGAGCCTGCGCCATGCGGCTGCCTGCTACCTCCATCCGTTTGGCAAAGCGGTTGAGGCCGGTGCGGCTGATCTGCTCTTCCGGCGGCAGGCCGGATTCCAGGATAAGGGCGTTCACCTCTTCCAGGATGTCTTTCTGAGACATGGAGCCAGAGCGCAGCATGGCCGACAGCTGGCTGCGGATATCGTCAGGCAGCTGCTGGATCTTGCTCTTGGTGTTCTTGGTCTTGGTGGTCATGACTACCCCAGCAGTTTGTCAATCAGCGGGGCAGTGCAGCCCCAGAGCGCGGCGACTGGATCGCCCACTATGGTCAGCGCCAGCAGGTAGCCCACGGCCATCATGGCGGCTATATCCAGCAGGCGGGCTTTCATCAGCGCCGCCCAACATTCGAAAAGCTGATCAGAAAACAGATCCCGATAGCTGCAGCACCCAGCACAAGCAAGCCGAGCGGAATGCCAAGCGCCCACAAAAGCCAAGTAGGGATAGTAATGCTCATAGTCTTCTCCTCACTCCGGACGCGGTTTCTTGACACCTGGTACGGTGGCGGCTCCGGTGGCCACGTCAATGCCGCGACCGGTGAGCTTGGCGATCAGGGTGTTGCCCAGTTCGCGCTGAGTGACCAGACCCTGTTCTGCCAGCCAGCTGATGTGGGTTCGCACCGCATCACGGCTGATCTTGTGGCCGTACTGGTCAAGGCAGGAATCAAGGATCGATTCATTGGCCTCATAGCCCGGCATTTCATTGAGTGACCGCAGCATTACCAGCCGCTGATCACCGGTTACCAGTTCTTTCAAAGACATATAACCCCCGTTTATTTCTCGTTTAAACGCTGTTCGAGCAGCAAGTTAATCTGGTGATTGGTGGGTTTGAGCTGGGCAGTGAGCGCCTTGATATCCCCCCGCAAGCCTTCTAGCTGAATGCCAAGTTCATAGAACTGTTCCTGGGTGGGCAGATTGTCGACACGGTTTTCGAGGCTGGTAACGCGGCTGGTCAGCTCGTCCATGGTGATGCTCACTTTGTTCAGTTCTTCACGGCGGGCAAAGGTCTTGCTCAGCCACAACATGGCGACGGTGGCCAGCACCGCCACCCCGGTGGTTATGACTCCCCACCATTTCGGGATCCAGTCAAACTCCATGGCGATGCCTCCCCGCGTTCTCTTTCCAGCTCTGGCAAGGGACGCACCGCACAGCATCCGGCGCGGCCTCCAACCGGTCACTGGCAATCTGTTCACCACAGCTCAGGCAGAAGCGGTTGCCGGCAGCGTCCTGGTCTGGGGTTTCGATACGGCGCCGGGCGAGCTGGTTGGCCAGGTCACGGTCGCGGTTCTCTTGTTCTTGTTTCTGGGCGCGATCAAACAGGTCGGTCATTTGCCCCTCGTCAACAGCTTGGAGACAGTGCCGGTGATGACCGCGCCAACCTTCTGGCCACTGGCCTTGGGGTGAGGGGCAAAGCCGTCCAGGGTGCGCAAGCCCATATAGGCCCAAGCTGGGGATGACAACATGGCGATCACCGATATATCAGCTCCCTCTCCGAACCCGGCGACGCTGAGCCCCTCGAATACCAGCACATAGAGCGCGGTGGCATACCAGCTCTGGCGCGCCATCAGCGGGCGGGTATTGCGCACATAGGTATCGGTGGCACCGTCACCATCGCGGATGGTCTGCTGGGTGCTGGCCTGCTCAGATTGCTGGTCAGCCAGTTGCAGTTCCAGGCGTCGGGTCTGCTCTTTCTCCAGCTCCACCTTGAGCTTTTGCAGATCGGCGATGGCCTCCGGTGGCAGGCGCATCAGTTGCTGCTCGATGTTGGCCTGTTGCTGTTCGGCAGTGAAGCCGATGCCAGACACCTGCTCGACCATATCGGCCACCTTGTTGGCGGTATCGCTGCCGCCAAACATGGCAGAGATACCCCTGATCAAGGCTGGCCCTTGCTGCACGGCCAGCGCCGCCAGTGCTGGGATTAACGGGATCATGATGCGTCCTTATTAAAGAGGGCCCGCAAGTTGGCGCAGTGCATGGCCACCTTTTCATTGCAGGTCGTGAGGATCTTGAAACGGTGCTGGTTGCGGGCCTGATAGACATCAGCCTGGGTGACCGAGCGCCAGCCCTGGGCGAAGTAGCCCTGCATGGTGGCGTCATGACTGTGCAGCGGCACGGCGCGATCGATGTCGCACTCGGCGATGCCCTGTTCGGCAGACTCCCGTTCCAGCTTGAGCCGCTGTTCGCGGCCATGCTCAATGCTCCACTTCCAGTTGCGGCCCATGTCAGGCTCCGTATTCCGGGGCCCACAGGCCAGTGCGCATCTGTATGGCATGACGCTGGGCCCGCTCGGGGGTCTGCTTGGCCCAGCGGCTGTTGAGCATGCCAGCGGCGGCATCGTTCCAACGGCGCTCAATCACCGCCTGCAGGGTGTTCTTGAAGGCGGCCAGCCCTTTGACACCCATCTGGTATGCCATCGACTGCAACACTGCCAGCCGTGCCGGGTCGCGCTCACAGACTTGCAGCGCCATGGCCAGCTTGGGATAGCGGCGCATGTCTACTTCCAGATTGGAAATCAGGCTATCGAGCCACGCCTCGCCAGCTCGCACCGGCAAGCTGAACTGATAGAGCTTGATATCGGCGCCCTGAGGGCCGATGCGAAAGCCAAAGCCGACGGTGGGATAACCTTCAGTGCAGCGATAAGGCTTGGAACGCCAACCTTCTTCGAATCGGAGAAGCGCGTAGATGGAAGACATGACACACCTGGATAGATAGGAGATTTGATCCAGTGTGCTAGAGAGGTGAAATTAGTTGAGAAGGCGTGAAGTCATTGGTTTTCGGAATAAAGAAGAGGGAGCCTAAGCCCCCTCTTTTGCTGAACAATATATGGTGTTTTCCATTCGATATCTAATGAACGTCCACCCTTTAATCACGGCCTTGCGAGTGGCGCCATTTTCCAGCGGGCCTATATATGCGAGTGATAATGCTGATTGGTCAGGAGTGGTATCGCTCCATGTCTCTGGAAATATTAACGGCGTTAAGCCAGCCAGTTTCCAGCAGTAGCTTTCGGCTGCACTAACATGGTCATCTTCAATATTGGTGAAATCAACCTTTACCATCCCCTCTTTGGAGCCGAGCTTTACATTAAGTATTCGATATTTATCAGCATTACCAGCCTGCTGATAATCAGTCTGCTGAACAGACACCCAATCATTTTTCTGAATATGGGATCCTTCAAAGCTCTTTTTTACCTCGTCAAGAGGGGCGGCGGTCAGCGAGGCGCTGAGCAGCAGGGCAGACAGGATCAAGACTTTCATCAATGCTCTCCAAACAAATCCGGTTGACGGCGCTTCATCTCGAACTTACGCATGCGGGCGGTGATGCGCCAGATCTCGCGCTGAGTCACCTTGTATTTCTGCGCCAGTTCAAAGGTGTTATCGCCTTTGAATTCAGACCACACCCGCAGATCGCGGATGGTGTTTTGCAGCAGCTTACCCCGTGGCAGGTAGAATTGCAGCCCGCCATATACGCGGCACAGCTCGGCCAGCAGGATGATGGCCAGATCGGGCGAGTCGCCATGCTTGCTCACCGTGCTTAAAAACAGGGTGTACAGTTCGCGCATGGTCTCTGGCCATCGGGCTGTTTTCTCATCTTCGATGATGTTGATGGTATCGCTGAGCAGGGCTGCATCCAGCTGCTCACCGAACATATCGATGGTCTGTTCGTCTCTGTCCATCACATCCTCCTGGGCCAGATAAAGCAATATCCAGCGACGGCTGGATATTGAGATCATAACCCACGGGATCTAGCCCACCAATTCAAAGGCCCCTTACGGGGCCTTGTCGTTTATCTCGCTCACTGGCTTGCTGCCATCGATCACCGTTATCCGCGCTGGCCGCGTTCCCGGGTTTTCGTAAGCATCACGGATCAGGTCATAGCCCGGCTTGGCATCAGGCCGATGGCTCAAGGACTCCGGTACTGACTCCCCTCGCGCTTCAATGACTGCCGTCATCAGCCTGATATGCCACTTTTTCAATGCTTCCAGCACCCGTTCCGCTTGAGCAGAGGTAAGCCATTCAGCGCGGTTGATGCCCACGCCGCCGTTGGCATTGGCTGTCATCTTGCGGATAAAGCTGCCCAGGGCATCCTCAGACCCGTCATGCAGCAAGCCATCCTGATGCATGGTGATCCAGATAGCCCGCAACTTGCGCACCTCCGGCGCCTGCACATGGGCAGAGCTGGGCGGGGATCGGCGACTGGTCGATCCCCCCTTGACCTTGAACCCAAGGCCCTTCATAGCCTTGACCACATCCTCAAGCTGGGCGGCCTTGAGCCCCTTGGCAGAGCGGGCACCGGTGACCGATTCCAGCAGGGCACGATAGTCCTCTTCATCCAGGCTCAGTTCGCGGCGGCCAACTTGCACCAGGGTCAGCAGGCGTTTGGCATCAAGCTGCATGGGATACCTCCTGGCGTGGACTGAGGTGATACCAGGACTGCATCAATACAATCCAGGCATGGCGGTGGTCGGCATCGACATCGGCCATGCTCACAAAACGGGGTTTACCCTCTACCTCTCGGCGCTTGGCCCGCAGTTGTTTAGGGATGGTCTCGCTACTGATGCGTGAGACATCCAGCTCGAACCCCTCCGCTACGGCCTTCTCAATCAGCCAGCGCAACCATGAGTAGTTGTTGCCGGCGCCATAGACCTCTTTCGCCAGCATCCCCATATAAACGGTTCCCTGATTCTGGGCAAGATAACGCTGGATGCGGCGCACCGTCAGCAGCCCGTCATAAGTGATCAGCGAACGTGGTTCGATCAGTCCTTTATCGATCAAGGTGCGGATCCATCTCAGCATCTGCCGTTCAGAACACTCTCCCAATGCCTCGGCAAGCATGGCCGCGCTCTTGTGGCGGTAGTCAGGAACCTGCTTAATCTTTTGTGCCATTACTTCCAAGCTATGTTTATTCGTCATTATATTGCTCCTCATCCGCATCGCTCACTGAGAGCGCTGCGACGTAAATTTTGTTGGCCTTTGGCGGCTTTCCCTCGCGCCAGCGCGGCACGGTGCGATCAAGCCAGGCCATGGCGGCCACATCGGCTTGACGCTCCAGCTCAGCTAGCTCCCGCTTGCTCATCCCTTTGGTCTTGCGTTTGGGGTAACAAGGGTGATTCGCCTTCATGTAATCCACTTGACGGCGTTGGTAGGCGGTCAGCTTCATGCAACCCTCTCTCTCCAGCGTTTGATGGCGATGTCACTCTCGCAGGCCTTGCAGTAATGCTGCAGGCCATCGCAGGATCTGGGGCTGTTCCACACTGACCAGAAAACTGTGTCTTGAGGCCAGTATTCGTTGCAGCCGCTGCAGAGCTTTTCCAATCCTATCTCTGGATCCAGCCTGGCCTTGCCAGACTCCAGCCGCTTGGCCAGCAAACCTGGTTTCATCAGTGGCGTGTACTCACCGTGCATACGGCCCCCTTGCCATCCCACTGCTGGCGTTCGGCATCCAACTCTGCCAACAACAGCTCTGCGCCGCGCAGGGCATCGCCGGCAATGTCGTTGGCGTGGTACTTTCTTGCGCCCCTGGACAGGGCAATGAAGCGGCGCTGCAGCACCAGCTTGTCTTTCCAATTCAGCGCTATGGTCAGATCGCCATAGAGCCGGTTTAACAACTTGTTCAGCACTTCTCGGGTCATAGCTTCCTCTCTGGGTTGATATGACCGGGCCCGGTCGGCTGCTCATCAGTACCCAGCCACCACGCTGGGTAGACGGGGGCAAGCCCCCGTTTCGCGTTTTCTCTTACTCAGGAATCTGGTGAGATGATCTCCGTTTCAGTCTCACAGGAAACCTCATGGAACTTCACGTCAGGTACTCGCGGGTATGTACTGTGAGGTGCGCCTATTAACCCGATTCCGTCATGCTCCATGCCGGCACCGTAGTGAGCAGCCATTGACGCGGCGTACGTCACTACGTCCTCAATACTGCTCACATCCCACAAGTCATGTCTGAATGAGGTCAGATACTCAGCCTCTGTTTGGCTGCCAAAAACTGCCGGTGTCAGCTCTATTTCCAGTTCTTTTTCGATCGTTACCCTGACTCTGCGCTTGATACTTTCCATGAGTTTTCCCTTAACTTCTCAGCGCTTTCCGCGCCTTGTTGACGATGGTGGTCAGCATGGCCAGCCTGGATTTCTGGCTGGCAGCTTGGCCGTACTGGTTGATGAAGTCGATGGCCAGCTGCGCATCGTCCAGGGCCTGCTGCGGGTTGTGCTGCAGCTGGCACTCCAGAGTGCTTTTGGCATCGGCCACGCTGGTGTTGAGCAGGGCGTTCACGTTTTCCATATCGGGCACCTCAGTTGACCAGGAACAGGCCGGTAAACAGACCGGCAACGAAGGCCCCATAGAACAGGGCCATCACATTGACCAGCAGCCAGAAGGCGCCTTCGGTGCTGACTTCAAAGCTCATTCGGTTACCTCGTTCAGTTCGCTGACCAGCTCCAGCCCGTCGATCTTCTTGAACTGGCGCACCAGGGCCGTGCTGCTGCCGAAGTAGGGAGCAAGGTAGGTCCACCCTGCTTTTTCAGGCGCCTCTCCAAACATCTCTTTCATGCGTTTGGCGCCAAGGCGGCGTTTGTGTTTGGCCATGGTTTCCAACTGCTTTCTGCTGTACATCGCTTTGAACTTGTGGAAAAAGACCTGCTTGACCACCTTGTTCATAAACTCGTCGGCGGGGTCGAACTCGTTCAATTATTTAAACCAGTCAGATTTGATGACGCCATCGATGTACACGGCCAGCACTGTGGTGCTTTCGCTCTTGCGGGCACGGGTGATGTAGATCTCGTGGCCGTGCAGCTTGAACTTGACCTGCACCCACCCACCTTTCAGCTCGGCCGCGATGGCCTGCCACTGTTCCTTGCTGATAGTCATCACGCCTCCCGCTTGCCGAAACGGTGGATGCAGGTCATGCACAGATCGGCCCGTTGCTGGGCCCATTGCTGGTTGATGACGTTCTTGGCCGCCTTCCTAGCCATCACCCACAGTTCCCGGGCTGGGATGTAGCATCCAGCGTGTTCTAGTTCAGCGGCGCGGGCCGCCAGTGCCATAAAGCCGTTAGGGTTTGTCTTGGCTTGTAGATCACCTGCAAGTCGCACGAAATAATCCGGATTACTCATGGTGTAACTCCTGTTCGCATTCGGTTTGGTGCTTGTCATAGACGGTGACGATTGAGCCGTTTTTCAGGATGAAATAGGCATGGTCACATTCGAGGATCCGGCGCGGGCTCCATCCCGCCTCGCGCTGCCGGATCCGCCGCAGCTGTCGTTTGCTTGGGCGCCAAGCCCGTGACAGGGCGCCCAGCATGTCTAGTTCGCTGCGGCCGGTACGTTGCACCCAACGCTCGACGGCGTGGCGGGTGACGTACAGCGGGCCATAGCGGGTTTCAAACTCCATCTTGTTGCTTGCCAAACATCGCTTGATAGGTTTCATGCCCCATCACCGGCCCGCAGTCAGGGCAGCCACGGCAGGTAGGGCCCATGGTCTTGCAGCCACTTTTCACATCCACCTGGTTCCACACCCGCAGCAGCTCCATGCCGCCACGGTCGGCGAGGTATTCCTCAGCAGCGGCCAGAGGCATCGACAGGTCTGTGTATTCCTCCGCGTTGTGCGGTGTCGCATCCATCAATCCGACCACCCACTGCAGGGCGTCACGTACGCCATGCTCATAGGTGCCTTCCTCATAGTCGGTGCCGTTCTCGTCGCAACGGTCTGCCAGTAGGGTGGCCAGCATTAGTTGCTGCAGAAACTCGGGGGTCATGGTGGTCATTTTCATGGCGCACCTCACAGCTTTGCCCAGTCGAGGTTGATCGCCACGTACTTGCCAGACGGCTCACGCTGGTACAGGCGGATGTACTCTTTCTTGCTGACGGTGGTGATGGCGTCGGCGATGGCATCCATAGCGGCCTTCCACTCGTCATCTTCGATAGCCAGATTGCGCAGGCTCAGTACCTGATTGACGTCGATACGGCCCTGTTTGTTGACGCGAAAAGCATGGTCAACCATGGCCACCAGATTGGCGCTTGCCCCCTCTGACCAGCGTTCGATGCAGGCGTCGATTTGCGCCTTGGCAGCCTGGATCCGTTCATCAAAAATCCGGTGCTCGCCGATGGCCCGCTCTACTTTCATTGAGCCGTCATAGCTGGTTAGGGTGATGTTGCCCTTGGCGCCGCCGTAAGTGACGCCGTATTCCTGGGCGCTGAGGTCCAGATAGTCTTCCAGCTCCCGCTGCATCTGCACCTTGGCAGCGGCCATTTGCAGCTGCAGGGCTTGTGCCGCAGCGACTTGCTTGCGCACCACGCCATCACGGATCAGGTCAATGGTCTTGATCAGGCTTTCTGGTACCAGGTGGCCCTGGGCATTGCGGTGCAAGGTGTCGGTTTGGTTGGTCATTGCTGTGCTTCCTTAAAATGTTGCGATTACATCGCCTGATTGGGTTTCTTCACCAAAGCTTTGAAGGTTGTCTCCGACTGCCTCTTGAAGTTTTTTTTGGTTGGCGCCTAGCGTCATCCAGTTACCTTCTGGGTCATTTACGACCAGCCAGCTCATGGCTTGATTGGTGGTCATCTGGTGCCAGGGAATGACTTGTTTTTGCATGGCAACCCCTAACCCGGAAAGCCGGCGGCGCGATGGTGCAGGTACTCGACGGCGGTCATGTTGCCGGTCAGTTCGAAGTCATCGCGGCACGGCTCGTCATGCCAGTGGACGATGCAGCCACCGAGGCGGGCTACGTAGGCGCGGCGGCGCAGGCCGTTCACCTGCTCAGCGATCTCGATGGCGTTGCACTGCAGCTCGGGGCTGGGGTAGGCAATCTCGATCATGGGGCGTACCTGGGCGGCCTTGACGGCCAGCACTTGGCAGCCTTTCTTGCGCAGTTCTGCCATCACTCGCTGGGTGATCACGCCGATGCTTTTGGTTCGAATGTTCATGCTTGCTCTCCTTGTGAATCACTGTTCAACGGCGCCCAGGTGAGGTGCAGCCGGTCTAGGTCGTAGCTTTGGCGCTGGAGCTTTTCGTCTTCGATAACCACTTCGCCATCGCTATGCTCAACCACGCGGCCCTTGCTACCGCTGAGCAGGTTGATATGCGTCCATGGTTGTTCCGGTATTGGGTAGGGTGATTGACGCCATTTGTTCATCACGCTCCCTCCTGATGCGATGGCTGAGCTGCCTTTAGGTCACCGCCACAGAATGGGCAGTAGTTAAAAATCAGGCCGTCTTTGTATTCGCCACTTCTTAACCCGAACATCCGGCGCATCTCCTTTGACGGGCCTTTCATCGGGGCGAAATGCCATTCAAAAACACCGCCTCCACGCCTTCCTGCGAAGTTCCCTTGGCTGGCCTTAGCCAGAAATTCACATGGGATGACGCGCATTCCCTCTACTCGGCACTTTTCCATCACTCCCCCTCCAGCTCGTTGTAGGCGTGGCGCAGGATGGCCTCGGTCAGCGGCTCGCCGCCGGAGTACATCACCGCCAGTTTCAGGTTCTTGCTGACCAGTCGCAGGGCACCGGGGCGTTCACTGATCCGCAGCAACAGATCCCGCTCGGCCGCGCCGTCGATGTTCCAGGCATCCGCCACTGCCATCACGTCGGCTTTCTTGGCCTTGGTGAGGGCGCGCTTCTTGGCCACGCGGGAATAGAGACGGGCGAAGTCCTCAGAGCGCTGGCCGCCGGTCAGCTGGGTGTAAACCCGGCTGTTGCCGACCAGCACCATGCCGACCTCGACCTCTTCCACCAGAATGCGCAGCTCTTCGAGGGTGGCGCGATCGAGGTGGTCGGCTTCGTCCACCACGATCAGGCCTTTGGTGTTGAGCAAGCGGCGGCGCAGGGCGCGGGCCAGCGGGCCACGCAGGCGGGGGGCGTTCTCCATCCCCAGCTCCATGGCAAGCTCATACATGCACTCGGTCATGGTGGCGCGGCTCGGGCTGGTGGTGATCACCCAGACGTTGTTGTTGTTGCGCTGGAACTCGCGCAGGGCGGTGGTTTTGCCCACGCCAGACGAGCCGTGAATGATGACGATGCTCTGAGTGGTCAGCGCATAGGTCATGTCTGCGCGGATCTGCTTGGCGGTTTCGGTCAGCACAAAGCCGGGATCGCGGGGGGCATCGGCACGCTGGTCGCGGGCGGTCAGCCAGTTGGCCAGCTTCTGCACCATGGCCACCGGATCCGCCTTGTAGTTGCCGTTCAGCAACTGGTTGACGGTGGTCGGGGAGATCCCCACTTCTTTGGCAACCTGCGCCTGGGTGACGGTGCTCTGCTCCAGCAGGGCCCTGACCCGGGCCAGTACGTCCTGGCTGTTGCCGTTTTGGTCCAAAGTGACTACGTTTGTCATGTCAAGTAACTCCCTTATCGCGGCCCACAAGGCCGCTTTTTTTGTGGTTTAAAGGCCGGTTAAAACCGGTTTTTCTGTTTTTCAGCCATGGCTTCGGCGGCTGCTTGAAAGCGGGCCTCAAAGTCGATGACGGGTTCGGGTTGACTGCTGGGTGTGGGGGCGTTCTGGGCCAACGGTTGCACGGCCAGCGCGGCATTGCCGTGGCTGATCGGGCGCACCATTTCCACCACCTTGGTTTCGGGTGCTTCTTCGTCTGTGATGCTGGGCAGCAGGGCGGCAGCTTCGAGGGCTGACATGCCTTGCTTGGCCAGCGCGGCGGCCTTGTTCGATTTGACGAACTGGGTGCGCTTGCGCTTGTGCTCGCGGGCTTGCTGGGTATCGCCGAAAGCCACTTTCTCTAGGCACTGTGCATCGCAGATATGCAGGCCGTTGAGGGTGGTGACGACCACCGCCTCGTGCAGGCGCTGCGGGTCGAACCGCGCCACCACCTTCTGCCCGACGTACTCGGCCAGATCGGCGTGGAAGTAACGGTTGCTGCGGTTGGCGATGGCGCCGCCCGATTCCAGTGTGATGGTGCCGTGCTGGCTGACGCGGCAGGCCTCTGACTGCAACAGCATCATGGTGAGCTGCTCGGCGCTGGCTTTGCGGATCGTCGCTTGGCGGTAGCTCTGCTCGAATGCCTGGTCAAAGCTCATCACCCCACGGCAGGCCTCGGTCTGGCGCCCAACCTTGGCGTTGTACATGGCGACCCCTTCGGCCACGATGCGCAGAAACTCGGCTGCATCCGCCGCCCGTTCACCATAATTATCGGGCTTGGCCATGGGGTTAGGGCCGGTGTAGCAGCCTTCCAGCGCCGGGTGCTTGTCGATGTATTCCTCAAGTCCGCCATTACCAAAGGCACGCTCGATCGGCTTGGCCTGACCGTGGCCCTTGCCCAGCAGCACGCTGGACCAGTGCAGCTTGATGCCAAGCATGGGGATCATGCCGAGCGGGTCATCTGGCTTGACCTTAAAGCGGTAGCGGTTCGGCACGCCCCCGGTCATCCACTTGTTGGCCGCGGCGCGGGTGTTATCGATGGTGATCTCACGCGGGATGCCGTATTTGCTGCACACGTCCATCAGGGACAGGCGGATGCTGTCGGTGTTCTCACTGATATCAGTGCGCCAGCCCACGATCTTGCGGCTGTAGATGTCCTGCCAGAACCATGTTTTCGGGCGCAGCACTTCACCGTTGAACCACGTCACGAAGACGTTGTGCAGGTAGCCGTCGCCGTTGATCCACTCCATGGCGTCCAGGTCTTCGATGGTGCGTTCTTGCGGCGGGTAGAGCTGCATCATGGCGTGCTCACCTTGGCGCAGCATGACTTGCTGGGCGTGGGGCACTTCCAGATCCAGCCGGCGCATCAGGCTATCCAGGCTTGGGTACGTCCAGCCGTGTTCCTTGGCTGCGACCTTGAGCCGTTCGTAGCAGCTGGCCGCGTTCGGCTGCTCACTGCGCAGATAATCGACTTTGAAGAAATCCCAGGCTTGATCGCTGACAGCGGCCAGACGAACGGCGCGGCCTTCGGTGGCGGCTTGCTGCTGCTTGGGCACCAGCACGGCCAGCCAGTCGCTATCGTCAAAGCCTTTGACCATGGCGCAGTAGCGGCGCAGGGTCGGCAGGGCGATGTCGAACTCGTCTGATATGTGCTGGTAGGCCTGCATCAGGGTGCTGCCGCTGGCAACCAGGGCATGCACCGCCTTGACGGCAGCCGCACGGGCCATGGCTTTGGCGTGCGCCTTTTCGTTGGCCTTCTTCCAGTTGGCCCACAGCTGATCTTTGCAGTAGCGCGGCGCCTGGGGCTTTGGCAGATCCAGCGTCATACCACCGACCTTGACCTTGCCAGCCTTGCGCAGCAGGGCGGCTTGGACGACCGGTGGCAGAATGCTGATGTGGTATTCAGTAGCCTTGCTGCCTTCGCGCTGACGGGATTTGTCAGGTGAACACTCGGCAAGCTTCTTCAAGCTCTTGAGCATTCCTCTGGCAGTGCTTGGCATACCCGGCAATGCAGCCTCGGCCAATTCAGATGCAATGAACCAATCCATCACCACCCCCTCAGCTTGCTTGCTGCAGTTGTGGGTAACGAGTAGGCCATATATCTCTCGGCTCTAACCCCAGAGCATCAGCGATGATCCTCTCTCCCTTTGGCCAGGGAGCACGGAGTGCATTGGCCAGCGTCCCAGCAGCTAGACCGTTATCGCGGCTCAATGCTGTGATGTTCATTCCGCGTTTTTTGAGCGCGGCAATGACATCAGCGCGGTGCCAATCAGAAATCTCTGTTCCTATTTCTGGGCTAATCTGTGAAGATTTGGCATTATTCATTTTATTAAACCAACTCAGTTACCAACATTGGTGACAATTGTTGATCAACAAAAGGAACAGATCAAGGCCTTTCAGTTCCTTTTAATGAAAATAATCCAGAGTTACAAACGAGAGATAAATAGGAAAAAGAACAATGACTTACGATGAAAAGGAACCGAAGGAGGAAAAAAGGAACACAGTTCCTTTGCCAGACACAGGAAAAGGAACTGGTTTTTCAGAACGGTTGCAGCAACTGGTTGGAGTTGGGAACGGCAGGAAGTTCAGCCGCGAGACTGGGATTTCATACTCGAAGCTGCACAACTACCTGAGTGGGGTAAGCCTGCCCACCCTCGACTCATTAGTCACATTGGCAGATGCAACCGGGGCTAGCATTGAATGGTTGGCGACGGGCCGTGGTCACATTAAGCAGGATGAGGCACAGGTCTGCGAGATACCTGCACATTACAGCACCGATGAAATGGTGAAGTGGATGGAAGAGTTTGCCATGATCCCTGGCTATAGAATCCAGGTATCGGCTGGGCATGGAGCACTAACGCAGGGTGAACTTGAACCATGCCGCTACCTTGCGTTCCGCCGTAAGTGGCTGAAGTGGCGTGGCTTTGCTGAGAAGGAGCTGGCGATTGTCTGGAGCAAAGGCGACAGCATGGAGCCCACCATCAGCAACAACGACACCCTGGTCGTGCACCTGGGCAGAACGCGCCCGGTTGACGGCCACATCTACGTGGTGCGCAATGATGACCAGCTATGGGTCAAGCGCCTGCAGGTGCTGCCGAGCGCTTGGCTGCTGCTGAGCGACAACAAGCACTATCAGCCGATCGAGGTACCGAAGGACGAGCAGTACACCTTCGAAGTTATCGGACAGGTCGTCCATATCTCCCACGACGTAGGAGAGTGACATGGACAAGAAGACCGAGAGAGCTGCCGCCCAGTGGCAGCGTATCCAGCGCTCTAAGCGGGCTATGCCCTACCTGCTGTATCAGCTTGGCCCGCGCCTTGATGCCTGTCAGCTTCATCTACAGTGGGATGGCGTGGTGCTTTCTGTGGATGACCCATGGTGGGAACAGCACTTCCCGCCCAATAGCGATGGGTGCACCTGCGGGGTTCGGCAGGTTTCAAAGTATGAGTATCAGAAGATGCTGGCATCAGGCAGTGCCAAGACTCGTGTTTAAACCTCATTTAAATGCCAATTCACAAAATCGACAGTGATCAATTCAGTCGCGATTTTACGCCGCTTTTGGATCCTTTGATCATTTCGTGGGTCAGTACCAACGAAAACGGCCTGCAGAGTTTCTATTGCTCTACAGGCCGCGCAGCTTCTGGTTTTCCGATCCCACTCATTCCCTCACGATCCCACTTATTCCCTAACCATTCCCAGTGATCAATCCACTAGAGTCTATACACCCGAGGAGCCCTGATAGACCCGCTTCTCGAGAAACATGGGGTTGGGATCTTCGGCACCGACCTCGTAGGTCGGCAGGGTGACGGCTTCGACCCAGACTCTTACATCAGCTCTCATCAATCTCGCCTCATTTAACATTTATTAGTAAACGTTTCGATGAGGCCAGTTTAGAATGGTGATTACAGCGATTTTCGCTTAAAGATCACGCAATACAGTAAGCGGAGTTTAGTGAACTGATGATCATCGGCCTGAACAACCAGAAGGTACGCCACCACAACAAGCAGGTGTTGCTGGCACTGCTCTACCAACTCAAGGAGGCGAGCAAGTCCACCCTGGCCCGTCACTGCGAGCTCTCCATCCCGGCGGTCAGCAAGATCCTCGACGAGCTGGTGGCCGACGGCGCCATCAGCCACAGCGAACAGAACCTCTCCCAACGCGGCATCAATGGCGGCAGCTACCGCATTGCCAGCGGCCAGAGGGCCATCCTCTGCCTCAACATCAGCCCCACCAGTCTGGAGAGCATACTGGTGGATAACCTGATCACCCCGCTGGATGAGTTCAGCGGCCAGAAGATAGCCCCGCAGACCCCCGATGAACTGCTGCGCCTGATTGAAGCGCACTACTATCAGCACAAACGCCGCCACAAGGGGCTGGCGATCCGGCTGGCGCTGGCGGTACACGGTCAGGTCAACCCGGCCACCGGGGTCTCCCAGACCATGCCGCAAGCCCCCTGGCACGCACCGGTCGAGCTCAAGTACCTGCTGGAAGAGCGCCTCGGCTGCGAGGTGATGGTGGATAACGACTGCATCATGCTGGCGCTGGCCCAGAAGTGGCAGGGCCGGGAAGGAAACGGGGATTTTTGCGTCATCAACGTCGATTACGGCATCGGCTCCGCCTTTATCATCAACGACCAGATCTATCGGGGCGCCCTGTTTGGCAGCGGCCAGATAGGCCACACCATCATCAACCCGGACGGCAGCGCCTGTGCCTGCGGCCGCTACGGCTGCCTGGAGACGGTCGCCTCGCTGTTTGCCATCAAAAAACGGGCCCGGGTCTTTCTCAAGCAGCAAGCCAGTGCCGACAACCCGGCGCTGGTGGGTGTGGAGCTGGATACGGCCCAGTTGCTCGCGCTCTACCATCAGGGAGATGCCATGATCCGCGCCCTGGTGGACGAAGGGGCCCGCGCCATTGGCCTGAGCCTCTACAACTTCCTCAATATCCTCAACATCAACCGCATCTGGCTCTATGGCCGCAGCTGCGGCTTTGGTGAAACCTGGCTGCAGACCATCATCCACCAGACCGGTGCCAATCCGTTCGATTGCAGCGATGCGGTCAATGCAACCCAACTGCGCGTCGGCACGCTCAACCGCGCCCAACAGGTGATGGGCATCGGCTATCTCTATGTGGAACGGGCACTGGAACGGCGCAGCGATGCCAGCGTCCCTATCTGACAAGCAGAGATAGGACGCAGTCCCCTGACTGACCCCGGTTGCCGAAAAGGTGATCCCGATCCCGATTGGCAAACTCCCTCTGGCGAGGGGGTTGAGAGCCAAGTGGAGAGGAATATGATGGGCGCCCCACTATCTTCACAAGCCTGCACGAGCGTCATCATGACCAGCCTGCACGACCAGAACCCGCCAAGTGAAATCCATCGCTGTGACAAATGCAGGGAGCGCACCCGCCATATCGTGGTACTGGTCGCCCGCGATCACAGCCAGGACATCATGCCCAAAGAGCCGCGCAAGGCCTTCTGGCAAGCCTTTCGCGCCAGCACCCTCACCAACTGGGCATTTGGCGAAACGCTGGCTTACCAGACCACCCATGTAAAGCACCTGATCTGCGAGCGCTGCGGGGAGAAGTTTCTGGAGTATTGAGTGGCTGTAGTCTCCGACAAGGGATTGAGTTCTACCTGCGGTCACTTTACCAAGCGGTCAGATAGCAGCCACTTAATAAGTAATTTATTGATCTCTGGCAGGTTTTTGCCCGACGGCGGTTTTACCCTGCTCCTCTCTCGATTAATATGCTCCACTTGGCAACCACTCTTGCAGAGATAACCCTGTGCAGCCGTTTCGCCATCCACCACATCGCCGGATGACCGCAGCAGGCTGGAGGCTGTAATCCACGGGCGGTAGCGTGGAATGGCGCCGAGCTTCTCCCCTACAACTCGGCTCTATAAGAGGGAACTCTAAAAGCAGAAACTGGCACATGGGCTCACTCCCCATGTTTTTAGCAGTCAGCATATGGATGGCTTTAATAACTATGATGTTTGCCATCATTATTAGGAGTCGCTAAATCCAGTCTAATTTTTAGAGTAATTAATAGTTTATCCTTATATACACATCGAGAAAAACCAATCATATTTCACCAAGCGAAAATGACTTTACTTATTGGTATATAAATACAGGATCTGTGGAGAAATAAAATGAATGCAAGATATTTAAAAACAACAGATCAGAGTATAAAAAGTCAAATTACAAATATAAGCCCTGAACAGGCTATATCAGAATACATTTGGAATGGCTTCGATGCTAATGCAAAAAGAATATCTATCACAACTGAAATAAATGCAATTCAAGGCATGTCTTCAATCACTATTCTTGATGATGGCGATGGTATAGATATCGATGATCTCGACAATACACTAGATCTATTCCTTGACTCTAAAAAGAAAAACATTTCAAAGCCCACCACTAGAGGCAAAAAAGGCCGAGGACGTTTTAGCTTTATTAAATTTTGTGAAAAAGCAACTTGGGAAACAAGTAATGGTAAAAAATCTTTTGAGTTTACTATAGACTCAGGACGCCTGAGTCAATATGAACCTAAAATATCTCATCTAGATTGTGAGCCTCAAAAAACAGGGACAACTGTACGCTTTGAGCACATTAAGAAAATTGATTTTAATTATTTCAATGACACAATAGTTCCATATCTAAAGAATGAGTTCACTTGGCTTTTAATATCAAATAAAACATTGGATATATCCATTAATGGTCTTTCCTTAGAACGCTCAAAGTTCAACAGCTTACTTGTAACTGAAACCATCTCAGACTTTACGTTCGATATTAAGTCAATTTTTTGGGATGAAAAGCAAAATAATGAAAAATCGTTAATTTACTTTATCAATTCATCTCAAGATATTATACATAAAGAACTATCAGATCTAAATCTTAAAGGATTCTTCTGCTCAGCATATGTATCATCCACTTGGTTTGATGATTTTGGCGGTAGTGCAGATTTATTTTCTGGAGAAAAAAACACAGAGTCAGATATTTTTATTGAGCTTTTAACAACGGCTAAAAGAAAATTAAGACAAGAGTATATTAAATTTAGAAACAACGCTGCCGACATTTTAATCGAGCAGTATTTGTCTGAAGGTGTCTTCCCAGAAATGAAAGGAGACAACATTGTTATAAATCAATTCCATAGAGAACAACTCATTGCAACAATTAAAACTATTTATGAGGCAGAACCATCTGTATTCTCTAAACAGCTAAATAAGTCTCAAAAGAAGATATTGATAAAATTACTAGATAGAATAGTTCAATCAAATAGAATGTCGGAGCTTTTTGATGTTCTAGATGGCGTTGTTTCACTTTCTGAAGATGACATGTGCAGAATTTCAAAATTATTGCAACGTACTACCTTAGAAAATATTACTAGAACTGCCGAACATGTAAAAGATCGTCTTGATATAATTCAAAATTTCAAATCACTAATTTATCAGCATTAGCGCTTTGCGTTAGAAGTCCCTCATATTCAAAAATGTATTGAGTCAAACCTTTGGCTCTTTGGAGAAAAATATTATCTTCTTACCTCTGAAGAAGATAAGTTCGAACAAGCATTAAGACAATTTTTAAAATTCCATAATAAAGATAATTACTACGATAGAAAACCAATTACGCATCCAGATAAAAATAAAGAAATGGATATTTTTATAGCTCAAAAAGGATTTCGAATCGGTGATGATGACAGGAAGTATTTTCATCATGTCGTTATTGAACTGAAACGCCCTAGTATAAAGCTTGGTGACCAAGAGTTACAGCAAATTAAAAAATACAAGAATTTAATTGCTAATGAACCGCAGTTCCAAGACGAACACTCACTTTGGGATTTTGTTTTAGTAGGAAATGAAATTTCTGAAAGTCATATCATTGCTGCGGATCTCAGGTCCGATTTAGAGTCGAATAAAATGCATGGTGAAACAGGACTGGTTCAAAAGACCGGTAATTATAGAATAATAGTTAAAACTTGGAAGCAAATCCTTAACGAGTTTGAGTTAAGATACAACGATATCTCAACTCGGTTAAGTCTAAAAGAACTAGATATCATATCTAATACACCTAACCAACTTACGGAAGATATAAAAAACATGAGTGAAAGTGCGTTATAGCCCGTTTTAAATTAAAAAAAGATTGAAAATAACATGAACTGTTAGTTGTGACTTCTGCCAAGCTCCACATAAGCGAAGCTACAGAACGTAGGTTCGAATAGAGAAGCGTATTCGGACATTCGCGTCATCATCTCTACTTTCCAGCCTCCAGATATCTGTTCCAAAAAAGAGATCTCATAGATGAAACGAATTCTGATTATTGGCAACTCTGGATCGGGCAAGAGCTGGTTGGCGGCTCGATTGGCTGAGGGGTTAACTATCCACGAGGTCAATCTGGATACCATTGTCTGGCAGCCGGGCGGCTTTAACCAAAAACGGCCCCAGCATGAGATTGACCATGCCATTCAAACACTTGCTCAAGAGCGATCATGGGTGGTCGAAGGGGTATTTGGCGCCCTGGCCGAGCAACTGCTTGCTGCCGCCGATACCCTGCTATTTCTGGATCTCGACTGGTCGGTATGCCGGAATTCACTGCTATCGCGCGGATCACAAAGCGCCAGACAACGGGATGCAGTGGCAGCGGAAAAGAACTTTCAACAACTGCTGGTGTGGGCATCGGAATATGGGCAGCGAGCTGGCAAAAGCTCCCGCCACTTCCATCGCGAGCTATTTGATCGATTCCCAAACGACAAGTACCATTTCACGATTCGCGCAGAGGTAAATAGCTATCTCACGCAACTGGCCGCTCACAGCTAACGGGGGTACTGGATGATGCAACACGAGCTGGCAAAGATGGGAGGTGCCTCCGTAAATATCCATGTGCTGGATGGCACTCCTTGCATCAGAAAAAGCAGGGCATCGCCGGTCGAGTGCAATTTCTACCGACAAGCTACTTCGCACTTGCACGGGGTCAACACGCCGGCCCTGCTCAAGGTCGAAGGTGAGACCCTTTTTCTTGAACAGATTCCTCATCCGGTCACCCTCGCGCAACTGCACCACAACGAGCAGACCTTTATCCAGCTGGCCAGCCTGCATAACACCAAGTATCAGCCCGACTTTGCGGTGAAATCACACCACTGGTCGATCGCCGATACCGATGCTGCTCTCTCTGCTCTTTGCCTGCCTGAGTCAGCCAGCAAGACGATCCGCCATATTCAGCAGCTTGGCTGTGAGCTGTTCACGGAGCGAACTCTGATCTCGGGGGATACCAACGAGGGCAACTGGGGCACCCGCGACAATGGCGAGCTGGTGTTGTTTGACTGGGAGCGATTTGGTTATGGCAGCCCGGCCATCGACCTGGCCCCGCTGGTACCGAGAATGGGTTCACTTGCGGAGTATGAAACCATCATTGCACACTACCTGCGCCACAGTTCGCTTCTCTCTGGCGACCTGCTGCTACGCCATCTCATCATTGCGAAGTGCTGGCTAGTTATTGAAGTCTCCAACCTGTTGCTAAGAAGAAATAAACCGGAGGCCCAGACGTACCTGAACTGGTATCGGCAACAGATTCCGCACTGGCTCGATTCGGTCGCACATATGGTATAGCAGCCTCGCCAAGCTGGCTTTCGCCCCCCTCTTCTGGCAAGCCCATTTCTCCAGTTTTTCCTCTCTTGCTCTCCTCTTATTTTTCTCCAGCCACCGCCATTTGTGTGCGCTGGCTCACATATCGCCATCTATTTTCACCTCACAAATTTACAGGCAGATGTTGACCTTTGCTTGAGCAAATACTCGATACACGTTCAGAGCACACACGTCCATAAAATTACAATTTATTGATTTATAACAAAAATAAAATAACAGGTAATTCGACTTGTCCCCATTTTTCTTGTTCCCCCACTTTGCGATCAGGGTCACACTCAGGCCGATGGCGCACAAAAATCCAGTCATTCGCACATTTGTCCGATAGGGTCGCTTGCTCCCCGGCGCGATAATAGTGAGGTCAATTTTGTCTGCATGCCGTGCCAGCACGGGCGGCATGCCAACAGGCTCCATCGAGGAGCGGGGAGAACACCATGATCACCACCCTTATCAACGAGCAGCTGATCGCGCTCGATTTAAAGGCCACGCGCAAGGAAGAGGTCTTCAGCGAGATGGCCCGCTTGCTGGTCGCGCAGGGCAAGGTCAGCGATGAGCAACAGTTCATCAAGGATCTGTGGGCCCGGGAAGCGCTGGACAACACAGGTTTCGAGGAGGGCGTTGCCCTGCCCCACGCCAAGAGCGCGGCGGTGAGCACACCGGCGGTGGCCATCGGCATCAGCCGCAGCGGTATCGACTACGGCGCCGAGGATGGCAAGCCCTCCCGGCTGTTTTTCATGATTGCCTCCCCGGCCGGTGGCGCCAACCACCATATCGAGGTGCTGGCCGAGCTCTCCGCCAAGCTGATTGAAGAAGGTTTCATTGCCAAACTGCTGGCCGCCAAGACCCCGGCCGCCGCACTGGCCCTGCTGCTCGAGAAGAAAGAAGAGCAAGCCACCCCTGTTGCCGACAAAGGCTTCATCATAGGTGTCACCGGCTGCCCGGCCGGTATCGCCCACACCTATCTGGCGGCGGAGTCCCTTGAGCGCGCCGCCAAGGAGCTGGGTTACGAGGTGAAGGTGGAGACCAACGGTTCCATCGGCGTCAAGAACAGTCCGACCACGGCCGAGATCGCCCGCGCCAGCGCCATCGTCGTGGCCTGTGACAAGCAGGTGGACATGGCCCGCTTCAACGGCAAGCCGCTCATCAAGACAGGCGTCAAGGCCCCCATCAAGGATGGCAAGGGACTGATCGAGCAGGCGCTGAAGGCGCCGGCCTATGTGGCTGGCAAAGAAGACAAGAAGGGTGAAGAGAAGAGCACGGGCGGCAGTTCCGACCTCTATCGCTACCTGATGAACGGCGTTTCTCACATGATCCCGTTCGTGGTGACCGGCGGTCTCTTGATTGCGCTGGCGCTGGCCATCGGCGGCAACCCGACCCCGAGCGGCATGCAGATCCCGGAAGGGAGCATGTGGAACCAGATCCTCAACGTGGGCGTGGCCGCCTTCACCCTGATGATCCCCATATTGGCGGGTTACATTGCCTACGCCATCGGTGATCGCCCGGCCCTGGCCCCGGGCTTTATCGGCGGCTGGATCGCCAACAACGGCAGCTTCTACGGCGCCGACGCCGGTACCGGCTTTATCGGTGCCATCATAGCGGGCCTGCTGGTCGGTTATCTGGTGCGCTGGATTGCCACCCGCCAGTACCACAAGATGGTACAGCCACTGGTGCCGATCCTGATCGCGCCCATCGTCGGATCACTGTTTATCGCAGCCGTCTTCATCTTCATCATAGGTGCGCCCATCGCCGACATGATGACGGGTCTGAACGCCATGCTGCTCTCCATGAGCGGTGGCAGCCTGGTGCTGCTGGGCATAGTGCTGGGGGGCATGGCCGGCTTTGATATGGGCGGCCCGGTCAACAAGGTGGCCTTCCTGTTCTCGGTGGGCATGATAGCCTCCGGCCAGACCCAGTTCATGGGGGCCATGGCCTGCGCCATCCCGGCCGCGCCGCTCGGCATGTCGCTTGCGACCGTACTCGGTCGCAAGCTGGGCATCTTCGACGCTTCCGAAATCGAGGCGGGCAAAGCCGCCGGTGCCATGGGTCTGGTGGGGATTTCGGAGGGTGCGATCCCGTTCGCCGCCCGTGATCCGCTCGCCGTCATTCCGGCCAACGTGCTGGGCAGCATGACAGCCGCCGTGATGGCTTTCCTGTTCGGCATCACCAACAGCGTGGCCCACGGTGGCCCCATCGTTGCCCTGCTGGGTGCGGTCAACAAGCCGCTGCTGGCGCTGCTCTGCATGATCTGTGGCGCCATCGTCACCGGCGTGGTGGCGGTTGCCCTGAAAAAACTGCGGGTGAAGAAAACCAACGAGGTGGAACTGGCCAAGGCGGCCTGATCCCCTTCTCGCGCTCATGCGACAAGAGGCCACCTGCGGGTGGCCTCTTTCATTGCACCTGATATTGCGCCGGTACGGCCGTTGACCTGCCGGGCCAGCCCACTTTTTGCTCCCCGCCCCTATTCTCCTGCGTGCCAGATCGCCACCACAACCAGGCCGCCGTGGGCCGCCACCTTGTGATCCCCTTCACGCTTCATGACCGGATCCCGCCAAACTAGGAAATTTTCCTAATGCCCCTAGGGATGGCTCTCACGCCATTTGCGCCGCGCCTCATTAAAGTCACGCTACCTGATGTAGTTACCCGACCCTCGCAATGGCGCAGGGAGTGGGCATGGGTTCAATCGACAGAAGAGCGAGGTGCACAGTCCAACCTCTTGCTGTTGTCCTTTCCGTGGCGCGACCTCTAACACCAACCAAAAAGTGAGGGGCGCGGCGGAAATACCGACTATCTCGCAGAGGATGAATATGTTGGATTTTCTCAAGCAGGTGCGGGTCCCGACCCTGGACTTGCCGGTCGCAGCCCGGCGCAAACTCTGGTTCAAGCCCTTTATGCAATCCTATCTGGTTGTATTTATTGGCTATCTGACCATGTATCTGATCCGCAAGAACTTCAACATTGCGCAGAATGACATGATCCAGGAGTACGGCCTCTCCATGACCGAGCTCGGCATGATTGGCCTTGGCTTCTCCATCACCTACGGGGTGGGCAAGACGGTCGTCTCCTACTACGCCGATGGCAAGAACACCAAGCAGTTCCTGCCGCTGATGCTGATCCTCTCCGCCCTGTGCATGCTGGGCTTCAGTGCCAGCATGGGTGGCACGGGTTTCAGCCTCTACTTCATGATCTTCTTCTATGCGCTGAGCGGCTTCTTCCAGAGCTGTGGTGGCTCCTGCAGCTACTCCACCATCACCAAGTGGACCCCCCGCAACAAGCGTGGCACCTATCTCGGCATGTGGAACCTCTCCCACAACGTGGGCGGGGCCGGTGCGGCCGGGGTGGCACTGTTCGGTGCCAACTACCTGTTCGATGGCAACGTGCTCGGCATGTTCATCTTCCCGTCCCTCATCGCCCTGGTCGTCGGCTTTGTCGGCCTGCGTTTTGGCAGCGATTCACCGGAAGCCTATGGCCTGGGCAAGGTGGAAGAGCTGTTTGACGAGGTGGCCAGCGAAGAGGATATCGCCACCGAAGAGCAGAAGCTGACCAAGGGTCAGATCTTCGTCAAGTACGTGCTGATGAACAAGGTGATCTGGCTGCTCTGCTTCGCCAACATCTTCCTCTACGTGGTGCGCATCGGCATCGACCAGTGGTCCACCGTGTACGCTCACCAGGAGCTGGGCTTCTCCAAGGAGATCGCTATCCAGGGCTTCACTTTCTTCGAAGTGGGCGCCCTGGTCGGCACCCTGATGTGGGGCTACCTCTCTGATCTGGCGAACGGTCGCCGTGGTCTGGTGGCTTGCGTGGCACTGGCGCTGATCATCGCGACCCTGGGTCTCTACCAGCATGCCACCACCCAGTTCATGTTCCTGGGTTCCCTGTTCACCCTGGGCTTCCTGGTGTTTGGTCCGCAACTGCTGATCGGCGTGGCCGCCGTAGGCTTCGTACCCAAGCAGGGCATCAGCGTGGCCGATGGCGTCAAGGGCACCTTCGCCTATCTCATCGGTGACAGCTTCGCCAAGCTGGGTCTGGGCATGATCGCCGATGGCACCCCCATCTTCGGTCTGACCGGCTGGGCCGGCACCTTCGCGGCGCTGGATATCGCAGCCGCCGCCTGTCTGGTGCTGATGGCCTGCGTAGCCGTGGCCGAAGAGCGCAAGATCCGCCGAATCAAACGGGAATTGAAAGCCGCCACTTTGGCTACCCAATCCGTCTGAACCCGCGTTAACTGAATGCAACCGGCTCCGCCTTCTGGTGGGGCCGGTTTTTTATTGCCGCGCCCACCGTCAGCAGATGAATCCAGACTGCTGCCATCCCCTGTGCACACTCGCACCACAGGGCTGCCAAGATCCCATTTTTGCCCCGCACCTTTGGCAAAGTCCGGTCCTTGACGCTATCTTGTTGGCCCACTTCCCTTTGCCTCGAGAACCGATGAAGATCCTCGCCGTCACCGCCTGCCCCACCGGCATAGCCCACACCTACATGGCCGCCGAGGCGCTGCAAAAAGCCGCCGACAAGCTGGGGCTGAAGATCAAGGTTGAAACCCAGGGCGCCATGGGACTGGAGAACATTCTCACCGCGCGGGACATCGCCTGCGCCGATCTGGTACTGATCGCCTCCGACATCGAGATTGAGCAGAAGGATCGCTTCCTCGGCTGCCAGATCCGCCAGGTATCGCTGGAATCCGTGCTGCTGGACGCCAGCGCCGTGCTCAAAACCGCCACCGTCGGCGCCTGAATGCTCACCCGCGAGCTCACCTTCTTCTGCCGGCTGGGATTGACCATCACCCAGGCCAAGCAGCTGAGCCGGCTGGCCGGACTGTTCAAGTCCCATATCCAGTTCATCAACGTCAGTCGTCGCCAGACGGTGGAGGCGACCAACCAGCTCTCCCTGCTCACCCTGGCCACCCAGCCCGGCGATCTCTGTCTGCTGCTGATCGAAGGGCTGGATGCCGAACTGGCCCACATGGCCTTCACCTGCTGGTGCGTGGAGCTGGGCCAGCCCCTTGGCCGCCCCGCCACCGCCGCGCTGGCCGAGCAGCGCCTTGGCCTCGCCCAGCCCGACTACTGTTTTTCCCTCGCCCAGCTGGGGCACGCGGCGGCATCGCTGGACAAATCCCTGGCCCTGACAGTGCTGGTCGATCTCTTGCCCGCCGAACTGGTGCGCGACAGGCCCGCGCTTGAACAGGCCATCGCCGATCGCGAGCAGATCGCCGCCACCATCATCCGGCCCGGCCTCGCCATGCCCCACGTGATCTGCCCCGCCATCCGCCAGCCCGCACTCTCGCTGCTCAGTTGCGCCGCGCCCATCGAGTGGGGATCGGCGCTCGGGCCGGTGCAGACCATCATATTGCTGGCCATTCCGGCCGGGCTCGCCCCCGCGCAGTTGCGCCCCCTCACCCGGCTGGCTCGCGCCATGATGGACGAGGTGGTCAGCACGGCGCTCTTGCACGCAGGCTCGGCCCCCGCCCGTCAGGCCATCGTCATCGAAGGACTATTGAGCTAGGCGAATAAGCAGCCCCTCCCCGGAGGCTTCCCACATCCCCATCCACCCAGCCCTCTGTGATACACTGCGCCATCCCCTGTTTTTGGTATGCATGCGATGAAATCTGCCCGCCCCCGCCTCTCCCTCCAAGGCCGCACTGCACAGGATGACGCCAACCGGCCCGGTCTTGCCCGCTCACGCGCCGGCACCCGGCATGCACACGAGGCTGAACAGGCCGGGCAGAAACCGCAGGTGGACCCCGCCGATCGCAAATTGCTGTTGCTGAACAAGCCCTACATGGTGCTGTGTCAGTTCACCGACGAGGCGGGCCGCGAGACTCTCAAGGATTACATCACCGAGCCCGGTATCTATGCCGCCGGTCGGCTGGATCGCGACAGCGAGGGGCTCTTGCTGCTCACCAACGACGGCAAGCTGCAGGCGCGTCTCACCCAGCCGGGGGAGAAGACCCCCAAGACCTATTGGGTGCAGGTGGAAGGGATCCCAAGTGAGGATGCGCTGGCCGCCCTGCGCGCCGGGGTGGAGCTCAACGACGGCATGACCCTGCCCGCCGGGGCACGCATCATGGATGAGCCTGCGGTGTGGCCACGCAATCCGCCCATTCGCGAGCGCAAGGAGATCCCCACTCGCTGGCTGGAGATCAAGATAGTGGAGGGGCGCAACCGCCAGGTGCGGCGGATGACCGCCCACATCGGTCACCCCACCCTGCGCCTCATTCGCTACGCCATCGGCGACTGGACGCTCGATGGCCTGGCCCCCGGACAGAGCCGCGCCCTGCCTGCCCCCGAGCTGGCGCCGGCCCGGGGCCAACGCAAACCTTCATCTCCCCGCTCGGGGGGCAGCGCAGCCAAACCGGCAGGCGACGCACCACGGCGGGCAAACCAGCCGGGACGGGACGCGCGTCCCCGCACCTCAACCGCGAGCCCGACCGGCGGCAAACCGCGCAGCAGCGGGCGCGGTACGGCACGCAGACCCGCACGCACGGCTAATCCCAACAGCAGCGACAAGGAGTCATGATGAGCAATCAGGCAGAGCAATCGACCACCAGCCATGCCCGCATGGAGGCGCGCCTGACGGTTGCCGCCCTGGTGCACTGGCAGGGCCGCTTCCTGCTGGTGGAAGAGGAGATCAAGGGCCAGCGCCGCTTCAACCAGCCCGCCGGCCATGTAGAGCCGGGCGAAAACCTGATTGAAGCGGCCTGCCGCGAGCTGAAAGAGGAGACGGGTCTGACCGCCACGCCGACAGCGTGGCTGGGCACCTATCTGTTCAAACCAGCCGACAGCGAGGCCACCTTTGTGCGCACCGCCATCATCTTCGACCTTGAAAAGGCGCCGGGCCAGCACCATCCAGAGGATCCTGACGGCGATGTGCTGGCCTGCCACTGGCTCACCCTGGAGGAGATAGCCGAGTGCAAACCCGCGCTGCGCAGCCCCTTGGTGTGGCAGTGCATCCAGGACTATCTGGCCGGCACCCGCTTGCCACTGTCGGCGCTCAAGGCCTTTATTTGAGAACCTGCCCACGATCTTGCTGCGAGGCCGTGATCAAGGCTCATGTGCTGCTCGCTTGTTTGTAATCAGGAAAGCTCATGTGTATTTACACACTCCGGTTCCTGCGCTGCTCTTTACCGAGCTTCCGGCCTCTCGTGACAGATCGTGAACAGGCCATCTGAGGTCGTTTGGCACCATTTTTTTATCATGGTGCCGACAAATAGAAAAACGATTTCCTGCCACGACAACCCACTACGGGACGCTGGCATGGATATGTGACCGGGGGCGCGAAATTCTGGTAGAATACGCCCCGTTTAAACGAACTGGTAACTTCGACTAATGACAGACAACAGCCAAATCAAGGTGATCGTCGGCATGTCCGGCGGCGTGGATTCTTCCGTCTCGGCCTACCTGCTCCAGCAGCAGGGTTATCAGGTCGAAGGCTTGTTCATGAAGAACTGGGAAGAAGACGACACGGACGAGTATTGCTCTGCCTCCCAGGATTTGGCTGATGCCAAGGCCGTCTGCGACAAGCTGGGTATGAAGCTGCATACCATCAATTTCGCCGCCGAGTACTGGGACAACGTGTTCGAGCACTTCCTCGAAGAGTACAAGGCGGGGCGCACCCCGAACCCGGATATCCTGTGCAACAAGGAGATCAAGTTCAAGGCGTTCCTCGAATTTGCCGCCGAAGAGCTGGGTGCCACCTACATCGCCACCGGCCACTATGTGCGCCGTGACGACAGCACAGGCCACCCGCGCCTGCTGCGCGGTCTCGATACCAACAAGGATCAGAGCTACTTCCTCTACACACTGAGCGAAAAGCAGGTGGGTCAGAGCCTGTTCCCGGTTGGGGATCTGGAGAAGCCGGAGGTGCGCCGCATCGCCGAACAGCTGGATCTCATCACCGCCAAGAAGAAAGACTCCACCGGCATCTGCTTCATCGGTGAGCGCAAATTCAAGGACTTCCTGGCCAAGTTCCTGCCCGCCCAGCCCGGCCCCATCGAAACCGTGGATGGCAAGGTGATCGGCGAGCATCAGGGCTTGATGTATCACACCCTGGGCCAGCGCAAGGGGCTCGGCATCGGTGGTCGCAAAGACGCCACCGAAGAGGCTTGGTACGTGGTCGACAAAGAGGTCGAGCGCAACGTGCTGGTGGTGGCGCAGGGCGAGCATCCCCGCCTCTACTCCGACGGTCTGGTTGCCAGCCAGCTGCACTGGGTGGATCGCACTCCGATCCGCGCCCCGCGCCGCTGCACCGTCAAGACCCGCTACCGCCAGCAGGATATTCCCTGCCTCATTCAGCCCATCGACGATGAGACCATACGGGTCATCTTCGACGAGAAACAGGCCGCCGTGACCCCTGGCCAGTCCGCCGTCTTCTACGACGGGGAAGTGTGTCTGGGCGGCGGCATCATAGAGCAGCGTTTCAGCCATCCGGTGTAAACCGGCCAGGCGCCCGCGCACCTGACGCCCTTCTCCCCCCGTGGGAGAAGGCTCTGATTGATGCAGCGATACCAAACGGCTCGCTACTGAATAACGAGAATGGCGCTGTTTGAACGAACAGCACAAAGCAACGATAGATGACTGACAAATTCCAAGGCCGGATCATGGCCTGCTGCGGTATCAGCCAGTGAATGAACGAAACAGGGCCGTGAACATATGAGCGACAAATTTCAAGACAGAACCATGGCCTTTGCCGGCATCTGCCAGGCAGCCTATCTGGTACAGAAAGTGGCCCGCGACGGCAGCTGTGATGAGGCCTCGCTGCGCGAGAGCCTGCAAAGCGTGCTGGTGACCGATCCCAAGCAGCCGCTGGAGGTGTTCGGCAACCACCTGGCCATTCGTGATGGCTATCGCGCCCTGGTCGAACAGCTGGGCGCCGACGGCAGCCAGAAGAACGCCGAGCTGACCCGTTACGTGGTCAGCCTGATCGCGCTGGAGCGCAAGCTGGCCAAGCGCAAGGACATCCTCAACATGCTGGGTGAGCGGATCAGCCAGATTGGCCGCCAGCAACAGCACTTCGATCTGCTCGACGAGCAGATCCTGGCAAACATGGCGAGTATCTACAGCGATCTCATCAGCCCCATCGGGCCGCGCATCCAGGTGGCGGGCACCCCGCTGTTCCTGCAGCAACCGCTGGTGCAGCACAAGGTGCGCGCCCTGCTGCTGGCGGGTATCCGTGCCTGCGTGCTGTGGCGCCAGCTCGGTGGCAGCCGCACCCAGATCATCTTCGCTCGCAAGAAGATGGTGGAGCTGGCCAAGCGTTACTAATCATTGGCTCGCGCTCGAGCAGGGGGACAACAACAAGGTGAACAGCCGCACATCAGCCTTGATAAGCCCCCAACCGGAGCGCGAGTGGATACGAATCCCCCACACCAAACATCAGGAGTTCACCCCATGGAGCTGTCCGCGCTGACTGCTGTTTCCCCGATTGACGGTCGTTATGGCGACAAGGCCGATGCCCTGCGCCCTATCTTCTCCGAATTCGGCCTGCTGCGTTTTCGCGTCGAAGTTGAGGTGCGCTGGTTGCAGAAACTGGCCAGCCACGCCGGGATCCCGGAAGTCCCTGCCCTGAGCGCGGCCGCCAACACCCTGCTCGACGGCATAGTCCTCAACTTCAACGAGAGTGACGCCGCCCGCATCAAACAGATAGAGCGCACCACCAACCATGATGTGAAAGCGGTGGAGTACTTCCTCAAAGAGAAAGTCGAAGTGAACCCCGAGCTGGCGGCCGTCAGCGAGTTCATCCACTTCGCCTGCACCTCGGAAGACATCAACAACAACTCCCACGGTCTGATGCTGAAAACCGCCCGTGACGAGGTCATCAAGCCTTACTGCGAGAAGCTCATCAGCGAGCTCAAGCGTCTGGCCCATGAGTACCGTGACATGCCGCTGCTGTCGCGCACCCACGGCCAGCCGGCGACCCCGAGCACCATGGGCAAGGAGATGGCCAACGTCGCCTATCGCCTGGAGCGCCAGTTCAAGCAGATCATGGCGGTGGAGATCCTCGGCAAGATCAACGGTGCGGTCGGCAACTACAACGCCCACGTCAGCGCCTATCCGGAAGTGGACTGGCACCAGTTCTCCGAGGAGTTTGTCACTTCGCTCGGCCTGAACTGGAACCCCTACACCACCCAGATCGAGCCGCACGACTACATCGCCGAGCTGTTCGACGCCATGGCTCGCTTCAACACCATCCTGATCGACTTCGACCGGGACGTGTGGGGCTACATCTCGCTGGGTCACTTCAAGCAGCGCACAGTGGCGGGCGAAATCGGCTCCTCCACCATGCCGCACAAGGTCAACCCCATCGACTTCGAGAACTCCGAAGGCAACTTAGGGTTGGCCAACGCCGTGTTCCAGCACCTGGCCTCCAAGCTGCCCATCTCCCGCTGGCAGCGAGATCTCACCGATTCGACCGTGCTGCGCAACCTGGGTGTGGCGGTTGGTTACTCCCTGATTGCCTATCAGGCGACCCTGAAGGGCATCTCCAAGCTGGAAGCCAACGCCGGTGCCATGGCCGCCGATCTGGATGCCAACTGGGAAGTGCTGGCCGAGCCGATCCAGACAGTCATGCGCCGTTACGGCATCGAGAAGCCCTACGAGAAGCTCAAAGAGCTGACCCGTGGCCGCCGCGTCGATGCCGAAGGCATGCGTACCTTCATCGATACCCTCGAACTGCCGGAAGCGGTCAAGGTCGAGCTGAAGAAACTGACCCCGGCCAACTATATCGGTCAGGCTCAGCGTCTGGTTGATCTGCTGAAATAAGCGGATAAATGACGTTACCGGGGCCCTGTGCATGATCTGCAACAGGGCCCCGGTTATTTTATGTGACACCCTATACACAGTTTGCAAGAGGGCTTGCCCGAGGCCGGCAGCCGCCTCTGGCAAGACCTCTCTTGACCTTTGTCGAACCCTTTGACGAGAAGACCTATGTACGAACTCAATCTGGATATCGCTCACTTCCTCGAGCATTACTGGCAGAAGCGCCCGCTCCTTATCAAGGGCGGCTTCAAGAATTTTCAGGATCCCATCAGCCCGGACGAGCTGGCGGGTCTGGCCATGGAAGAGGTTATCGAGTCCCGTCTGGTGACCCGCTTCGACAACAAGTGGGAAGCGGCCCACGGCCCCTTCGAATCTTACGACCATCTGGGCGAAGAGAACTGGACCATTCTGGTGCAGGCCTGCAACCACTGGGCCCCCGAGGTCAACGAGCTGGCACTGCCGTTCCAGTTCATTCCGGGCTGGCGCTTTGACGATGTGATGGTGAGCTTCTCCACCCCCCATGCGGGTGTCGGTCCCCACATCGACAACTACGATGTGTTCATCACCCAGGGCCTGGGCAAGCGTCACTGGCGCGTCGGCGATGCCAAGCCGCTCAACGAGTTTGCCGCCCACGCTGCGCTGCTGCACTGCGAACCGTTCGAGGCGATCATCGACGTCATCATGGAGCCGGGCGACATCCTCTACATTCCGCCTGGATTCCCCCACGAAGGCTACGCCATCGAGCCTTCCATGAACTTCTCCGTGGGCTTCCGGGCGCCGGATGCCAAGGCGCTCATCTCCTCCTTTGCCGATCACCTAATCGACAACGAGGTGCGCACCGAGCGTTACGGCGATGGGGATCTCAAGCCCCGCGCCCGCCACGGCGAGATCCTGCCCCATGAGATGCACCGTCTGCGCGAGCTGATGCAGCAGGCGCTTGATGACGAGACCCTGTTCAAAGAGTGGTTCGGCACCATGATCTCCGAAGCCAAACACGATCTGGACGTCAATCCGGTCGAGCCTGACTACAGCGCCGAGGAAGTCGCCGACCTGCTGACCCAGGGCGAGCCAGCCATCAAGGTGCCTGGCCTGCGCACCGTCTGGTTCAGCGGCGAGAGCCGTACCTGCTACATCGACGGCGAAGCCTGGACTCTGCCAAGCGAAGATGCAGCCGCCATTTCCCTGCTGTGTGACAGGGACATCATTACTCAGGCCGACATGGTGGAGCTTGCCGATCAGGCCGGTTTCCTGCAACTGCTGACCCGGCTGGTCAACCGTGGTTACTGGTTCTTCGGCTGATTTGGCTGACTGACAGAAACAAAAAAGGCGCCTGATGGCGCCTTTTTTGTCACTTGGCAGGCGTTCAAATAACAATCGACTCGCGAAGCTGAACCCACTCTTGACGAACCCGTGAATGCTGCTTTATTGAGCGAAACAGGACCAGTATCATGCGTTCGTCCCTGTTCAAAAGAGAAGCGTCACCATGCGGATCAGCACCCAACCCATGCCACTGCCCGATTACAGCAAATATCCCTCCTACCCAGAGGTAACGCCGGAGCAGATCAATCAGGCCCGCAACCAGGCGCTGGACAAGAAGGATGAGGTGCAGGCACAGAGCGAGGAGAAAGCCACCGCCCGCAGAACCATGGCTGTCTCCTATACCGCCCACCAGCAGGACAAAGCCGTGGTGGAGCGTTACCTGCAAGCAAGCGGGCAGGAGACCAGTGAAACAACCGCCCCCAGCGCCACCGACATCTACCGGATGGAAAATCGCTACCAGCGCCAGCAGGACCTCGCCGACTATCTGCAATTCCAGCAGAGTCCGCTCGGTCAGCAGATGGGCAGCATGCTTGGTGAAGACAAACGCAAGGGAACCCTGCTCGACGTCGTCGCCTGAGCGGCCGCTGTCAGGGACGACATGGTGAAATGAAAAAGCCCTCGATGAGGGCTTTTTCATTATGAGTGTGACTCTTCCGCCACTTCGTCAGGCAGCTCATCAAACAGGGGGTGGTAGAGTACTTCCCCCTGAACGTCAGCCAGGCCTCCCTCCTGCAATTCCATCGCCATAAAGCACTCGGCGGGCACCTCGTAGATGCAGTGCAGGCCGAACTCACTGGCGGGACGAAAACCGAAGCGGCCGTAATAGGTCGGGTCGCCGAGCACCACCACCGCCTTCCAGTCCATCTCCAGCGCCGTATCCAGCCCTTCACGCACCAGATCCGAGCCTATGCCCTGCCCCTGCCAGTCCGGATGCACGGCTACCGGCGCCAGACCGAGCCAGGGCCCTTCCAGGCCGTTAATGGTGATCGGGCTCAGCATCAGATGCCCCATGAACTCGTACTCTTCCTCTTCGACCATGGTCACCACGGCGGCGCCACACTCGCGCAGGCGGTTGACCAGTTCGGCCTCATCGGAACGGCCAAAGGCGGCGCTCACCAGTTCATAGACCGGCAACATGTCGCCGGGGCGCTCGGTTCTCAGCATACAGCGTTACTCCTCGTACAGCAGAGCGGGCATTATTCCACAAAGTGCCGGTCAGCCTGAGCACCTTTGTCCAGAAATGGGAGGGTGGACTCAGGAAAACGAGCCGCAAGTTGCCGCAGCAACCCCAGCAAGGCCGCCGGCGTCAGAGTGCCAATGGCCTCGCGGTAGGCCGCAAACAGCCCGGTATCGTCTTGCTCAAGCCGGGCCAGCGTATGCTCGGGTCCCTGATGCCAATGCCCGGCCAGCTCATCGATGAGGGCAGGCAGCTCCACCAGCAGCCAGAGCTGGCGATAGCGCCCCGCCACAGCGTCTCCAGCACTGGCCCCGGTCGCGGGCAGGCCGGCGCGACGCGCCATCTTGCCAATCCAGCCGAGCCGCTGCTGTCGCTGCGCGCGGGTGAGCAGGACGGGCCCCTGGCGCCGCAGGCCGGCCAGTTGCAGCAGGCAGGCAAGCCCCTGCTCGTCCCTGTCCTTGAGCAGCACGCCCCCCAGCAGAGGGAGCCGCTCGGGTTCGGCCTGCGCCAGCTCACCGAGCGGATAACAGATGACATCGAGCCGAGTCTCATCCGCAGACTCTACGCTCGGCAAGACGGGATCGGGGCCCTGCTCATCCAGAAACAGGGTGAGCTGCCACGGGCGACCATGGCCCAACCCGACCTGTGCTTCGGCACCCTGCAGGATGGCCACGGCCACCCACTCGTCCACCAGCCAAGGTGCCAGTTGCCGGGTCACAGGTTCGGGCAGGGGGATGGCCCTGTCCAGTCGCCAATAGCTCACCTCGCACGGTTGCTGGGCGGTTCGGCCGCGCAACCCGCGATAATGCATGCCGAGCTTGGCCATCACCCGGCCGGAGGCGAGGTTGCCCGGCATGTGGCGCGCGGTCAGTGCCGGCAGCTGCAAGGTGTCGAATGCAAAGGACTTGACCCGTTGCGCCGCCCGGGTGGCCAGTCCCTGATTCTGCCAGGGGACGCCGACCCACCAGGCCAGCTCGCCGTTCCAGTGCAGCGAGATCACCCCGACCAGCGGGGCCACCTCATCCTCCTGTGGCAGCGTCATGGCCCAGCTCCAGCCCAGCCCCAGCGCCGCCTTGCGCCAGCTGCCGACGAGCCAGTCACGGGCCCCCTCCGGCGGGTAGGGGTGGGGAATGTTGAGGGTATAGCGGGAGAGCGCTTCGTCGCCGCAGTAGCGCACCACCTCGGCCTCGTCGTCGGCCAGCAGCGGCCGCAGCACCAGCGCAGAAGAGGAGGACGCAGCAGCGGGCTCGCGCAGCAGGGGCACGGTCAAACGGCGGGCGAGCAGCCGCTTGAGCACGGCGCCCATGTCGTCGTCCGCGGTCAGCACCAGATCGGCCCCGAGCGGGCCAAGGGTAAGCAGACCGCTCTCCCTGGCCAGGGTCAGCAGGGAGGCCGAGGCGCTGATGAGGATCTGGCGGCTGGGGTCCGCCTGCACATCCGCGCTCAGATCGCCGTCGAGCCAGGCGGCCAGCAGCGAAGTAGCCGAAAGGAGGCCATCGGGTCGGCAGGTGGACCAGAGATCATCCTCCTCTGCCAGATGGGACTCTGCCTCCTTGCTGAGCAGCAGTTGCCAGCGATGGCCCTGCCGCTGCCAGGCCTGCAGCACTTGGGTCCAATGGGGTTGCCACAGCGCCCGTTCGATCAGCAGCTCCATCAGCCGGCCTGACAGGCCGCAAGCAGGCTCAGGTGGCGAGGATGGGCTTCTATGCGGGCAATCCAGGCCTGGATGGCGGGCCAGCCCTGCAGCGAGAATATCCCCTCCTCCGCCACATGGGTGTAGGCATAGAGGGCGATATCGGCGATGGTCGGTGCCTCGCCGCACAGGTAGGGGCTCTGTTTCAGCTGCTGCTCCATCACCGCCAGCGCCCGCTCGCCACCGGCCTTGAGGCCGTCGAGTCGCGCCTCCTGAGACTCGGGGCGGCCCAGATAATGGACGATGAAGCGCGCCACGGCGATGTAGGGCTCATGGCTGTACTGTTCGAAGAACAGCCACTTGAGCACCTCGGCCTGCTGACGCGGCTCCGCCGGCCAGAGCGCCGAGCCCTGCGCCAGATAGAAGAGGATGGCGTTGGATTCCGCCAGCGCATCGCCGTCATCAATGGCCAGCACCGGGATCTTGCCGTTGGGATTCATGGCCAGAAAGGCCGGGGTTTGGGTGTCACCGGCCTGGATATCCACCGGGATCCAGTCGAGAGGCAATGCCAGCCAGCGGGCCAGCAGCCACCCCTTGTAGCAGTTGCCGGATCTCAGATCGCCATACAGACGCATACAGACTCCTTGTCAGCACAGGGTTGCAGAGGGTAAACGGGGGATCAGGGCGCCAGCCGCTCTATGTGCCAGCCTTCCCCTTCCCGGCTGTAGTAGAAGCGGTCGTGCAGACGATGCTCGCCACCCTGCCAGAATTCGACCGTGTCTATCCGTACCCGATACCCCCCCCAGAAGCTCGGCAGCGGCACTTCGCCGTTGGCAAACTTCTGCTTGAGCTCGAGGAATTTGGCCTCCAGCACACCGCGCGCCGAGATGCGGGTCGACTGCTTGGAAACCCAGGCGGCTATCTGGCTGTCCTTGGGGCGGCTGTGGAAGTACTTCATCACCTCGAAGGTGCTCATCTTCTCCACCCGGCCGGTCACGTGCACCTGGCGGTCCAGGGTGTGCCAGGGGAAGAGCAGACTGATGCGGGGGTTGCCCTCCAGCTGGTGCGCCTTGCGGCTGCCCATGTTGGTGTAGAACACCATGCCCTCGGCATCGTAGTGCTTGAGCAGCACGGTACGCTGCCAGGGTTGCCCGTCGGCATCCACGGTCGCCACCACCATGGCGGTGGGATCGGTCAACTTGGCCTCGCAGGCCTGGGCCAGCCACTTCTCGAACAGCGCAAGGGGTTCGACCGGCAGATCGGCCCGGTGCAATCCGCCCCGGGTATATTCACGGCGCAGATCAGCCACATCCATCATCTTGATTTTCCTTCTCTCTTGCCGCCGATGCGGCCATGCGTGCTGGCATTGTGCGACGAGCACGCCATGGGTACAAGCCTCAGGGCGGCCAAATGGCGGTGCCAAACAACAAAGGGAGGCTTGCGCCTCCCTTTGTTGCCAATCCCCGACTTCAGACTTATTGCTTCTTGCCGGCGGCCGGTGGGCAATGTGACAGCATGCGCTGGTTATACTCTGCCGCATAGGCCCTCAGCTTGGCCTGGGCCTCTTTCTGATCGGGTTTGATGACATCCCCCAACCCCTCCAGATAGCGCACGCCACAGCGCGCCTTGGCCGCTTCCTGCTCACCTGCCGCAATACCGGGCGCCACTTCGCCGCGCCCGGCCCGTACAATCAGTCGGTAATCCTGCTTGGCAAGGCTGGCGCTGATCGCCTGCTCCAGGGTGTCGGCATCCGCCTGACAGCCCCCGAGCAGCGTGAACAGCAGCAAGCCGGTGACTCTCATGCCCGCCTCCGTTGCCAGCCGAGCAGCGCCAGGGCCCAGAAACCGAGCGCACCGCCACCACCACCGCCCGAGCTGCCGCCACTTTGCACCACAGGCAACTTGAGCGGGCTGAGGGCGAAGAAAATATTGTCGCTGCAGGCCACTTTCAATCTGATGCTGCTGGTGAGGTTGGCCGGCAGGGTAACGGTGGCCGAGCCACTGTTGGGCTGGCTGGTGGCCAGGGTCGCCCAGTTTGCCCCTTCGTCCTGAGTCACGAACAGGTCTACCTTGCTGCAGTTGATCGGGGCTGCGTTGGTGCCCGCCACATCCCAGCCGACCGCCTGGCTGGCACCCGGCGTCACCATCACGCCAAGGGGGCTGGTCAGGTGGAACGCACTGCCGGTGTTGACTACTTGCACCTTCATGTCATCGCTGGCGACACCGCCCTTGCCGTCACGTACCGTCAGCCGGAAGTGGAGATCCCGGTTGATGGTGGGCCAGGCCTCGCCCTTGGCCAACGAGCCGGAGAGCAGGGATGGCAGGCTCGGCAGGATCCGCTCCGGCGAGCTGGTCGGCGACACGAACCGGAACAGCGGCCGGCTGCCATCGTCCACCATGGTGGCCAGGCTGCTCGACTCCGTCCCCAGATCAATCTGCTCCCAGGTGTAGGTCAGGGGATCGCTGTCCAGATCGGCGCCAGCCCCCTTGAGCACGAACGGTGTGTTGGCCGGAATGACATGACTGGCACCGGCCGCCGCCTGGGGCGCGTTGTTGACGAGGCTGAGGGTGGTGCCGCAGGCCGGCACGGTCGCCATGTGCGCACGCATCTGCTCAATGGACTTGCTGTGGAAATAGGGATCGCTGTGCGGCTGAATGTTTTCATCCCCGCAAATGCCGGCATAAGCCATGATGGAGGTGCCGCTGCCCGGCTCCCAGGCTTGTTCCGCCACCCGGTTGCCGCTACCACAACTGTTGGTGGTGCCGTTGAAGGTGTGGTCGGCGCCGAACTGATGGCCGATCTCATGGGCTACATAGTCGATGAAGAAGGCATCCCCCACCGGGGTGGTCGAGCCGGTCATGCCAGCAGACTTTTCAGCTGTACACAAAACACCCAGGCCAGCCAGGCCACCACCGCCGGTGTTGACCACATGGCCGATATCAAATGCCCCCAGATCGCCGTTGGCGAAGGCGTCGCTCTGCACCAGAACGTTCTTGCTGGTGTCGTTTTCCTCATAGACGCTGCTAACCCCGATCACGTAGTCAGGGTTATCACCGTTGTAAAAAGGGTCCGTTGCTGGATCGGTGAAAATAACGGCGTCGTTGCCACTGGCCAGCTGGAACTCGGCTCCCACATCCCGCTGGTACACCTCGTTCACCCGGTTGAGCAGGGTAGCGATGGCCGCGGTGGCCAGCACCTTGGAGCCACCGTGGAACTGGGTATACTCCCCGGCCGCCGAGATGGCGATGACATAACGCTTGCGCACGTTGCCATCCACCTGCACCTTGTGCGCCAACGCCCTGCTGGCATCACTGCCGATCACCTTGTCTGCCTCCTCCTCCAGCCGGCTGTAGGCATCCTGCTGGTAATAGACGGCATAACCGTCTGCATTGCGCAGCGGGTCGACGAACACCGTCTTGCCCTGATGGGTGAACATGGCGTGGAAACCTTGCGGGCCCAGATCGAAGCGACCCGTCTCCACCGGCGCCGCAGGGTTATGGCCCTTGAAGGTCAGGATATCGGGATACTTGGCGGCGAGATCGGCGGGCAGCAGATCATAGGCCTGCAGGGTGAAGATCACCTCGCCCCCGTCCGGCAGTGGCAGGGTCAGCTGGCGTGCCCCGGCCTGCAGTCCGGCAAAATAGTCGAGGGGCACCTTGGCCACCCGGAACTGGTTGGCTCGCACTTCATAGCCGTCCGCCACAGTGGCGCGTGCCGCCACCGTGTCCCACTCCTTGGCCGCGAGGCCGCCGGAGCTTATCAGGCTGGCAACCACCAGCGCCAAGGGAGAATATTTCATCAACTGCATCTTTTTAGTCCTTTTAAAATGCACTCACCTGAACTGCAACCGGCATCATTTTCCTGCTGGTCCGTTTAGTCCAGCACCATCGTCTGTATATTCCCCGAATGGGGAGTGTTGCACCAACCCTGTCTAGCCCCTATCATTGCGCGGATTTATCAGTTTTAGAGCTGCGTCACCATGACGACGGTTCGTCTTTATCTGACCAAGGTTAATCTCATGCTCAAATCCCCACTGTTGCCCCGTTTCGGGGACCTGATCGTTGCCATCGTTGACGATGTGCTGGGCCAGGGTCTCACTCTGGACCGCGCCTATGCCCGTCACTTCTCCGGCATCGAACTCAAACCGCAAGAACAGGCAAGGATTGCTCTGGTCACTGGCGATCTGCTGCGTCGCCTCAGCCTCTATTGCGCCCTGACCGGCATTCAGGTTCGTCAGGCCGAGAAGAATGTCTGGCCGCTGCTGCACAGCTGGCACGCTTTTCACAAGATAGCTCAACCCAACCATCCGACGCTGGATCGCTTCAACGAAGAGGCGTTTCGTCGCCGCCTGACCGAAGCGAAGAAGAACCCGGTGCTGATGGACGGTTGCCCCAGCTGGCTGGAAAAACTCGGCAGCGAGCAACTCGGCGAGGCCTGGCCTGCCGAGCGCGCCGCGCTGGCCTGGATGCCCAAGCGTTACCTGCGGGTCAACACCCTCAAGGGGACGCGGGAAGAGTTGCAAGCCGTGCTGACCAAGGAACACATCTCGACCATCCCGGTGGAAGGTGTCGCCACCGCGCTGCAAGTCACCACTGACGCCGCCCTGTTCCGCACCAAGGCCTTTGCCGATGGCTGGTTCGAGCAGCAGGATGCGGGCTCCCAGCTGGTGGCTGCCGCGCTGGAAGTCAGCCCGGGCATGCGGGTCATCGACGCCTGCGCCGGTGCCGGCGGCAAGACGCTGCACATCGCCGCCATGATGAACGGCAAGGGCCGTCTGCTGGCGATGGATGTGGAAGAGTGGAAGCTGGAAAACCTCAAGCAACGCGCCCGCCGCGCCGGTGCCCACAACGTGGAAACCCGCGTCATCGAGAGCAGCAAGACTGTCAAACGCCTCAAAGGCACCGCCGATCGCGTGCTGCTGGATGTGCCCTGCTCGGGCCTTGGCGTGCTCAAGCGCAACCCGGATGCCAAGTGGCGTGACACCGCTGAGCGGCTGCCGGTACTGGTGGCCTTGCAGGAAGAGATACTGCAGCGCTACAGCCAGATGGTGAAGGTCGGTGGTCTGCTGGTCTATGCAACCTGCTCCATCCTGCCCCAGGAGAACCGCCAGCAGGTGGACAAATTCCTGGCGGCCAACGACAACTACCGTCTGCGGGATGACCACACCGTCAGCCCGTCCGCGACCGGTTTTGACGGTTTCTATATGGCGCGGATCGAGCGCATCAGCTGAGAACCCGCTCACGATCTTACTGCGAGGCTGTGATCAAGGCTCATGTGCTGCTCGCTTATGTGAAACCAAGGGGCTCATGTGTATTTACACACTCCGGTTCCTCCGCGGCTCTTCACCTTGCTGACAGCCTCTCGTGACAAATCGTGAACAGGTTCTGGCCGTCGATACGATGAATAAAAAAGGCTATGTCCCAATTACGTGTTGCATGGGGTGCCCCAGCGCCTCATGCAAACACGCTTTGATATTTACTCCCCTTCCGTAGCGCTCCAGCATCCTGCGCCAACCCAGGTAGTTCCTCAGGTAATGGGTCGCCACACCATGAAATCGATCCATCCACGCTTTCAACCGATGGTGATACCCGTTTACGTGCTGGATGTGATACGCACC